>NZ_JBIWPA010000016.1:22968-118494 GCF_044768035.1 Kitasatospora sp. NPDC101176
CTCGGCTCCTCGCTTTCGAGTGGGTTTTTTATATATTTGTTGCCGCGCTCGGGGGGGGGGGTGCGTGGGGGGCGCGGGGCCCCCCCCGGCCCCCCGCCACCGACCTTTTCCGCGAACATCCACTGCGCGCCCCGGCGTTGTGCCACCATGAGGACCCCTGAGGGGCAGGCCGCCGCCGATCTCGGCCGTGCCGCCCTGCGCCGAACACGTCGAGCTGGGGGCGAGAAGTGACCGGGGGCTCGAACAGACCGGACCAGGCGTGCCCGGTCTGCCACCGACCGGACGAGGACGCCGAGTTCTGCCCGGACTGCCGGTGGCGGATCACGGGCGAGGTGTTCCTCGGCGAACCCGGACCGGACGACCTGCGCCGGGAGCAGGAGGCGCTCGCCGCGGGCCGCGCCGCCTGGGACGAACGGGCCGAGGCCCTCGCGGCCGCCGGGCCCGAACCGGGCCCCGAGCCGGGCGGGGCCTGGGACCGCCTGCTCGAGGAACTCGTCGAACTCCCCGGAGCCGTCATCTGGTTCGTCGAACTCGGCGACGAGCGGGTCGGGCTGATCAGGGCCGAGGCGGACGCCAACGGCATCCCCCTGGTCACCGAAGCCGGCGGCACCGCCTGGACCGACCTCCTCCCGGCCTTCGCCGAGGACCCCGAGCGGCGCGCCTTCCAGCTCGCCGGCGGGATCGGCGACCTCCCGCCGGTCGACCGCACCGCCCTCGACACCGCCGTCCGACGACTGCTGACCACCCTGCTGCCCACCGGCCCGCGCCAGCGCACCGTGCTGCTCGACCAGCGCCCCGACTGGCCGCTGCTGGCCAGGGCCGCCGCCACGGCCCGCACCCTGCGCGCCCCCGACGCCGAACTCGCCCCCGCCCCCGGCGGCGTCGCCGGGGTGCGCCGGCTGCTCCGGGGCGCACCGCTGCGCCGGGACCACGCGCTGGTACTGGCCGGCGTGGACGCGATCAGCGGAGCCGTCCGGCCGGAGGCCACGCTGCTCTTCCCGGCCGGCGCCCGGCTGAGACCCGGGGAGACCGTCGCCGTGCCCGTCACCGTGTACGGCTCCATCGAGGCGGACACCCTGCTCACCCTGCCGGTGGTGACCGCCGGCCACGGCACCCGGCACGACGCCGTGTCCGCCCACGGCGTGCGCCTGCCCGCGCTGCGCGCCGCCAACCTCACCTTCGTCCTGCACGGCCCCGGCGAGGTGGAGGTGCTGCTGCCCGACGGCACCGCGGCCGAGCGGATCCGCGCCGACCTCGACACCCTGATCGAGGGTCTCCCGCGCAGCCTCGCCCGGCCGCCCCGGCTGCAACTCCTGCTCGCCGTCGAACTCTGCTACGCCACCTCCCCCGACGAGGTCGCGGCCCGCGTCCGCCACGCGCGGGAGCTCGTCACCGCCCTCGCCGACCCGGCCGCCTCCGCGGCCGGCGTGGACGTCGCCCTCGTCGGCTACTACGACCACCACATCCGCGAGAACCGCTACACGCCCCGGCCCACCCTGCTGGAGACCCTGCCGCTCGGCCCGCCGGCCGCCGCGCTCGCCGCACTCGACCGGTGGGAGCCGGTGCGCCGCGGCCAGGACACCGTCTCCGCCCTGGAGGACGCCCTGAAGGCGATCCGGCTCCAGGCGGCCACGCCGGCCTGGGCGGCCTCCGGCCGGCTCCGCCCGCAGCGCACCGTGCTCGTCCTGGGCGCCCGTCCCCCCGGCGAGCCCGCCCAGCAGGGCCGGGTGCCGGCCTGCCCGCTCGGGGTGGACTGGCGCACCGAGTTCACCGCCCTGCGCGACGCCGGCGTCCGGGTGCTGACCCGGCGCGACGGACCGGTCGGCCCCCGGCCCACCGACCGGTCCCGCCAGACGGTCTGGGACTACACCGAACTGAGCTGGTGCGCGCTCGGCGCCGACGGCGCCCTTCCGCCCGACCGGCCGCCCGCCGCCACCGCCCACGACCTGGTCCCGACCTGGCACGTCGACGGACCGCCCTGCCGGCTGGCCCTGGCCCGCTCGCTGCTCTGACCGACCGTCCCGCCGAGGAGACCGCCGATGTCCGACCACCCCACCGACCCCGTGCCCGGCAAGGGCCCGGTGCCCGACCGGGACGCCCCCGCCTGGGAGAGCCCGCGCGCCGCGGGCGCGCCCGGCCTGCGCTACGGCCCGCCCGCCCCGGCGCCGCAGCCGACCGTCGTCGACGGCCACGCCGCCCCCCACGGCGCCTTCCCCGACGGCTACCTGCCCCCGCTCGAGGTGCCGGTACCGCCCGGCCAGATCGGCCCCGACGGCCCCGGCGCCGTCCGGATCGGCCTCTGGGGGGCGCCACGCTCGGGCAAGACCACCTACCTCTCCGCGCTGCCCATCGCCGCCCTGCAGCACGCCCGGCACGGCAAGGGCCGCTGGGTCATCAGCGGCATGACCCCGGAGGCCGGCGACTTCCTCAACCGCGGGGTCCGCCTGCTCGCCGTGGACCGCGGCTTCCCCGGCGCCACCACCGGTGCGCAGGGCATGAGCTGGGCCTTCCAGGGCGAGGAGCCCCGGATGATCGGCGGCACCCGGCAGGTCGGCTTCGTCCTCGACATCCACGACGTCAGCGGCGAGTACTTCCGCCCGGAGCACCCCCAGCACGCCGCCATCGTCGACCGACTGGCGAACTCCAGCGGCCTGATCTACCTCTTCGACCCCCTGCTCGACCGCGAACGCGGCACCCAGAGCCTGGAGTTCTTCTACGCGACCCTCAACGCGATCACCAGCCGGGTCCGCGACCGGCGCGGCATGGCCGGCGGCCGGCTGCCGCACCACGTCGCGGTCTGCGTCGCCAAGTTCGACGACCCGGAGCTCTTCCGGCCCTCCGTGGAC
The DNA here is from genome assembly GCF_044768035.1 of Kitasatospora sp. NPDC101176. Lineage (NCBI taxonomy): Bacteria > Bacillati > Actinomycetota > Actinomycetes > Kitasatosporales > Streptomycetaceae > Kitasatospora > Kitasatospora sp. NPDC101176. The sequence goes on from NZ_JBIWPA010000016.1 coordinate 25,815, forward strand.
GCCCGCTGGGTCACCCAGGACGGCGTCGGCGCCCGGATCCCCCGGGTACCGGCCGAACAGGCCGCCGGCTACTTCGCCTGGATCTGCGACACCTTCCGCGGCTCGACCGCCACCCTGGTGCGCGACGCCCTGCACACCTACTTCCACCCGAACCGGATCACCTACTACGCCACCTCCGCCATCGGCTTCCGGCTCAACCCCGACGGCATCTTCGACTACCGCTTCTTCGCCAACGTCCAGGACGTCAACGGGCAGCCGCAGATCGCCACCTCGCCCAACCCGATCAACGTGCTGGAGCCGCTGGTCGACCTGGAGCGGCGGATCCGCACTCGCCGGGTCAAGCTGCGGTGACCGGAACGCAGCGGCCCGGCGCCGCCCCCGTGACCGTGCACTGGGCCGTCCTCGGCAAGTACCCCGGGCGGCCGATGGGCTACGAGATCCTCGGCACCAGCCTCGATCCGGACCGCGCCGGGCGCTACCTGTGGGGCGCCCAGACCGGCACCCCGGACGTCCGCCACCCCGAGGAGACCGGCGGCCTGCCCTGGCGGATCTTCCTCAGCGGCGTCGAGGGCGAACGGACCGCGGCCTGCGCCATGGTGGAACAGGACTGGGACCGCAGCAGCCGGGACGGCACCGGGGCGCCGATCATCACCTCCCGCCTGCTCCTGCTCGAATGGCCGCAGGCCGCGGGGGCCGGCGTCAGCTGGTCCGGCCTCGCCTCGGCCGCCGCCGGCGTGCGCTGGCCGCAGCCCGGCGACCCCCCGACCGGGCCGCCGCTGCAGCTCGGCCTCCACCCCGCCTCCGCCGCCGAACTCGCCGCCGTCATCGAGGACGTGGGCTTCGACTGGGCCGCGTGCGTGGCCGCCCTGCTCACCGACGGGCACCACGTCACGCTCACCGGCGAGAGCCGCAACCTGCCCGGCCCGGAGCGGCGGGTGCGGATCGTCGACGCGATCGCCGCCCTGCTGCCCTACGGCTGCCGCAGCTGGCTCAGCGCCGCGAACTGGACCGGCGAGGCCGAGCACTGGGTCCAGCTCACCTTCGCCGAGACCGCGCGCACCGGCCGCACCGCCGTGCGCTACGGCCACCCCGCCACCCCGCCGACCGGCCACGGCGCCGCCGCCTACCTCGCCGAGCTGAAGCGCCTGCGCGCCAAGGGGCTGACGACGGCCGACCTGATCCGCCACCTGCTGGCCGCCACCACCCCGTTGCGGCGCGGCGACGGCCCCGAGATGCTGCGGGCCCTGCGCGAGCTGGACCTCGCCGAGGCCGTGCTCGCCGAGGTCCGCGAGGGCCGCGGCCGGATCGAGGACGTCGCGCGGGCCCTCGGCCTCGGCGGAGCCGCCCGGCTCGAACCCGAACACCGCCGGGAGCTCTTCCTCTTCCTCGCCCGTGCCGCCGCCCCCGTCGGCAAGACCCCGCGCGACGAACGGGCCGTCGACCTGCTGCACGCGCACCGGGCGCCGGAGCTCCCCGGGTGGCTGGCCCGGGCGGTGCTCGCCGACGCCGCCCACGGGTTCGAGCGGTGCTTCGCCTGGCTCGACCTGCTCCGCGAGCTGTACGGGCCCGGCTCGGCCGAGTTCGCGTCCATGTTCACCACCGTGATCGACCCGAGCGGGCCCGCGCCCGCCGCCGTGTCGCACTCGGCCTGGATCGCCACCGTCGTCCAACGGGCCCAGAAGGCCTACCGCGCCGAGGCCGAACCCGCCGCCCACGTCCTCGTCCGGTACCCGGAACTCGGGCGGGCCTGGGCGCACACGACGATCGGCCACGGCGGCCCCGACCCGGACGTCCTCGTCCACCTGCTGCACGCCGCCGAAGGCGAACGGCTGCGGACCACGACCGGCTGGCTGCGCTTCACCGCCTACCTGTGCGGCATCCTCGACGAGCAGGGCCTGATGGGCCCCAACGACGCCGCGGACTTCGCCCGGGGGCTGCCCGCCACGCTCTGGCCGGCGATCCTCGAACTGGCCGTGCGGCACCACCGCCCGCTGACGCTGCTGCACCTGTGGGGCCCGTACTGGGAGGTGGCGCTCGGCCCCCGCGGCCAGGAGCTCGCCACCCTGCTGGCCCGGTACGCCGAGAGCCTGGAGGAGGACGCCGGGTCCTCGCGCGCCGTCTGCGCGGCGGACCTGGACCTGCTGCGGCTCGCCGCCTCCGACCACGAGGTCCCGCTCGGCGGGCTGGAACGGCTGCTCGCGCGGGAGCCCGTGCAGCCCGCCCCCCGCACCGGCGCCCACGGCCGCGACGCCGGCTGGGCCGGCCGCTACGCCGGACGGCTGGCGGACCGGCTGTCCAACGCCGCCTCCGACCTGCTGTGGCAGCGGGTGGTGGAACAGGTGCTCGGCAACTGGCCCGACCCGGCCCGCTCCCCCGTGCTGCGGCGGCTGGTGGAGCGCCAGGCGCGGGGCGAGGAGGCCGTGGTGAAGGCCCTGGACAAGCGGCTCCTCACCGGCGACGCGGCCTGGTTCGACCTGGACCTGCCGCCCGCGGTGGTCACCGCGCTCGAACAGCGGCCCGGCAGCCGCTGGATCGTCCTCCTGACGAGGATCCGCCACGCCGCCCGCGGCCCGGCCGACCCGGACGTCCTCGCCGCCGCCCTGGTCGAGGCCCACCACGGCAGGTTCCCCGTCGACCTCACCGCCGAGGTGGTGCCCGCCCTGGGCGGCTGGAGCGCCCGGCAGGTGGACCGCCTCGCCGCCGAACTGTGGCGCCAGGCGCAGCCCCTGGCCGAGCAGCTGTACCAGGGCATGCTGCACACCACGGCGGCCGCGCGGCTGCGCGTCGGCCTCCTCGACCACGGCCACCAGGAGCTGCGGCGCCTGGAGTACGCGCAGGAGGTGCTGGCCTACGACGGCTACCGGCCGAAGGACCCGCCCGCCGGCCCACCGCCCCAGCCCTCGCGGCCGCCCACCGACCGCCGCGGCCTCCTGCCCTGGAGGTTCCGCAGATGACCCGCAGCCCCGCCCCGACGCGCCGCCGGCCCCGCCGCTCTCCCCCGGGGTGCGCCGGATGACCCTCGCCATCGACGTCGGCACGCGGTTCGTCCGGCTGGCCCACCCGGGGCCGGACGGGCTGCCCGCGCTCGCCGACCTGCCCGGTACGGTGCCCGGCGAGGGCCTGCCCGTGCCGGTCGGACAGGACCCGGCGCAGGTCCTGGCCGCCGCCTGCGCGGCCTTCCGGGAGCGGCACGGCCCGCCCGCACAGGTCGTCCTGGTGGCGGCCGAGGCGATGCCGCCCGGCCACCTGCGCCAGGTCACCGCGGCCTTCGGTGCCACCGCGCCGGTCCGCGAACTGCGGCCCGCCACGGCCGTCCTGGCGCTGCTGCGCCACCACGGGCCAGCGCTGGACGGCACCTGGGCGGTCTGCGTGCTCGGCACCGCGGCCGTCGAGGTCAGCGTGTGCGTCGTCGCCCCGCGCAGCGTGGGGGTGCGGCGCTTCGTCCGGCACACCCCGGACGGCGGGCTGGGCTCGGCCTTCGACGCCGCCCTGCTGGACGCCGCCGCCCCGGACGGCGGGCCCGGCGGCGCCTCCGACGGCGGCGCCGGGCTGGAGGCCCTGCGGGTGGCCCGGTCCGTGCCCGGCGCCGCCGCCCGCTGGGACCGCACCGTCGCCCGGGCCGAGCGGCAGCCGGCGCGCTACGACGACACGCCCGTCCTGTGGATCGGCACCCGGGAGGTCCCGGCCGGGGCGGCCCGGCGGGCCCTGGCCGTCCTGCGCGAGCAGGTCGGCCGCGCGGCGGCCGAGTCCGGGCTGGACGACCTGCCGGTGGTCGCGGTGGGCGGCCCGGCCCGGATCCCGGCGATCCGCCGCGCGGCCGCCGGGGCCGGCCGGGAGGCCGCGCTGCCCTCCGGGACGGACCCGGCCCTGGCCGCGGTGCTGGGCGCCGCCCTGGTGGCCGCCGGCCGCGTCGACCCCGCCGACCGCTACCCGTACGAGGTGCTGCTGGGGGCCCGGCTGGTCCGCCACGGCCGGCTCGCCGCGACCGAGGTGGTGCTCTGCGGCCCGGGCCGCCTCGTCCCCGGCGGCGCGACGGTCTTCGCCGAGCGGGACGGCCGCCGGCTGGCCGTCGGGGGCGCGGGCGCGCACGCCCGGGAGGCCGAGGTCCGGGTCCGCGACGCCGCGGGCGGCCGGGCCGTCCGGGTCGGCGCCGTGACGCTGCCGGCGAGCGCGGAGGGCGAGCGGTTCCACGTCGGCATCGCGATGGCCGCGGGCGGCCGGACCCGGCTCGTGCTGCGCCCGGTGGGCGGCCACGGCGAACCGCACGAACACCCGCTCGGCGACCTGCCGGGCGTCGTCGAGGGAGAGTCCCGGTGAAGCGATCCGCACCCCTGGCCCTGCTGGCCGCCCTCCTGCTGGCCCTGCTGCCGGCGCTCGGCGCGCGGGCCGACGCCGCGGGCGGCAACCCGACGCGCGGCGAGATCTACCGGTCACTCGGCCTGCAGCACCAGCCGGCCGACCACATCGTCCTCGTCGACACCTCCCCGTCGATGGCCCAGCAGGGCCGCTACGAGACCGTCCGGCAGACGCTGCGCACCTTCCTGTCCGGACTGACGTCCGCCGACCACGTCGCCCTCTACACCTTCGACAGCACCGTGGTGCCCCGCTACATCGGCGCCGCCGACGACCCGGCGGCCATCCTGGCCCGGTTGCCCGCCGCCCCGCCGGCGAAGGGCGACACCGACATCGGGGCGGCGCTCGACGCCGCCCTCGCCGAGCTCGAACGCGGCGACGCCCTGCCGGTCGCCTCCGTGGTGCTGATGACGGACGGCGAGAACGCCCCGCCGACCGGCACCCGCTACCCGACCGCCGGCACCACCGCCTGGACGGCCGCCCTGCACGAGCGCGCCGCCAAGCTCGCCGGCCGCACCGACCTGGTCGGCTACGCCCTCCCGCTGGCCACCGGGGCCACCGGCGCCGGGCTGCTGCGGCAGGTCGTCACGGACACCCGTGAGCTCGTCCCCGGCAGCATCCAGGACCTCGGCGCCTACCTGCAGCGGGCGGGCGACGACACCCGGCTGCGCCAGGCCCGCGCGATCCTGGCCGCCGACCTGGGCCAGGGCGTCGACGCCGCCTGGACCGGGCCCGACACCCTCGACCTCACGCACGGCGAGGTGGCCGGCGCGATCACCTTCACCTCGCGCACCGGCCACCTCCCGCTCACCGTCGAGGGCCTGGGCGCCACCGTGTCCGGCGGGCGCTTCCGGGTGTCCGGCCTGCCGACGTCGCTCGCCCTGGAACCCGGCGCCGGCACCACCGTGCCGGTGCGGATCGGCGGCGGCTTCGACGACGGCCCGCTGACGCCGCGGCACGTCGCGCACGCCGACGCCGTCCTGCACCTGACCGGGGCGGTCGGCTCGCCCTGGCAGCCCGCCCTCGCCCCGGACCTCCCGCTCAAGGTGCCCGCCGCCCTGCTGCACCCGGACCTCCCGGTGCGGGTCTCCGCGCAGGTCGGCTCGGCCGCGGCGCTGCCGCTGACGGTCGGCGTGCCCCTGCTGGTCCTGCTGCTGCTCGGCCTCGCGTGGCGGCGGGTGCACCGGCCCCCGCTCGACGGCGTCCTGCTCGTCGAACCGGCCTTCGGCGGGCGGATCCCGGAGCGCATCGCGCTCTCCGGCCGCCGGGTGCGGCTGCGCCCGGCGGTGGGCGGGTCCGGGCTGGTGCGCGGCCGGCGGCGGCGCACCGGGCTCGGCTCCCGGATCGACCTCAGGATCCGCTACACCCCGGACGGCGACCCGGCCCGCGCCGGCACCGTCACCTGTGCCCCCGACGGCCGGGTGGTGGTCGCCGGGACGGCCTTCCTCTACCGGCGCAACGGGTCGCAGGGCCCGACGGCCGTCACCGAGCCGGCCGGGTGGCGGCCGTGAGCGGCACCGCTGCGCGGGTGAACGTCGCCGCCACCCGGGTCGGCACCCGGGCGCTCGGCCCGGGGCTGCGCTCGGTGGTGTGGGTGCAGGGCTGCCCCTTCCGCTGCACCGGCTGCATGTCCCCCGAGTGGATCCCGGACCGGCCGGCCCGTCGCGTCGCCCCCGGGGACCTGGCCGCCGAGCTGCTGGCGGACGACCGGGTGACCGGACTGACGCTCTCCGGCGGTGAGCCGATGGCGCAGGCCGCCGCCCTCGCCGAGACCGTCGACCGGGCGCGCGAGCGGCGCGACGTCTCGGTGCTCTGCTTCACCGGGTACCGCCTGGAACGGCTGCGCGACGCCCCGCCGAACCCGGGGGTGCGCCGGCTGCTCGACCGGCTGGACGTCCTGGTGGACGGGCTGTACGTGGCCGGGCGCAACGAGGGCCGCGGCCTGCGCGGCAGCGCCAACCAGCGCGTCCACCGGCTGCGCGGCCGGCCTGAGGAGGAGCCCTACGACTACGAGAACGGCCCGCGCAGCGCCGAGATCGCCGTCGAGGGGCCGACGGCGCTGCTGGTCGGCGTCCCGCCGGAGGGCCTGCTGACGGCCTTCGACACGGCGGTCGCGGTGGTGCGCCGGCGGCTGCGGACGGCGGACGGCCCGCACGACGGGCACGACGGGCACGACGGGAACGGGCACGACGCACGGCACGACGGGAACGGCAGGAGAGGGACGGGAGAGGGACGTGAGCGGTAGGAAGCAGATCCAGGTGGACGAGTCCCAGTGGTACCGGCTGCTGCGCAGCGCGGACGAGCTGAAGGTGGTCCGCCGGGACCTCCCCAAGCTGCTGCAGGGCGTGCGCGACCAGACCCGGGCCGACCTCGCGGGCGGGTTCGACGCGGTGCGGCGGCGGCAGGACCAGAGCGAGCAGGCCGTCCGCACGCTCAGCGCCCGCAACCGCGCGCTGGAGGAGGACACCAACCGGCGGCTGCGCGAACAGGCCGCCCGGACGCAGCAGCGGATCACCGAGGCGGCCGGCCGGCTGCGGGCCGAGGCCCACGAGCAGCTCGAACGGCAGCGCCTCGCGTTCGCCGCCGAGCTCGACGGGGAACGCCGCGAGCGCCGCGCCGAGATCGCCGGACTCGCCTCCCGGGTCGAGGTGATGACGCAGGACCGGGAGCACGCCCGGGAGCTGTCGGCGGGCTGGCTGACCGACGCCGAGGCGATCGCGGCGCTCGTCGCGGACACCCTTCCGCACGAGCGCCACGCCCCCGGCGAGCTGGCCTCGCTCCGGGCCCGCCTCGACCAGGCCCGCGGCAACCACGACCTCGGCCGCTACGACGCCGCCCTGGCCGTGGCCCAGGAGAACTACCTCGGGCTCAGCGAACTGCGGGTCCGGGTCGAGCAGGCCGACCTGCACCGCCGGTCCTGGCAGGCCGAGGCCGTCCAGGCGGTGCTGCTGGTCGAGCAGCAGGTCCGGCGCAGCGCGCAGCTGCCCGTCCTCGGCCCGGACCAGCAGGAGATCCCGGACGTGGCGCTGGACGTCGACTACTGGTCCGCCGGCGGGCTGGCGGAGCTGCGCGAACGGCTCGACGCGCTGCTGGAGCGGGCCCGCGCCGAGGAGACCGCCGCCGAGGAGGCCGAACGGATCTGCCGGGAGGAGGCACCGGCCCTGGAGATGCAGCTGGCCGACACCGTCCGGCGGGCGCGCCTGAGCCAGCTCGCCTCCCAGATCCGGGTCAACCTCGCCGACGAGGTGATCCAGGCGCTGGCCGAGACGGCCTTCTACAGCTACGTGGACGACGCCTTCGTCGACGCCGACGCCCGCGGGGCCCACATCACCCGGCTCCGGCACGAGAACGGCAACGAGATCGTCCTCGACATCGAGACCGCCGACCCCGCGTCCGGGCGCAACGTGATCCGGGTGATCTCGTCCGACCGCGACACCGAGTCGGAGGCCGACCAGCGCGCCCGGGCCGACGCGGTGCACCGGCTGCTCGCCGAGAACGGGCACCAGGCGCACGCCCCCGCGCCGCTGCCGCTGCCCCAGCCCGGCGCCCCCGACCTCAGGACCGACGACCCCCGCTACGACCTGACGGCGCAGCGGGAGCCCGGCCGCCGGCAGCCCGGACCGGGCGCGTGACCGCAATCCCGCGCGGCGAGCGCTTCCGGGACCTGCGGCTGAGCACCGACGAGCCGTTCACCGTGCTCTACGGGCCCGGCGTCGACGACGTGTTCGTCGACCCGGACTACGGGGTGCGCGCCCTGGAGGAGACCCTGTGGGGGCTGCTCCGGTCCGAGGGATACCGGCGGATCGTCTTCTCCTCGCTCAGCCGCCCGCTGTACTTCCGCGATCCGGAGTCGCGTCGGCTGAGCCGGCCGGGCTGGGAACGGGCGGAACCGGACGGGCGGGGCGGCGCCGCCGAGAACGGGCCGGCAACCGGGAAGGGCGGGAGCACCGCGGGTGGGACCGGCGCCGCCCCCGCCACCGGCCGGATGCGCCGGCTCCGCGGCCCGCTCGGGACCGTCCGGCTGCCCACCGAACCCGGTACCGGCCCCGGCTCGGCGGACGCCGCGACCGCCGCGCCGGCCCGGCCGTCGAGCGCCGTCGCCGATCCGTTCGCCGTGATGACGCACCTGGGCCTGCTGCGCCGGCCCGAGCCCCGCACCGCCGTCGTCTACACCCAGGCCGAGGAGATCCTGCTGCACAACCAGGCCTCGCGGCAGCTGGCCGCGGCGCTGGCCGACCGGGCCCAGGACCGGCTCGGCCACAACCGGTGGATCTTCGTCTTCCGCGCGTCGACGCTCGAGGGGGTCGAACGGACCGTCGCCGACCGCCGGGTCTACCCCGCGCTCGCCGCCTTCCTGCGGGCCGAGCTCGACCACCCCGGCCGCGGCGGCGCCTTCCGGATCGGCTACCCGGACGAGGCCGAACTCGGCCGCCTCGTCCAGCACCTGCGCCTGCGGGACCGGCTGCGGATCGGCGACTGGCGGGAGCTGGCACCGCTGCTGCGCTCCTTCGCCGACCGCCCCCGGCGGGCCTCCGCCTGGCGCGAGGACCTGCGCCGGCTGGCCGCCGACGGCACCCCGCTGGAGCGCCGGGCCGCCCTCGACCGCGGCCTGGTGACCGCGGTGACGACGGACGGCGAGAGCCCCTGGACCCGGCTCGACGCCATGCCCGGCCTGGCGCCGGTCAAGCGGCACCTGCGCCTGCTGGCCAACCGCATCGAAGCCGAACGGGCGCTCCCGGCGCGCCGCGACGCGGCCACCCAGCACCTGGTCTTCAGCGGCAACCCGGGCACCGGCAAGACGACGGTGGCGCGGCTGGTCGGCGAGATCTACCGCGACCTCGGCCTGCTGCGCCGCGGCCACCTGGTCGAGGCGGACGCGTCCGCCCTGGTGGCCGGGTTCGTCGGCCAGACCGCCGAACGCACCAACGCCCTGGTGGACCGGGCGCTCGACGGCGTGCTGTTCCTCGACGAGGCCTACGCGCTCCACGACCAGCGCGAGGGCTTCGGCCGGGAGGCGGTCACCGCGCTGCTGGCCAGGATGGAGAACGACCGCGGCCGACTGGTCGTGGTGCTGGCCGGGTACCCGGAACGGATGCGCGAGTTCATCGCGTCGGACCCGGGCCTCGACCGCCGGATCCGGGCGTGGATCGACTTCCCCGACTACGACCCGGCGACCCTGCACACCATCCTGCTCGGCATGCTGGCCGACCGCCGGATCCACCCGGCCCCGGAGACCGGGGAGTTGCTGTCCCAGGTCGTCACCGGCCTGCGCCGGGTCGCCGGCGAGGGGTTCGGCAACGCCGGCACGATGCGCCTGCTCGCCGACGACCTGTTCGACACCTGGGCCGGCCGGGTCCAGCGGCAGGTGCACCTGCCGCTGCTGCCGGCCGACCTGCCCGAACGCTACCGGGCGCACCTCCCCCGGCCCGTCCCCACCACCGGGGAACTGCTGGCCGAACTGGACCACCTGGTCGGCCTGCGCGACGTGCGCGAGTTCCTGACCGGGCTCACCGAACGGCTGGCGATGCGCCAGGCCCGCGGCCTGCCCGACACCACCGCCCCGCACCTGCTCTTCCTGGGCCCGCCCGGCACCGGCAAGACGACGGTGGCCCGCCTGGTCGGCCGGATCTGCCACACCCTGGGGCTGCTGCACACCGACGAGGTGGTCGAGGTGACCAGGGCCGACCTGGTGGGGCGCTACCAGGGCCACACCGCGGTGCGGACCAGGGAGGTGGTGCGCTCCGCCCTGGACAAGGTGCTGTTCATCGACGAGGCCTACAGCCTCGCCTCCGGGACGGACCAGGACGACTTCGGCCAGGAGGCGGTCGACACCCTGCTGCGCGAGATGATGGAGAACCCGGGGCGGCTGGTGGTGATCGCGGCCGGCTACCCGCTGGAGATGCGGCGCTTCCTGGACGCCAACAGCGGGCTGCGCTCCCGCTTCGGCCAGACCCTGCACTTCGACCACTACCCGACCGCCGACCTGGTGGAGATCCTGCGCCGGCAGGCCGCGACGGAGCGCTACCTCCTGTCGGACGGGGCCGCGCAGCGCGCCGCCGCGTGGTTCGACGCCCGGCGCGCCGCCAGCCCGCGGGACTTCGGCAACGCCCGGGCGGTAGCCGGGCTGCTCCGGGAGATGGAGACCCGGCTGGCACGCCGGCTGGGCCCGGACGGCTGGGACGGCGCCGTCGGGGAGCCGATCACCTTCCTCGGCGAGGACGTGCCGCCGGCCCGCTGACCCCGCCGCGGGTGATCAGGCGTCGGTCCAGGGCAGGGCGGCGCGCTCCCGCCCGTCCTGCCGGTCGCGCTGATCCAGGAGGCCGGCGAGGATCCCGTCCACCCGGTCGAGCCTGGCGTCCAGCGAGGCCACCAGCGCCTCGGCCTCGGCCAGCGCCGTCCGGGCCTCCCCGGCTCCCGGCCCGGCCTCCCCGGCGCCCGCCCCGGCTGGGTCGGACCCGTCCGGGGCGAGCGCCCGCGCCAGCTCCACGTCGGCGCGGGCGTGCAGCCGCAGTGCCGCCAACTGTTCGACCCGCTGGGCGCGCAGCGCGTCCAGGCGGTCCCGCAACCCGGCCAGGCGATCCTCGCCCTCGTCGAACCTCCGCTGTTCGAGGGCCAGTTGCTCGTCCACCGCGCTCGCGCGGGCCAGCCCCTCGCGGGTCTGCGGGGCGAGCGCGGCCAACTGTTCCTCGGTCAGCCGGACCAGCCGGTCGGCGCTGGTGCGCAGGGCGTCCTCGACACCGGTGTCCTTGCCGCGCAGCACCAGCAGCCGGGCGGTGATCGCCTCCTGCTGGCACGCCAGCGCGTCCAGCGCCGAGACGATCCGCTCCAGCCGCCGCAACTCGTCGACCTGGCGCCGGAGTCCGGCCAGTTCGGCGAGCCTGCGGCGCAGCTCCTCCTCGCGCCCGGCCAGCTCGTCGAGGGCCGTCCGCTCGGCGCGCACCGCGCGTCCGGCCTCGGCCAGCCGGTCGGCCAGCTCGCCGACGTCCCGGCGGACGGCCGCCCCGGCGAGGGCCGCGTCGAACAGCCCGGCGACGGCCTCCCCCAGCCCGGCCCCGGCGGTCAGCGCGTCGTCGAGCGCGTACACCGCCTCGAGCGCGGACACCCCGCCGGGGCCGGGCTCGATCCCGCCCAGCTCGGCGCAGACCCAGGTCAGCGCCGCCCCGAGGGCGTGCAGCGAGGCCGTGCCCGTGTCGTCCCCGGCCGCCTCCAGGGCCGCCGCGATGTCCCGCCTGGCCCGTTCCACTGCCACCCCCGACACCACGCCCACCCCCGAAGTCACGCCCTCCACCGGCCCGCACCCGGGCCCCGCCGGGCCCGATGGTAGCGGCGATCGAGCCCGGGGCGCCCCGGTCGGGCCGCCGCGCGCCCGCGCCGCCCCCGCCGCCGCCTGCGCCCCGGAAGCCGGGGCGGCGAGCTCTGCGAACAGCCGCCGCCGCTCCCCGCCCGGCGCTATCCTGCGGTCGTCGAGCCGACACACCGTATCGTCAACCGGGGTTCACCATGCCGGAGTTGCTTCGCTTCCAGGGTCCGGACGACTCCTCCCTGATCGTCGAGGTCGAGGACGACTCGCCCGGCATCGAGCTGGTCTCGCGGTCCGCGGAGGGCATCGCCGAGGCCGCGCACCAGCTCGACGACGCGCTCACCGCCTGCCGGCCCACCATCGAGTCCGTCCTGGCCGCGCTCAAGCACCTCAGGCCCGAGCAGATCGAGGTCTCCTTCGGCATCAAGCTGAACGCCGAGGCCGGCGTCGTCATCGCCAAGACCGCCGCCGAGGGCCACTTCGACGTCACCATGAGCTGGCGCTCCGCGCCGGCCGCCGACGGGAGCTGAGGGGCGGGAGCCGGGGGCGGGCGGGGTCGCGACATGGCGCTCAACCCGGCCCGCGCGCCCTGGGTGGTCAGCATCCAGCCGCACGGGCGGAACCTCCCGGAGGGCGGCGGCACCCTGATCACCGACCGCCTGCTGCTCACCTGCGCGCACGTCGTCGACCCGGGCACCCCCGCGGCCGCCCCGACCGCACCGGTGCTCGTCCGCTTCCCGTTCCTGCCGCCGCACGAGCCGATCCCGGCCCGGGTGATCCCCGACGGCTGGCACCCGCCCCGGGAGTGGACCGGCGACATCGCGGTGCTGCGGCTCGACTCCCCCGCCCCGCCCGGTGCCGAGCCCGCGCCACTGCGCCGCACCGACGCCGACGTCTTCGGCCACACCTTCCGCTCGTACGGGTTCCCCGCCGAACACAAGGTCGGCGGGGTGCCGATCCGCGGCGAGATCGTCGGCTACGCCGAGGGCGACTGGCTGCAGCTGGAGTCGACCGCGCAGACCGGCTGGGCCACCGAACCCGGCTTCTCCGGCGCGCCGTTGTGGAACCACACCCTGCAGGGCGTGATCGGCGTGATCGGCCGGCGGCAGAAGCCCGGCCGGGCCGACCGCCGGGTGGGCTTCGCGCTCTCCCTGGACCCGGTCGTCCGGCTCTGGCCCCCGCTGGGCCCGCTCGTCCGGGACGTCTCCGCGCAGGAGCGGCGCCAACGCCTCGCCCGGCTGCTCGCCGTCCCGCTCGCACCCAGCGGCGAACTGCCCCGGCTCGACCAGGTCGACCGGCACGACCTCGGCGTCAGCGAGTCCGTCTACACCGCCAACGGCTACGAGCCCTACGTGCAGCGCCCCACCGCGGACCGGGAACTGGACGCGGCCCTCGCCGCCGGCGGCTTCGTGCTCGTCCTCGGACGGTCCAAGGCGGGCAAGTCCCGCACCCTGCACGAGCGGCTCGCCCGCGCCCACGGCGAGGCCCGGATCGTCGTGCCCAGGCGCGGCCGGCGGGACCTGGAGGCGCTAGCCCGGGGCGCCCTGCCGCAGTCCGCCGGCCGGGTCGTCGTCTGGCTCGACGACCTGCACCACTACCTGCTCTCCGGGGCGCTCGACGCCCACGGGCTGGAGCTGCTGCTCCGCCACGACCCGCCCTGCCTGGTCGTCGGCACCCTCACCCACCGCCACCGCGAGGAACTGACCGGCCTGGACAACGAGGTCGGGCGGGCGACCCGCGATGTGCTGCGCCGGGCCAGGGTGGTCCACCTGCCGCACGAACTGTCCGAGGAGGAACGGCGCAAGGCCTCCGAGCTCTACCCGCAGGAGGACTTCTCGCTGCGCGGCATCGGCGAGATGCTGGTCGCCGCACCCGCGCTGGAGGCCCGCTTCGAGGCGGGCCTGGACAGCTGCCCGGAGGGCTGGCTGCTGGTCCGCGCCGCCACCGACTGGGCGCGCATCGGCGCACCCGTCCCACTCGACGAGCCCGCCCTGCGCGAACTCTTCGACCGGTACCTGCCGCACTTCCCCGCGCTCGACCTGGACCCGGGCGAGGAGCGGTTCCGCAACGCGCTCGCGTGGTCCCGCGACCGCGCCCAGGCGGGCATCGCGCTGCTCGTGCGGGCCCGGCTGGACGGCGGTCAGGGCGGCTACCAGGTCTTCCCGTACCTCGCCGAGTACGCCGACGCCGCGCCCGGCGACGCCGCCGTCGCCGATCCGGCCTGGGAGACCGCCGCCCGGCTGCTCACCGCCCCCGAGGACCTGCTCACCCTCGGCATGGTGGCCGCCGTCCGCAACCGCCCGGACGTCACCGAGGCGCAGCTGCGCCGGGTCGTCCGGGAGGACCAGGACGAGGAGCTCACCGGCGCCGCGGCCCTGCTGCTCGGCACCACCCTGATCTACCGTCGGGAGTTCACCGAGGCCGAGACGGTGCTGTGGCACGCCGCGGACTCGGGGCTGCCCAGCATCTCCGAGCTGGCCCAGGGCGAACTGGCCACCCTCCTCTCGGCCCGCGGCGAGCACGAGGCGGCCCGGGCGCTGCTGGAACGGGCCGTGACCGCCCAGGACCCGGACGTCTCGCTGCTCGCCCAGATCGGACTCGCCGGCGCGCTCTGGCAGTCGGGGGAGGTCGAGCAGGCCGAGCGGATGCTGACGGCCGTGCTCGCCCACGGCGTCGAGGAGATCCCGCCGCAGGCCACGGCCCGGCTCGGGCAGGCGCTGGTCGGCCAGGGCAGCGCGGCCGTGCTGACCGACGCGCCGGGCGTCGGCACGCCCGAGTACGGGAAGCGGACCCCGGCGCTGCGCGGCACCCCCGCCGGTGAGCCGCCCGCCGACCAGCCGTGGAGCCTGTCACGGGCCGTCGGGTCCTCCGTCGGCTCGTCGATCAGCGGCATGGCGCGGGCCGGCCTCGGCGGCATGCTGGTCCTGCGCGGGGAGCTGGACCGCGCCGAGGAGCTGCTGCGCTCGGTGCTCGCGGACGGCAACCCGGAGGCCCGGCCGATCGCCCGGGCCGCCCTGGGCGAACTGCTGATCGTGCGCGGCGACCACCGGGGTGCGGCGGAGCTGCTGGAGGTCGCCGTGGCGAACGGCGGCCCGTGGCTGGAGCCCGGGGCCCGGGTCTGCCTCGGCATCGCCCGCGTCCTGCTGGGCGAGACCGAGGAGGGCCTCGCGCACCTGCGGCAGGTGGCCGGCTCCGGCCACCCCGACCGGGGCCCGGAGGCGATGGCCGTCCTCGGCCACTGCCGGCTGGCGGACGACCCCGACGACGCCGCGCGCTGGCTGCGCCGGGCCGTCGCCAGCGGCCACCGGGACTGGAGCCTGATGGGCCGGGCCGGGCTGGCCTGCCTGCTGTACACCCGGGACGGGGACGACGAGACCGCCTGCGAGCTGCTGGCCGACGTGGTCGCCACCGGCCACCGCGACCACGCGCCGCACGCGGCCGACCTGCTCGGGGACGTCCACGCGCAGGAGGGCCGTCGGTCGCCGGCCGCCCGGGCCTACCGGACCGCGATCGCCTCCGGTCACCACGCGTGGTCCTGGCAGGCCCGGGTGGACCTGGCGCTGCTGCTCGTCTCCGGGATCGGCGACGCCGGGCCCCCGGCCGTCGACGGGAGCGACGGCGGGGCCGAGAAGGGCGAGGCGGACGGCTCGGCCCTTTCTGGTGGCCTCGAACTCCCGGACGGCGCAGGGTCGTCCGCCGTACCGGAGGGCCTGGTCACCGACGCGGACGTTGCGGAGGCCCTCGCCCTGCTCGCCGAGACGGCCCGCTGCCCCCACCCCCACCTCGGCCCGCAGGCCGCCGACCTGCTCGGCGACCTCCTGGCCGCCCAGGAGCGCTGGGAGGAGGCCGTCGACGCCTACCGGCGGGCCGTCGCGACGGACCACCCGGAGTGGTCCCTCGTCGCCCGCATCGACCTCGCCGTCCTGCTGGTGGACCTCGACCGCCCCGAGGAGGCGGAGCCGCTGCTGCTCGAACTGGTCGCCTCCGGCCACCCGGTGGCCGCCGGCATCGGCACGGCGCTGCTCGGCGTGCTCCTGGTGCTCACCCCCGGCCGCACCGCGGAGGGCGTCGCCCACCTGCAGCGCGCCGTCGACACCGCCGTCGGCCCGGCCCTGCAGCTCGCCCGCTTCCACCTGTCGATCCGGCGGATCGGGGCCGGGGACGACGCCGGTGCCGAGGAGTTGCTGCGCGCGGTGGTCGAGGACGAGCCCTCCGACGTCACCGGGTTCGCGCGGGCCCGACTCGCCGCGCTGCTGCTGGCACGCGGCGACGGGCCCGCGGCGGCGGACCTCCTGGTCGACCCGGAAGGCCCGGACGGCCCGGACGGAGCCGACGGCCCTGACGGTGCGGGCGGTGCGGGCGGCACGGGTGACCCGGTCTCCGCCCACGTCGCGGCCGGGGAGCTGCTGCTGGAGGTCGGCGAGACGGAGTCCGCCGTCCTGCTGCTGGAGGCGGCGCGGGCCCTGCCGCCGGGCCCGGACACCCCCCGCGCCACGGCCCTGCTCGGCATCGCGTTCCGCGCGCTGAACGACACCGTCCGCGCCCGGGACGTCCTGACCGAGGCCCTGGAGACCGCCGATCCGCCGCTCCACGACCTGGTCCGCCGGTACCTGGGCAGCACGCTGTTCCGCCTGCGCGAGTTCGCCCGCGCCGAGGAGGTGCTGCTCCCGGTCGCCGGGTCCCTGGACAGCCCGCACCTCCCGGAGGCACTGCTGCTGCTCGCCCGGGTCGTCGACAGCGTGCCCGGCCGGGAGGAGGACGCCGCCGGCTGGTTCGAGGCCGCGATCCGCTGCGGCGACCCCGACGCCGCCGGGCGCGCCCGCGCGGACTACGCGGTGCAGCTGCAGCGCCGGGGCGAGGACGCCCGCGCCCTGGAGGTGCTCGCCGCGGCCGCCCCGGAGCCTGCCGCGGTGCCCGCGGAGCCTGCGCCGGCCGTCGGCTCCGGAGCGGCCCCCGGGGGCGCCCCCCTCGCCGCAATCGCGAAGCCGACGCCGGTGCCGGCCCGCGGACGCCCCGCCCTGCCCGGTGGCGGCCTCCCACCGGACGACGCGCTCCCGCCGGCCGTCCTGCTGCTCCTGGCCGAGCTGGCCGACGCCGAGGACGAACCGCTCGAAGCCGCCTACTGGCGCACTCGCGCCGAACCCGGCTGCTGAGCCGGCCCGTCCGGACCCGAACGACCGCCTGCCACCTGGCCGTTCACCGGCCGCGGCCACCCGGGAGGGCGCTCCGCGGGCGCCGCCGGACGGCCGGAGGGAGCCCGAAGAAGGGCCCGCCATCAAGAAGATGATGGATTGTCATGACTGAAACAGCGCCCGGATGGGCATAACGCCGTCAGCCCACCGATGGGCCCGGCTGGCACTCCCCCACGAGGCCAACCGGACCCTGGCCGGCGACCGGGCCTGGACGTGACTCCCCCCACGGAGTGGCGACCAGGCCCGCATGCTGTTCAACCAGCGACACGCAGCGTACATGCCATATCAACGTACCGCTACTGCGCGGTGCCCCGACCGGGACCTCCGACCCCACCCGACGGACGGTTTCGGGACACACCACCGGTGCACCGCCCGGGCGGCCCCGGGCACGGAACCGCAGGTGACGGCGGATTACGGGCACCCCGGCCGACGGGTTCAGCCGGTCGCGCCGCCGTCCGGATCCGGACGGCGGCGCCCACCGGCGCGCGCCCGTCCGGCCGGGCGCTCCGACGGCAGGTGACGGGTGAACAACAGCGCGCCCGCCGTGATGCAGGTGCACCCGAGGATGGCCGCCTTGAGCCCCTGGATCTGTGCGTCCTGGTAGTGCTCGACCAGGACGGCCGCCTCCTCGGGCGGCAGCCCCGGCTGCTCCGCCAGCGCCGCCGCCACGTCGTCGGCCGGGACGAAGGACAGCCCCGCCTCGACCTTGATCCCGGCCTGCTCGGCCACGGCCGTCGAGACCCGCGGGTCCTCGGCGATCAACGTGGTGACGGAACTCGCGACCGCACCGACCAGGATCGCGCCGATCAGGGCCGTCCCCAGCGAGGACCCAAGGTTCTGCGCCGTGTACTGCAGGCCGCCGGCCTCGCTCCGCTCCTCCGACTCCACGCTGGACTGCACCGTGTTGCCCAACTGGGAGGCGAGCATCCCCATGCCGAGGCCCAGCAGGGTCATCGACCCGGCGAACGAGGCCCCGTGCAGCTCCGGCCCGATGGTGGTGATCAGCCACAGGGTGGCGGCGAACAGGACCAGCAGCCCCGCCCGGACGACGGTGCGCGGCGAGGCGATCCGCAGCAGCAGGGTGCCGCACATCGAGGCGACGAGCATCGCGGCGGACACCGGCAGCAGCTTCAGCCCCGTCTCGAAGGCGTCCAGGCCCTGGACGACCTGGAGGTAGAGCGGGATCACGAAGAACAGGCCCAGCAGCACGGTGTTCTGGTTGAACAGCGTCGCCAGGCCGGAACGCAGCGTCCGGTTGCCGAAGAGGTCCAGCGAGACCAGCGGGCTGAGGCCCCGGCGCTCGCGCCGTCGTTCATACCGGCCGAAGGCGTACACCAGCACGCCGCCGAAGCCGATGACGAACAGCGTCGGCGCGAACCCCAGGACGGTGAACGGCGGATTGCGGGGTTCCACCCAGCCCCAGGTGCCGCTCTGCAGCACCGCGAGGACCATCAGGGCCAGGCCTCCGGCGGACAGCACCACGCCGCCCGCGTCCAGCCGTGGCCGCTCGGCCGGGTCCGGCTCGTTCGTCGGCTGCGGCACCCAGCCCATCAGCAGCAGGATCACCACCACCAGCACCACCTCGCCGGCGAACACCAGCCGCCACGTCAGGTAGGTGGTGACCCAGCCGCCGAGCAGCGGGCCCACCGCGATGCCCGCGCCGGCGAGCCCGCCGATGACGCCGTACGCCACGGCCCGGTCGCGCCCGGTGTACGAGCCGGCCACCAGCGCGGCCAGGGCGGGCAGCACCAGGGCCGCGCCGAGGCCCTCGATCACGGACCAGCCCAGCGCGAGCACGCCCACCGTGGGCGCCACCGCCGTCAGGCCCGAGCCGATCCCGTAGACGACCATGCCGACCACGAAGACCCGCCGCCGCCCGAACATGTCGCCGACCTTGCCGCCGGTCAGCATGAAGGCCGCCATCACCAGCGTGTACAGGGTGATGACGGCCTGGATGGCGGTCACCTCGGTGTCGAAGTCCTCGACCAGCTGGCTGATCGACACGTTCATCACCGAGGCGTCGAGCACCATCAGGAACTGGGCGATCCCGAGCACGATCAGGGTCTTCCACCGGTTCACTGCGCCTCCCGGCCGTCCGGTGCGGCAACCGGGGCAGAGCGCCGGACCGCATGCCGCCGATGCTGCCAGCTACCGGGCGTCCGCGCCTTCCGGGCGGTGGACGCCTCCGGGTGCGGGAGCCGGCGCGCCCCCGCGCAGCGGTGAGGCCCCCCGCACCGGGGTCACCCCAGTGGGGTAGCCCTGCTCGCCGAACGCCGCGCACCGTCCTTGGCTGGTGCAGTGGCGCCTCCTCTTCCGGCGCCGCCGCACCACCCGGGCCGTCCAGGACGAGGAGCACCGCCCATGCCGCCGACCGAGCCGGACCAGCCGCCGTCCGACGAGCCCCAGCCGGGCCGACCGCAGGCCGGCGAGCCCCAGCCGGGTCAACCACAGCCCGGCCAACCCCAGCCGGACCAGCCGCAGGCCGACCGACCGCAGCCGGGCGAGACCGTGCCCGGCGGGCCGCAGCCGGGGCAACCGGCACCGGGCCGGCCCCAGCCGGGCCGGCCGCAACCAGCACAGCCCCAGCCGGGCGGAGCCGAGACCGAGGAGCTGGCGACGCTGCACCGCCGCGTCGCCCAGCTGGAGGCCGACGCCCGGGCCAGGCCCCAGCACCACCGGCTGCGCACCACCGGTTCGGTCGTCCTGGCGATCGTCGCCTCCCTGCTGGCCCTGCTCTCCGTGATCGCCGTCTGGGCGCACGACGAGATCACCGACACCAACCGGTTCGTCTCGACGATGGCACCGCTGGCCAAGAACCCGGACGTGCAGAACGCGCTCGCCAACCGCATCACCACCGCCGCGACCGACCAGATCGACGTCAAGGCCCTCGTCAACGACCTCTCCCAGGCCGCCGCCGAACAGGGCGTGCCGCCCAAGCTCGCCCAGCTGCTGGGCGGACTGACCGGGCCGCTGGAGGGCGCGCTGACCAACCTCGTCCACAGCGCCGCCGAGAAGGTGGTCACCAGCGACGCCTTCGCCACCGTGTGGCAGGAGGCGGTGCGCGCCGGGCACGCCACCATGGTCAAGGCACTCACCGGCCAGGGCGGCGGCGCGGTGCAGCTCAAGAACGACGAGGTGGTGATCGACATCGGGCCGATGGTCGACCGGGTCAAGACCTCCCTGGTCGACGCCGGCTTCGCACCCGCGAGCAAGATCCCGCAGGTGCACACCGACTTCGTGGTCTTCTCCTCCCCCGACCTCGCCAAGATCAAGGGCGGGTTCCGGCTGCTGGAGATCCTCGGCCGCTGGATGCCGGTCATCACGGCGCTGGTCGCCGCCGCGGCCGTGCTCACCGCCTTCAACCGGCGCCGCGCCCTCGTCGGCACCGCCCTGGGCATCGCCGCGGCCATGCTGCTGCTCGGCATCGCCCTGACCGTCTTCCGCTCGTACTTCCTCGACCACCTGCCGTCCGACGCCTCCCCGTCCGCGGCGGCCGCCGTCTACGACGCCCTGGTGACCTACCTGCGGACCGGGGTCCGGGTGGTCGGCTTCCTGGCCCTCGTCGTCGCGCTCGGGGCGTTCTTCATCGGCCCCTCCCGCGCCGCAGCGACCGTCCGCTCGGTGTCCGGGCACGGCGTCGCGGCGCTGCGCTCCTCCGCCGACTCGGTGGGCTTCCGGGGCGGCCCGGTGGAGCGCTTCGTCCGCCGCTACAAGCGCTGGACGGGCGTCGCGATCCTGGTCGTCGCCGCCGTGATCTTCGCCTTCTGGGACCACCCGACGGCCATGGTGGTGTTCTGGTTCGCCGTGGTGGTGCTGCTGGCCTTCGCGATCCGCGAGTTCCTCGCCCCGGCCTACCCCGTCGCCCCGGCGCCGCCGAAGGCCTCCGCACCGCCCGCGCCCCCGGCGCCGCCCGCTCCCCCGGCCGGTCCCGCCGGTCCCGCCGGTCCCGCCGGTCCCGCCGGGAGCGCCACCGCCTGACCGGAGGGACGGGTCCACCGTCCGGCGCCGGCCGCGCTCCGTCGACCGGCCGGCGCCGGTGGCACTCCGTCGACCGTCCGCGCAACCGCACGCGCACCACGCGCGTCTACGGCGCTGTAGACGTTCACTCCCCAGCCGACTGCCGTTAACCTGAACGACCGGCCGGGGAGAGGACCCGTTCGCCACGGCGGCCCGCCAGCCGCCCGCACCCTTCGGAGAACAGCGCACCCATGACCACTCCCGCCCAGCTCGCCGCCCTCGACGGCGCGGGCATCGACGGCAGCCTCTACACGACGGTCACCGACTTCGCCCGGCACACCGCGTGGCTGAACGGCCCGATGACCGCCTACACCAGCTACGGCATCGGCCTGTTCGCGCTGTTCATGCTGGCCGGCTGGTGGACCGCCCGCCGCGGGAGCGACCGCGTCATGGCCGCCGCGCTCGCCGCCCCCGTCGCCGCCGTCCTCGCCTACCTCGCGAACGACGCCATCAAGAGCGTCTTCACCGAACCCCGCCCGTGTCGCGCCCTGCCGCACGACTTCCTCCTGGAGGCCTGCCCCGCCCCCGACGACTGGGCCTTCCCGTCCAACCACACCACCGTCGCGGCCGCCGTCGCCGCAGCGCTCGTGCTGGTCGACCGCCGGCTCGCCGCCGTCGCCGCGCTCGCCGCACTGCTGATGGCCTTCTCCCGGGTCTACGTCGGCGCCCACTACCCGCACGACGTCGGCGTCGCGCTCGTCACCGGCGCCCTCGTCTCGCTCGCGGTGACCGCCGCGGCCCGCAGCCTCGCCGCACCGGCGGTCGGCCGGCTGCGCGGCGGGGCGCTGCGCCCGCTCCTGCGGGCGGCCTGACGCCGCCGTCCGCCCCCGCCGTCCGCACGCCGGTGCCCGGTCCGCTCCCCGTCGGGAGCGGACCGGGCACCGGCGCGTAGGCCCCGCTACGAGGTGTCGCCGCGCCGGGGCGCAGGTGGCCGCCGCGCGGGCGCCTGCCGCGCGGGCGCCTCCGCCACCGGGAGGCGGGGCAGCGCGTAGGGGTGGTGGTCGCGCAGGTAGCCGATGAGGTGCTCGCGCAGACGGCAGCGGAGCTCGAACGCGTCGTCGGCGTCGGCCGCCGTGGCCAGTGCCCGGACGACGATCGTGGTGGGGGTGGTGTCGACGACCTGGAGGGCGCTGCCCCGGCCGTCCCACAGCTCGCTCTTGGCCAGGAACTCCTCGAACTCCTCCCGCAGCAGGCCAACCGGGGCATGGTGGTCCAGGTGCAGCAGCGCCGTCCCGGTGATCCGGCTGGAGCGGCGGGACCAGTTCTCGAACGGCCGGCCGACGAAGTAGGACATCGGCATCACCAGCCGGCGCTGGTCCCAGGTCGCGATCACCACGGCCGTCAGGGTGATCTCCTCCACCGTTCCCCACTCGCCGGCCACCACCACGACGTCGCCGATCCGGGCCAGGTCCCCGAAGGCCATCTGGACCCCGGCGAAGACGTTGGCGAGCGTGCTCTGCGCGGCCACGCCCGCCGCCACGCCGACCAGCCCAGCCGAGGCCAGCAGACTCGTCCCGACGACGCGGACCACCGGGAAGGTCATCAGGACGGCGCCCAGGGTCGCGACGGCGACGATCGCCTGGCCGATCCGGCCGAGCAGGCTGGCCTGCGTCCGGGCACGGCCCGCCCAGGCCGGGTCGCGCCGGTGCACGGCGAGCCGGACGGCGCCGTCCACGAGGAGCACCACCAGCCGGGCGCACAGCCATCCGCCCGAGGCGATGGCGAGGATCACGCTCAGGTGCCGCAGGCCCTCGCGGGCGGCGGGCGGCGCGTCGATCCAGGGCTGCGCGGCGGCGAGCAGCAGGCACCCGGTGAGCGCCAGGACGGGCCGGCGGCACCTGCGCACCGTACTCAACACGCCGGTGGCGCTCCCCGGAGCCTCCAGGCGCCGCGCCACCACCCGCGCCAGCCGGTCGAGGCCGTAGGTGACGAGGGCGGCTGCGACGCCGACGACGGCGAGGCGGAGCAGACTCCACCACATCTCTCCTGCTCTCCTTCCCGCTCCGGGTTCTCACTCCGGTTCCCACGTCGGCGGTTCGGGCGGCTCGCCCGGCTCGGGCGGCTCGGGCGGGCGGCTCGGGCGGGCGGCTCAGTCGGGCGGCTCGGGCACCCGGGGACGGACCGGTTGCGGCGTGTCCGGGCCACCGGGCCCCGGGGCCGGATCCGGCGGCGGCACCGGCGAGCCGGGCGGCGCCGGGGGGTCGGGCACCACCGGAGGGCCGGGCGGCCGGGTCGGTGCCGGGGGCTCCGGGGGCGGCGGCGGGAGGCCGGGCTGGGCGGGTGCGACGGTCATCGGGTGTTCCTCTCGGTGGTGCGGCGGGTCAGGCGGCCAGCAGGTCCGCCAGGCCCTGGTCCCAGTCGATCCGGGTGTGCTCCGACCCGGGCGGGACGACCCGGGCGGTCGCGGCCAGGAACCCGTCGACCGCGTCGACGGAGGCGGCGAGCAGGGCGATGCCCTCGGCGCCGGCGAGCGCGATCAGCACGCGGGTGTCGTCGAACAGCTCGATGTGCACGTCCCCCTCGCCTGCGGGCGCCCGCAGGCCGGCGATGAGCAGGTCACGGGAGAGCGTCCACACCGAGCCCGCCTGGTAGGAGCCGAAGTCCAGGTCCACGGTGTGCGGGGCGTCGGCCCGGAAGGACCAGTCGACGTCCAGGTCCCGGCTGCGTTCGTCGCCGGTCATCAACCGCATCGTGATCCGGGCCGTAAGACGTTCCATGGAGTGGGTTCCCCTTTCCCGGGTTCCGCCGGTCCGGGGCGGCCACGGACTCCCGTGACCGTCCCGGACCGGCCCTTCATTTCCGGCGCGTCCGGCGGGCCGCGCCGGGCGGGTGTGGCTCGTGGGCTGTGCATGCGGTCGTTCCGCGCGTCCGGCGCGTCACCGCTCCTCGGTCACATGATCCGACCGCCGTAGAAGGGGTCGTAGTAGGCCCCGAAGCGTGCGCGGCTGTCGGCCTCCTGCTCGGGACCGTCCTCGTCGATGTCCGGGCTGTTCTTGATCTCGTCCTTGGACCGGTCGACGTAGACCCGCTGCTCCGCGATCTCGATGCGCGTCACCGTGCCGGCCGGGAGCAGCACCCGCCGGCCGAAGATCCACGGGCCGGTGTCGACCACCAGGTACTGCTCACCGACCACCTCGGACAGCTTGTCGACCTTGCCGATCGAGCCGTCGGTGGCCTCGACGTGGAAGCCGATGAGGTCGGTGCCGGCGGTGTGCCCGGCGGCGGTGCGGAACTCCCAGATGTCACGGCGCTCGGTCATGACTGCCTCCGTTCGTCTCCTCGCGGACCGGGCCGCCCTCGGCGGGCCCGGTGTGTCGTGACGGCTCGGCTGCCCCCGATCCCGCACTTCATGCCACCCGACTTCCGACGGCCGGGCGTCAGTCACCCTGCGGCCCGGCCGCCGCCCGCTCGACGTGGTGCTTGAAGTCGTTCAGGTCGTCGATGACCCGGCGGTCGACGAAGCCCAGCGCTTCCGCGAGGTGCTCCCAGATCCCGTGCGGCTCGATCTCCAACTGCAGCATCACCCGGGTCGTCCGGTCGTCCACGTGGTGGAAGGTCACCACGCCGCTGTGCCGCACCTCCCCGGCGCCGCCGTCCCAGGCCACCCGCTCGCCCTCCACCACCTCCGTCGTCACGGCCTCGAACTCCCGCCGCCCGCCCGCCGTCCCGACCACCCAGCTGCTGCTTCCGGGGCCGGACACGTCGACGCTCACCACGCCCCGCATGAACTGCGGGAAGTCCTCGCACCGGACCCACTGCCCGTAGACCTCGTCGAGCGGCGCCGCCACCTCGACCGACTCCTCGATCCGCCCCATCGTCGTCTCCTCCTCATCGGGAAACCGCTCCCCGCGGCCGCCGCCGACGCGACGGCCCGCGCGGATCCGGGTGCCCCGATCCCCGCCCGGCATGCACGGAGCGCAGCGACTCCGTCACGCCCGCGGCCGCCCGGCGCCCACCACCCGCCCGGGCGCCCCGCCATGCACCCGCCCGATCGTCCACACACAATCCTCACACCCGGAAGACGCATGCCTCCGGCCTCGGCGGGTACCCAGGGACGGACCGTACGCCGAGGGGAAAGGACCGACATGGCCACGACCAGTGACGAACTCCTCCACCGCGTGACAGCCCCGACCGGGAACGAGGCCCCCGCGGTCGACGTGCCCGGCGTCGCCGGATCCGGCGCCCGGGAACTCGCCGTCGCGCCGGAGCTCGCCGGGATCGAGGACCCGCGCAAGGTCGCACCCGCCGACGCGCGCGAACTGACCCGGGTCCTGCTGGCCCGGCTCGCCACGCTCGAGGAGGGCACCCGCGAGTACTCCTACGTGCGCGGCACCCTGATCGAGCTCAACCTGTCCCTGGTCCGGTTCGCGATCCGGCGCCTGGGCAACCGTCAGGAGCCCGACGAGGACCTGATCCAGGTCGGCTCGGTCGGCCTGATCAAGGCGATCGACCGCTTCGACCCCGACTACGGCGCGGAGTTCACCACCTTCGCCCTGCCGACCATCCTCGGCGAGATCCGCCGCCACTTCCGCGACACCACCTGGGCCGTGCACGTCCCGCGCCGCATGCAGGAGCTGCGCATCGACCTCGCCAAGGCGCGCGACGTGCTGGTCCAGCGCCTCGGCCGCGCACCGACGGTCCGCGAGCTCTCCGAACACCTCGACCTGGCCGAGGAGGAGGTGATCGAGGGGCTCGCCGCCGCCAACGGCCACACCGCCGGCTCGCTCGACTCCCCCGCCATCGAGGGCGAGGAGGAAGCCAGCCCGCTCGCCCAGCGCCTCGGCCTGGAGGACACGCGGTTCGCCACGATCGAGAACCTGGTCGTCCTCAAGCCCCTCATCGCCGCCCTCCCGGAACGCGACCGGCTCATCCTGTCCATGCGCTTCGGCGAGGAGCTCACCCAGTCCCAGATCGGCGCCCGCCTCGGACTGTCCCAGATGCACGTCTCGCGCCTCCTCAGCCGCACGCTGAGGAAACTGCGCGAGGACCTCACCACCACCGCCTGAGCCGGAACGCGGTGCGAGAAGCACGCCCGACGCTGCGCACGTCACCCGGGGCCTGGCCGAGCCCCGGGTGACGTGCGTAGGCTCGTGGAGCACACCCGTGGAGGGGACACGACGACGATGCCAGCCGAGATGACGATGCCTGCAGAGAACGAGTCCACGACCGTGCCGGTCGCCGGCCACTACCAGCCGAAGGCCCTGTCCGAACCCGACCTGGACGTCCGGACCTGGCACACCGACGACCGGGCGGCCGTGTGCGCCCTCGCGGGCGACCTCGACATCGAGACCCTGGCGCCCGCCAGGGCGGCGCTCGACGACCTGCTGCGCGGCCACCCGCCGCTGCTCGTCGTCGACCTCGGACGGGTCGACTTCTGCGACTCCTCCGGCCTGAACCTGCTGCTGCAGTCCAGGATGGCGGCCACCACCGCGGAGGTGGAGTTCCGCCTCGCGGCCCCCTCGGCCACGGTCCTCCGGCTGCTTGAACTGACCTGCGCCGACACGGTGTTCTCCATCCACCCGACCCTCGACACCGCACTCACCGCACCGCTCTGACCGGCCCGCTCCCGATCGACACCGGCCCCCCCGGGGACGGAACCGGCCCACGACACGCATAATCCGTCAGTGACCGGGAAACCGAGCAGGCAACACGGACCACAGCGCCGACTCCGAAGGGGCCCCCGCACATGACGACGAGCCGGGCAACCCTGGACGACGACCGTCCGGACGCCGGCCCCACGCTGCCACCCGGCGGACAACGCCGGCGACTGCACCTGGCCGGGCTGCCCAAACCCGTCGCCCGCGCCAGGGCGTTCACGGCCCAGGCCATCGCCGACTGGTCGTGGCCGACGGACGCCGAGGGCGCCGACGACATCGTCCTGCTCGTGGCCGAACTGGTCGCCAACGCCATGCTGCACGCCGGCGGCCCCGTGTTCCTGCTCCTCGACGCCTCGGAGACCCGTCTGCGCATCGAGGTCGCCGACGGCTCGACGACCCTGCCGGAGCCCCGCGTGCCCCACCGCCCCGGCCTGCCCGGCGGCTACGGGCTCTTCATCGTCCAGAAGGCCGCCACCCGCTGGGGCGCCGTCCCCCACGCCGACGGCAAGTCCGTCTGGGCCGAGATCGACGCCCTCCCGACCCCCTGACCCACCCGCCCCCGCCGGCCCGCGGCACCGCTAGACCACCGACACGCCGGGTCACCCGTCCGAGTCGGGGCGTGGTCAGGGAGTGGACGGGGTCGAGGGTGAGTTTGTGGCCGCGGTGGACGGGGTGGTGGTGGGTGTCGGGGAGGGGGTGGTGGGGGCGGGGGCGACTTGGAGGCCGGTGATGTGGCCGTCGGCGGTGAGGAAGTACTGGAGGCCCGCGTAGCCCGGGGTGACGAGGATGCCCTGGGTCATCTTCGGCAGCTGGCTGGAGCGGGCGAGTTCGGCGCCGCTGCCGGCGTCGCGCCACACGACCTGTTCGGTGGTGTACTTCTTGAGGCCCTGGAAGAACTTGACGGGGATGTCGGTGCCGATCAGGACGCGCTGGTTCGTGGGGCCGAGCAGGGTGGTGAAGCTGAGCGTCGTCTGGTCCTGCGTCCAGGCGACCGACAGCGTGCCGTTCGTGAGGTCGAGTCCGGCGAGCTTGCCCGCGCCCGCGTCCATCGCGTAGACCCGGTTGTTCTCGGGGTCGACCGAGACCATCGACGGGATGAAGCTGTTCTTGGTGCCGCTGTCGGCGAAGGGCTGGACGTTCGCCACCTTGGTCGAGTCGCTCTGGGAGACGGCGACCACGCTCATCGGGGTCGAGGTCGGTTTGCCGCCGTTGGTCATCGCGACGACGTGGTCGTTGATGACGGCCATGGCGGAGGCGGCCGTCTGGCCGTCCTTGAGGTAGGGCACCGGCCCCCAGGTGGGGTCGGGGGCGAAGGCGGCGTTCTGGTAGGTGTAGCGGTAGAGCTTGGTCGCGCCGGGCAGGTAGATCTCCTGGGTGCCGTTGAGCGTCGCGGTGGTGACCCGCCCGCCCATCATCTCGGGCAGGGTGACCTGGGAGACCACCTGGAGGCTCTTCGGGTCGATCGCCACCATGACCGAGGGCGGTGCGGACATCGGGTCGGGGCAGTTCAGGAAGGCGCTGAACCCCTGCTCCGTGCAGCCGGGTTGGCGGTTCACGGTCTTGGCGACGATGGTGCCGTCGGGGAGCGCGTCGTAGCCGTTGTAGGCGGTGTCGCGGGGGGCCGACTGCCCGGTGGGGAGGGTGGTGCGGGCGAGGACGTCGCCGGTCGCCGGGTCGATCCGGGCGATGTGGTAGCCGTAGATCACCACCAGGCTGCCGTCGGCGAGGACGTTCAGGACGCCGGGGTAGTTCCATTCGTCGGTCGCGTTGGTGTTGATGAGGACGCTGCGCCAGACCTCGTTGTAGGTGCCGGGTTCGACCCGGGAGACGAAGGAGCCGGAGGCGCCCGGGTCGTCGCCGTAGCCGCCGCCGTAGACGTAGAGCTCGTCGGGGCCGCGGTCGACGATGTTGTACGGCGTGGCGTAGACCTGCTGCGAACTGTACGCGTACACCTGGTTCCCGGACGGCGCGCCGGTGTAGTGCGCACAGGCGTAACGGTGCGTCCGGTTGGAGTCGTGCACCTCGAAGGCGGCGATGGTCGGGTACCAGGGGGCGTTGCCCTCCTGGGCGGCGCAGGACCGCTCGTCCTGGACGAGGGCGGGGTCGCCGACCAGCGGGCCGCCGGCGGCGGTCTCGTCGGCGGGCGGGGAGCTTCCGTGCGATCCGGCCGGGCGCGGCGCGGAGCCGGAGCTGGAGCATCCGGAGAGCCCGAGGAGCACGGCCATGGCGGCGGCGGCCAGCCGCGGGAGGGACGACCGGATGCGCAAGGGGGCTCCTGGGGTCGGATCGGGGTGCCGGTGTGCGGCCCGGTCCGACACCTGGCCGCGGACCAGGCTCGCAGCGCGTCCGCGGTCGGCCGCACCGACACGCCGGGCCGCTCACCCGTGCGGGCGCGACGGCTGGCGCGGCGGCGGCGGTCGCGCGGAGGGCGCGCGGCAGTCGCGCGGAGGGCGCGCGGAGGGCCCGGGACGGCACAGGGGCCGGGGCCGCCACCGGGTGGTGGCGGCCCCGGCCGTACCGGGCTCCTCGTCCGGGCCGACCGACCGCAGCCCGGCCGACGGTGCGGGTGTGAGCCCTACGGGTAGGCCACCACGGTCGACGGCGTGGTGGAGGTCCCGGAGGTGGCGGCGCCGGTGCCGTCGATGACGTGGTTGTACTGGCCCTTGCCGCCGAGGGAGACGACCAGCAGGTCGTGGAACCGGACGCCGGCACGGGTCGGCGCCTCGAAGCCGTGGTCCATGCGGATGGTCGGGTCCACGTTGAAGTAGCAGTAGCTGCCGAGGCCCCAGCCCTCGTGGACGGTCACGTTGTCGTCGACCTTGTAGGCGGCGTAGCCGAGGGTGGATCCGTTCTGGATCGAGGCCTGGTCGGGGGCGTCGTAGGCCTTCTCGTTCTGGAAGAAGACGGTGCGGCCGCGTTCGCCGGACCACTCGACGTCGTACTTCTTGAAGTGTTCGACGAACAGCCCGGTGCCGAGCACGTCGGCGCCGCGGACGACCAGGCCGTAGTCGGCGGGGTTGACGTCCCAGCCGACGCCGGTGCCGTGGTCGGCCCGCCAGATCCAGGTGTGGTCGACGATCACGTCGTTGCTGTTGACGACGATGCCGGTGGTGGTGGCACCGGCGCCGGCGCCACCGACCCGGACGAACACGTCCTGGAGGGTGGTCGGGTCGGCGGCGTGGTTGCCCTTGGCCCCGTCGGGGCCGACCTGGACCAGGACGGAGGAGCGGACCGGGCCGGCGTCGACCAGCAGGCCGGCGAGCCGTACGCCGTCGACGTCGCCGACCTGGACGGCCGTCACCCCGTTGTCGGGCACCAGGGTGGCCAGGCCGAGGCCGAGCACCACGGTGTCGGGCCGGGTGACGGCGATCGGCCGGTCGAGGTGGTAGACGCCGGGGGTGAACAGCAGGTCGAGGCCCTGGGCGAGGGCCGCGTTGACGGTCGCCGCGGTGGCGCCCGGCTTCACGACGTAGAAGTGGCTGAGCGGGCGCGACTCGCCCTGGGGGGTGCCGTCCCAGGAGACGCCGCGGGCGTCGGTGCGCTTGGCCGGGACGAACACCTTGTAGTCGGCGCCGTCGAGGTAGAGGAAGGGCTTCTCGCGGGAGATCGGCGTGGTGTCCAGCGTGGTGTAGGGCGGGTTGGGGAAGCTCTGGGCGGGCGCGCCCTGGACGCCGGAGAACACCTGGTTCCAGACGCCGTTGGTGAATCCGCCGATCGCGCTGTCGCGGGTGTACCACTGCTGCTGGGAGTAGTTGCCGACGCTGCCGTCGATGCGGCTGTCGGCGATGTAGCCGCCGCTGGCCCAGCCGTAGCCGGCGGGCGAGAGGTTGAGGCCGCCCTTGACGTGCATCCGGCGGAACGGGGCCGCCTGGGCGACGGCCCAGCGGTCGGTGCCGTTGACCGGGTTGAGGGCGAGGTTCTCGGCGGAGCGCCAGAAGTTCTGGGTGGCGTTGCCGTTGAACCAGCCGGCGTCGACGGTGACGTCCCCGTTGACGGTGGTGTCGTCGGGTCGCAGGCCCAGGCCGGCGATGGAGGTGTAGAACCCGAGTTGGACGTTGAGGTTGCCGCCGTACGTGCCGGGCTTGAACAGCAGTGCGTAGCGCTCGGAGCCGAACTGGTTGGACTCCTGCTGCTTGAAGACCCGGTCGACGGTGGCCTGGATGCCGGGCGTCGACGGGTCGAAGACGAGCACGTTGGGCCCGAGGTCCCCGCCGCCCTGGACCGGCGGCACGTCGGAGGTGCCGACCTGGAGCTCCCACAGCGAGTAGCCCCATTCGGTGCCCCGGGCCTGGCCGTTCAGGCGGAGGTAGCGGCCGCTGCCGGTGACCGGGATGGTCTCGGTGCCGCCCTTGCCGCTGGTGGTGCCGTACAGGGTGCGCCAGGAGGAGCCGTCGTCCGACACCTGGATCTGGTACGAACTCCCGTACGCCGTCTCCCAGGCGAGGACGACCCGGCAGACCTGGCGGACCGCGCCGAGGTCGACCTGCAGCCACTGGGGGTCGGCGAAGGCGGAGGACCACCGGGTGCCGGGGTCGCCGTCCACGGCCGCGCCGGCCGGCGTGCCCGCGTTCTCGGTGCTCGAGGCGGTGGCGGGCCGGCCCTTGGCCGCGTTGTCGGTGCCGCAGTCCGCGCCCGCGGCAACGGGGGCGGGGACGGGGGCGCTGGCGGCACCGGCGGCCGGGCCGGAAGCGGCGGCGGCCGGGTGGGCGGGGGTGGCGGCGGCCGGGGAGGGCACCGCCAGGGCTGACACGAGGAACACGAGCAGGCCCAGGACGGCGCCCGGCAGCGGACGCCGGCGTGCTGAAGAATGCCTCATCGGCATGTCCCTTGGTGAGGTGGGTGGGGGTGGCCGGTGGCGCACGGCCGCGGCACCGGCCCTTGGGCGGGCTCACCGGGCCACGGCGATGGGGGTCCACCGGCGGGACGGGTCGGGGGATCGCCCGGGCCTCTGGTCCGGGGACCGTCCCTGACGGGGAGTCTCCGGCCGCCGCAGCGCACTGTCAACCCGTCCTGCCCCACTTTCGTCATGGCGTGAACTATGCGCTGGCATCGGAGAGATGCGAACGATCCGGGGTCCGCCCGCCGGAATCCAGGAAGTCCGACAGCGGCAGGGTGGCGGCCCCCATGGTCACGGCCTCCGGCCCCAGGGTCCCGAGCACGATCAGGGCGTGCTCGTACGGGAAGCGCAGCGCGTACCCGGTGGCGGCGGCGCGGATGCCGGGGAGCAGCCGGGGCCCGAGCCGCAGTCCGGCCCAGCCGCCGATCACGATCCGCTCCGGGTTGAACAGGTTGACCAGGTCGGCGATCCCCGCCCCGAGGTACTCGGCGGCCTCGTCCAGCAGTCCGACGGCCGCCGGCTCCCCGGCCTCGGCCGCCGCGAGCAGCGCCGCCAGCCCGGCCTTCTCGTCGCCCGGCGGGGCCGCGCCCCAGCGTTCGACGAGGGCCTCGGCGCCGACGTAGGCCTCCAGGCAGCCACGGGCGCCGCAGCGGCAGCGCCGCCCGCCGACGTGCACCTTGGTGTGCCCCCACTCCCCCGCGCTGCTGCTCGCCCCGCGGTAGCGCGCGCCGTCGGCGATGACGCAGGCCCCGACGCCGGAGCCGAAGAGCGCCACCACCGCGTGCCGGGCACCGCGCCCGGCACCGAACCACATCTCGGCCTGCCCGAGCGTCTTGGCCCCGTTGTCGACGAACAGCGGCAGCGCGGTGCCGGCGCGCAGCAGGCGGCCGAGCGGGACGGCGTCCCAGCCGACGGTCTGGCCGTGCACGACGACGCCCAGCCCGTCCGTACCGGGGGCGCCCTGGTCGACGATGCCGGGCACGCCGACGCCGACGCCGAGCACCGCCCCGGGAGCGGTGCCGGTGCGTTCGAGCACGTCGGCGAGGCCGGCGAGGATCAGCTCCGCCACGTGGCCGGCGTCGCGCCCCCGGTCGGTGAGCGGCCGGTCGCTGGCGGCCAGTTCGGTGCGGGTCAGGTCGAACAGGCCGACCCGGACCTGGGTCTCGCCCACGTCGACGCCCACCAGTCTGGCCCGGCCGGCGGCGACCCGCAGCATGGTCCGCGGACGGCCGCCGTCGGAACCCACCGAGCCGCACTCCTCGATCAGGCCGTCGGCCAGCAGCTCACCGGTCACGTTGCTGACGGAGCCCGCGCTGAGCCCGGTGAGGGCGCCCAGCTCCTGCCGGCTGAGCGGCCCGTCGAAGTACAGCCTCCGCAGCACGGTGGACCGGCTGCCCCTGCGCAGGTCGCGCACCGTGTTCCAGCCTCGCCCGGTCACGGGCACCCCTCCTGACGATCAGTCACCGATGGTCCGATCCCTTGACGCGTGGCGACCCACGGCCTTTAAATCACGCCGTGAAGTAAGCCGCTGCACAGCGTACTTCCCTTCGTCTCCGGATCGCATTCCCTCCCCCGAACCCGTCCGAGAGGGGCGCCACCATCATGCCCATCAGCCGCACGGCCGCGGCCGCCTCGCTGGCCGCCGCACTGGTCCTCACCGCCACCGCCTGCGGCGGCCAGGGCGCCGGCGACAACAGCAGCCCCACCGCGCTCACCTACTGGGCGTCCAACCAGGGCACCAGCCTGGACGACGACCGCCGGGTCCTGGAACCCGAGTTGAAGAAGTTCGAGCAGCAGACGGGGATCAAGGTCAAGCTGGAGGTCGTCCCCTGGTCCGACCTGCTGAACCGGATCCTCGCCGCGACCACCTCCGGCCAGGGGCCCGACGTCCTCAACATCGGCAACACCTGGTCCGCCTCCCTGCAGGCGACCGGCGCCCTGCTGCCCTTCGACGCCGCCGCCCTCGACCGGACCGGCGGCAAGGACCGCTTCCTGCCCTCCGCACTCGCCTCCACCGGCGCCACCGGGCAGGACCCGGCGGCCCTGCCGCTCTACTCGATGGCCTACGGCCTGTACTGGAACAAGCGGCTCTTCGCCGAGGCGGGCATCGACCACCCGCCCGCGACCTGGGAGGAGCTGGTCGCCGACGGGCACCGGCTCACCTCCGGGGACCGCTACGGCCTCGCCCTCGAGGGCGGCAACGTCTCCGAGAACGTCCACCACGCCTTCACCCTCGCCAAGCAGCAGGGCGCCGACTTCTTCGACGCTTCCGGCCGGCCCGCCTTCGACAGCCCCGGCGCGGTGGCCGCGGTCAAGCAGTACGTCGGACTGCTCGGTACCGAGAAGATCGCCGCCCCGGGCAACGCCGAGTACGGCAACAACCAGTCCGTCACCGACTTCGCCACCGGCCGGGCCGCCATGCTGCTGTGGCAGTCCGCCGGGGCGAACCTCGCCTCGCACGGGATGAAGCCCGAGGAGTACGCCGTCGCCCCCGTCCCCGCGCCCGCCGGCGCCGCCGGGGCCCGGGCCACCACCTCCATGGTCGCCGGCATCAACCTCGCCGTCTTCCGCAACAGCCACAACGCCGACGGCGCGCTGAAGTTCGTGAAGTTCCTGACCGGCACCGAGGAGCAGGTCCAGCTCAACCGGGCCTACGGCTCGATCCCGCCGGTCAAGGAGGCCCAGGCCGACCCGGCCTTCGCCACGCCCGAGCTCAGGACCCTCGCCGACGTGCTCAGGACCAGCTCCGCGCCGCTGCCCCAGGTCACCGAGGAGAGCCAGTTCGAGACCCTGGTCGGCACCGCGGTGAAGAACCTGATGGGCGCCGCCGCCGCGGGCCGGCCCGTCACCGACGACACGGTGCGGGCCGAGCTCGGCAAGGCCCAGCAGCAGATGCCGGCCCGCTGACGTGTCCGGACCCGCCACCGCCCGCCCGCCCGCCACGCCGGCCGCCTCCCCCGCGCCCGCGCCGCCGCCGGCGGCCGGCCCCCAGCGCCCCGACCGGCGCGCCCGCCGCCGCGCCGCGCTGCCCTACCTGCTGCTCCTGCCGGCCCTGCTCCTCGAACTGCTCGTCCACCTGACCCCGATGGTGGTCGGCGCGGCGATGAGCTTCAGGAAGCTCACCCAGTTCACCCTCCGCGACTGGTCCGCCGCGCCCTGGTCAGGGTTCACCAACTACCGTGTGGCCGTGGACTTCCACGCCCCGGTCGGCCGGGCGCTGCTGCACTCCTTCTGGGTCACCTGCGCGTTCACCGTCCTGGCCGTCGGCCTCTCCTGGCTGCTCGGCACGGTGGCCGCCGTCCTGCTGCAGGACGCCTTCCGCGGCCGCGCCCTGCTGCGCGCCCTGTTCCTGCTGCCGTACGCGCTGCCGGTGTACGCGGCGGTCATCACCTGGTCGTTCGTGCTCCAGCGGGACACCGGCCTGCTCAACCACGTCCTCCACGACCAGCTCCACCTGGTCGACGACAAGCCGTTCTGGCTGCTCGGCGACAACAGCTTCACCGCCCTGGTCACCGTCTCGGTCTGGCGCAGCTGGCCGTTCGCCTTCCTGACCGTGACGGCCGGACTGCAGAACATCCCGCGCGAGCTCTACGAGGCGGCCGCCCTCGACGGAGCCGGCATCCGGCAGCAGATCCGCCGGATCACCCTGCCGTCGCTGCGGCCGGTCAACCTCGTCCTGGTGCTCGTGCTGTTCCTCTGGACCTTCAACGACTTCAACACGCCCTACCTGCTCTTCGGCAGGTCCGCCCCGGAGGCGGCCGACCTGGTGTCCGTCCACATCTACCAGTCCTCCTTCGTCACCTGGAACTTCGGCGCGGGCTCCGCCATGTCGGTGCTCCTGCTGCTCTTCCTGCTGCTGGTGACGGCCGGCTACCTGCTGCTCACCTCCCGGCGGGCGGCCCCACGACGGAGGAGCGCGCGATGATCGGGGCGTCCGCGTCCTTCCGGTGGCTGCGCCGGATCCTGCTCGCCGGGCTGGCGGTGTTCGCCGCCACCCCGGTGCTGGTGATGCTCTCCAGCTCGCTCAAACCGCTCCGGGACGTCCAGGGCCCCTTCAGCTGGATCCCCAGCACGGTAACGCTCCGGCCGTACCTGGACATCTGGCACACCGTGCCGCTCGGCCGCTACCTCGTCAACTCCCTGATCGTGGCCGCCGGTTCGACCGTCTGCTCGGTGCTGGTCGCGATCCTCGCCGGGTACGCGGTGAGCCGGTACCGGTTCCGCGGACGCCGGCTGTTCACCGTGACGGTGCTGTCCACCCAGATGTTCCCCGGGATCCTGTTCCTGCTGCCGCTGTTCCTGATCTTCGTCAACGTCGGCAACGCGACCGGGCTGCCGCTGTACGGCAGCCGCGGCGGACTGATCCTCACCTACCTGACCTTCTCGCTGCCGTTCTCGATCTGGATGCTGGTCGGCTACTTCGACTCCATCCCCCGCGACCTGGACGAGGCCGCCCTCGTCGACGGGTGCGGGCCGGTGCGGGCGCTGGTGCGGATCATCGTCCCGGCGGCGCGCCCGGGCATCGTGGCGGTCGCCGTGTACGCCTTTATGACCGCGTGGGGCGAGGTGCTGTTCGCCTCCGTCCTCACCGACGACTCGACCCGCACGCTGGCCGTCGGCCTCCAGGGCTACGCGACGCTCAGCGACGTCTACTGGAACCAGGTGATGGCCGCGTCCCTCGTGGTGAGCGTGCCCGTCGTCGCCGGGTTCCTGCTGCTCCAGCGCTTCCTGGTCGCCGGGCTGACCGCCGGAGCCGTCAAGTGACCGGACGCCGCCCCCGCACCTGCCCCTCCTCCCGCCAGCCGACCCGCCGAAAGGCCGCCCCGTGACCGACCTCAGCGCCCTGCCCGCCGACTTCCTGTTCGGGGCCGCCACCGCCGCCTACCAGATCGAGGGCGCGGTGGACGCCGACGGCCGCGCACCGTCCATCTGGGACACCTTCTCGCACACCCCCGGCCGGGTCGCCGGGGGCGACACCGGCGACACCGCCTGCGACCACTACCGCCGCTGGCCCGAGGACGTCGCCCTGATGGGCTCCCTCGGGCTGGACGCCTACCGGTTCTCGATCGCCTGGCCGCGCGTGGTGCCGCTCGCGGACGGCCGGGTCAACCAGGCCGGCCTGGACTTCTACGACCGGCTGGTCGACGGCCTGCTCGCCGCCGGCATCGAACCCTTCCCGACCCTCTACCACTGGGACCTCCCGCAGGCCCAGCAGGACCGCGGGGGCTGGCCGGTCCGCTCCACCGCCGAACGCTTCGCCGAGTACGCGGCGGCGGTGGGCGAGCGGCTCGGCGACCGCGTCACGCACTGGGCCACCCTCAACGAACCGCTCTGCTCCGCCTGGATCGGGCACCTGGAGGGCACCATGGCCCCCGGGCTGACCGACCTCACCGCGGCCGTCCGGGCCTCCTGCCACCTCCACCTCGCGCACGGCCTGGCGGTCCGGGCCCTGCGGGCGACGGCGCCCGGCGCGCGGATCGGCATCGTCAACAACCTCAGCCCGATCGAGCCCGCGACCGACGCTCCGGCCGACCTCGCGGCCGCCGTCCGCGCCGACGGCCACGTCAACCGCTGGTGGCTCGACCCCGTCCTCGGCCGCGGCTACCCGGCGGACATGCGGGCCGAGTACGGCGTCGACCTGCCGCTGCGGGACGGGGACCTGGAGCTGATCGCGGCGCCGCTGGACTGGCTGGGCCTCAACTACTACTTCCGCCAGATCGTCGCCGACGACCCGCACGGCCCGGCCCCCCGGTTCCGCCAGCTGCCCGGCCCCAACCCGCGCCACACCGCGATGCCCTGGGAGGTCCACGCCCCGGGCCTGGAGGAGCTGCTGGTGCGGCTGGCGCACGACTACGGGGTGCGGCGGATCTTCGTCACCGAGAACGGCTCCGCCTACCCGGACACCGTCGCCCCCGACGGCGCCGTGCACGACCCCGAGCGCGCCGACTACCTCCAGGAGCACCTGGCGGCCTGCGCCCGGGCGGCCGCCCGGGGGGCCGCGCCGGCGGGGTACTTCGCGTGGTCGCTGCTGGACAACTTCGAGTGGGCGTACGGCTACGACAAGCGCTTCGGCCTGGTCCACGTCGACTACCCGACCCAGCGGCGCACGGTGAAGACCAGCGGCCGCCGGTACGCCGAGCTGATCGCCACCCGCCGCACCGGCGCGGGCCGGTCCGGCTGACGGCACCGGTGGACCCGCCGCTTCCCGGCACTCGCAGAGCCGGTCCGGCGAGGATGCCGTCCTGGCCCCGGGGCGCCCGGCGCCCGTCCCCGCGCTCAGCCCTCCCCGGGGGCGCCCCGGGTCCGCACCCGCGCTCAGCCCTCCCCGGGGCCGGCGCGGGTGCGGTGCTTGGCCAGCGCGGTGAGCGCGAGCACCACGGCGGCCCCGACCCCCACCGCGCCCCAGGCCGGCAGCAGGACGGCGGCCGGGGCCAGCGCCCCCAGGACGA
Source organism: Kitasatospora sp. NPDC101176 (assembly GCF_044768035.1). Taxonomy (NCBI): domain Bacteria; kingdom Bacillati; phylum Actinomycetota; class Actinomycetes; order Kitasatosporales; family Streptomycetaceae; genus Kitasatospora; species Kitasatospora sp. NPDC101176. Next base: position 63,560 of record NZ_JBIWPA010000016.1, read on the forward strand.
GGACCAGGGCCGGCGCGTACCAGCCGAGGACGGTACGGGCCCGGTCCCCGTAGCGCAGCGAGATGGCCGCGTTGGCGGTGTAGAAGGCGAGGATCCCGCCGCACAGGGCCCAACGGGCGCCCGGCGGCAGGGGGTGCCGGGGTTCGGCGACGGCCGTACCGAGCGCGCCCGAGAGCACCGTGACACCGGCGACCAGCACGAACGGCAGGTACATCACGGTGTCCCGGATCGTCGTGTTGGCACCGCCCGCCTGGGCCCGGTCGAGCCCGCGGACGGCGGCCGACGTCCCCCAGCGGAAGAACGCCTGGGCCAGCTCGGCCACCACCACGAAGCCCAGCAGCGCGGCGGCGGCCGAGGCGGCGGTGAAGTGGTCGGCGAGCGTGGAGACCACGGTGAAGACGCTCTCGCCGAGCACGATCACCACGAAGAGGCCGATCCGCTCGACGAGGTGCTCGATCGACATCCGCTCGTAGAACTCCGGCGACACCCCGGCCCGGACGGCCAGCAGCACCGCCTCCAGGGCGATCCCGACACCCCACAGCACGAACCGCTCCGGGCTCGGCAGCACCGCCGAGACCCCCCAGATCACGGCCGGCAGCAGGCAGTACGCCAGCGGGCGCCACAGCGGCAGCGGGGTGTCCCGGCGCCGGGCGTGGCCCCACCAGATGCCGAACAGGGCCAGCCGGACCCAGGCCGCGCCCAGCGCGTACGCCCACGCCCGCGCGCCGAGCCCCTCGGGTGCGGCGGCCGCCATCAGGCCGAGTCCGGGCATCGCCACGAGGAGGACGGCCTGCATCCGCGGCGCCGCCGAGCCGAACACGTTGACGGTCACCGTCAGGTTCGCCCAGGCCCACCAGGCCGGGAAGAACAGGACGAGGAACCTGCCGAAGTCCGCGGCGCCCGGGTCGCCGTGCAGGCCGTGGGCGAGCACGGCGACGGTGACCACGAACACCAGGTCGAAGAACAGCTCGAACCAGCCGGCCCGGTGCTCCTCGCCGTCGACCGGCGCAGCGTTCTCACTCACGGAGCCACTCTGCCCCCGGGTGGCGGCTACTCCGCGGTTCCGGGGCCGCCGTGTCGCGCCCGGGGTCCGGCCGCCGGGCGGGGGCCGTTCGGGTCGGATCGGGGCGGTGGGCGGTTGGGGACGGCCGCGGGTGGGACGGTAACAGGTCGTCGACCGCTGTCCGGGCGACGGGCGGGCGCCTGGCCGCGCCAACCCGTTTCGGTGTTTCGGTGTTTCGGTGAGGAGCTCCCGTGGATGACCGACCCTTGGACGAACAGCCCCGGAACGACGGGCCCGAGGGTGGCCGGGCCGGGACCGCCCGGTCCTCGGCTGCCGCAGCCCCGGACGAGGGGCACTACGGCACGGACCTCTTCCCCCCGGAGGAGACCGGCGAGGGCGAGCGCATCGACTACGGCGCCCTCGCCTACGACGCGGTGACCCGGGCCAGGCTCACCGCCCTGGGTGTCGGGCCCGGGTGGCGCTGCCTCGACGTGGGAGCCGGCACCGGGACGATCAGCCGCTGGCTGGCCGGGGAGGCCGGCGTCGACGAGGTGCTGGCGCTCGACCGCGACCCGCGGTTCGTGAACGCCCACCCGGTCGGCCGCCTGCACACGATGGCCGCCGACGTCAATGATCCGGCGCTGGCACCGGGCCGCTTCGACCTGGTGCACTGCCGCTTCGTCCTGATGCACCTGCCCCAGCACGCGGAGGTGCTGGCGCGCCTGGCCGACTGGGTGGCCCCGGGCGGCTGGCTGGTCGTCGGCGACGCCGTCGACCTGACGACGGCGGACTCCCCGCAGCTCGCCTACCGGCACACCATGGCGGCCATGTGGCAGGCCCTGCGCGAGCGGATCGGCACCGACGTCACCTGGGTGACCCGCTACCCGCAGGTGCTGCGGGGCCTGGGCCTGCGCGAGGTCGGCGCGGAGGTCCACGTGCCGCCGCTGACCCCCGACGCGCCGGTCACCGCCTTCTGGCGGAGCACCTGGCTCAGCATGCGCGACGCCCTGGAGGCCGGCACCGCCCTGGAGCCGGGCGAGCTCGACCGGGCGCTCGCCTACCTGGCCTCCCCGGAGCTGGCCGACCTCTCCCCCGGCATGATCACCGCCTGGGGCCGCCGCCCCTCCGCGGACGGGGCGGACCGGCTCTGACCCCGAGGGCCCGAGGCCGCCGCGCCCGCCGTCGGGGCGCACCGGCTCCGGCCGTCAAGGCGTGCCGGACTCCGCGGTCAGCGCCGTCAACAGCGGCTCCAGGAAGCGCTGTTCGAGCCTGCCCGGCGGCAGTTCACCGGGTTCGACGTAGCTCTGGGCCAGTCCGCCCTCGCGGATCGCGACCAGCAGGCGGGCGACCTCGTCCGGGTCCGCGGTGAGGGTGCGCCCGGCCCGCGCCAGGTGGTGCGTGAGGGCCCGGGCCAGCTGGGCGCGCAGCCGGGCGTCGTGCTGGGCGAGCACCCAGGCGGCCTGCGGGTCGCGGATGGCGTGCAGGGTGAACTCGGTGGTGACGAGGTACCAGTCGCGTTCGGCCGGTTCGACCTCGCAGAGGACGTCGACCAGTGCCTGCACGGTGAGGTCCTCGGTGGCGATCGAGTCGACCAGGTCGGTCATCCGCCGGACGATGCGGTCGCTGTGCTCGTCGAACAGCGCGAGGAACAGCTCCTCCTTGCTGCTGAAGTTGGAGTAGAACGCGCCGCGGGTGTAGCCGGCCCGCTCGCAGATCTGCTCGATGGTGGCGGCCCGGAACCCCTGTTCGGCGAAGGTCTCCAGCGCGGCCCGGAGCAGTGCGGCGCGGGTGCGCGGACGTCGTTTGGTCTCACCCTTGGGCATCGGTGGCGTCCCGGTTCACTCGGAGCCGGCAGATCCGGTCCCACGCCGGTCGCGTCGCCGCCGGTCGGGTCCGCCGGCAGATCGGATCCATTGTCGTATCGGATACATCATTGTATCTTCTGGGCCCATGAGCACCCCACCGCCCTCCGGCGCGGGCACCCCGCTGCCCGCCGCGCTCGCCGCCGCCGTCGGACCACTGCCCGCCGGTGTCACCCTGCCGCTCCCGCCGAGCTTCGACTCGGTGGCCGCGGAACGCCGGTACCGGAAGGAACAACTCGCCGCCGGGTTTCGGTTGTTCGGCCGGTTCGGCTTCTCCGAGGGGGTGGCCGGGCACATCACCGTGCGCGACCCGGAACACCCCGACCGCTTCTGGGTGAACCCGTTCGGGATGCCCTTCAGCATGATCAAGGCCTCGGACCTGATCCTCGTGGACCACGAGGGCACCCTGCTGCACGGCAGCCGGCCGGTGAACCGGGCCGCGTTCGTGATCCACTCCCAGGTGCACGCGGCCCGCCCGGACGCGATCGCGGCGGCCCACGCGCACTCGCTGCACGGCAAGGCCTTCTCCAGCCTCGGCATCACCCTCGATCCGCTCACCCAGGACGCGTGCGCGTTCTTCGAGGACCACGGGCTGTACAGCGACTACCGCGGCGTGGTGAACGAGGTCGACGAGGGCAAGCGGATCGCGGCCGCCCTGGGCGCGCACAAGGCCGTGATCCTGCAGAACCACGGCCTGCTGACGGTCGGCGGGTCCGTCGCCGAGGCGGTCTGGTGGTTCGTCACGATGGAGCGCTCCTGCCAGGCCCAGCTGCTCGCGATGGCGGCCGGCAGCCCGAAGTCGATCGACCGGGAGACCGCGCTGATCACTCGCGGGCAGGTCGGCGGGCAGCTGGCCGGCTGGTTCCAGGCGCAGCCGCTGTTCGAGCAGATCCGCGCGACCGACCCGGACCTGGCCGGCTGACCGGGCGTCGGCGGCCGGACCTCGGGAGGGAGGAACCACGGGTGGAGCGGGAACCACGGATCGCGGTGCTCGGCGCCGGCAGCATCGGCTGCCACCTCGGGGGCATGCTCGCCGCCGTCGCCGACGTCACGCTGATCGGCCGGCCGGCCGCGATGGCGGCCGTCGGGCGGGACGGGCTGACGCTGACCGGGCCCGGCAGCGCGCGGCGGGAGGTGCGCGGGCTGACCGTCGCCACCGACGCGGACGCCGCCGCGACGGCGGACTACGTGCTGGTGACCGTCAAGTCCGCCGACACCCGGGCGGCCGCCCGCGAGCTGGCCGGCCGGCTGGCCCCCGGCGCGGCCGTGATCAGCTTCCAGAACGGCCTGCACAACACCGCGGAACTGCGGGCCGGGCTACCGGGACACCGGGTGCTCGCCGGGATGGTCCCGTACAACGTGCTGCGCAGCGGGCCGGCCGCCGTCCACCAGGGCAGCGGCGGTGCGCTGATGCTGGAGGACGCCCCTGAGGCGCGGCCGTTCGCGGCGGCGGCCCGGGCCGGCGGCCTCCGGCTGGTGCTGCGGGCGGACATGCCCGCGGTGCAGGCCGCGAAGCTGCTGATGAACCTGAACAACGCGGTGAACGCCCTCTCCGGCCTGCCGCTGCGCGAGCAACTGGGCACCCGGGCGTACCGGGCCTGCCTGGCCCGGTGCCAGCGGGAGGCGCTGGCCGCCTTCCGGGCGGCCGGGGTCGCGCCCGCCCGCCTCGGCCCGGTGCCGCCGCGCTGGACGCCCGGGCTGCTGGGGCTGCCCGACGCGCTCTTCCGGCGGGTGGCGGCGGCCGGTCTGCGGATCGACGAGCGGGCCCGCTCGTCCATGTGGGAGGACCTGGAGCGCGGCCGCCCCACCGAGATCGACTCGCTCCAGGGCGAGGTGATCGCCCTCGCCCGGCGCCACGGTCTGCCGGCGCCGGCCAACGGCCGGTTGGTCGAGCTGGTCCGCGAGGCCGAGCGGGCCGGTCCGGGCGCGGCGCGGCGGTGGTCGGGCCCGGAGCTGCTGGCGGCGCTCGACCCCGGCTGAGGGTCCGGCTCCGACCGGCAGGTCGACGGCCCCCACCGCGACCCCACCGCGACCCCGCTGCGACCCCACCGCGGCCCCACCGCGGCCCCGTCGCCGCCCGGCCCCGGGCTCGCCCGGCTCAGGCGGTCGCGGCGAGGGTCCCGTCGAAGGTGGCCGCCGCCAGGCCGAAGGACAGCGTCATCCCGATGCCCGAGGTGACGGAGACGGCGCGCACGCCCGGCGCCAGGTCGCGCACCAGCAGCGGGCCGCGCGGGCTGCTGGCGTAGACGCCCTGCCAGCGCTCGAGGATCCGCAGGCGCGGCACGCCGAGGACCCCGGCGACCGCGGCGGTGAGCAGTTCGAAGGTGCGCTCGTCGATGAACGGCGGGGTGGTGGCGTCGTAGTGGTGCGAGTCGCCGACCAGCAGGGTGCCGTCCGGGAGCCGGGTGAACATCACGTTGGCGCCGATCTCCAGAAGTTCGGCGCTGTGCCCCAGCACCTCGGCCTTCAGCTCGGCGGCGGACGGCCGGGCGGTGAAGGCGTCGTAGCGGAGCATGGAGGTCGCCGTGAGCACCGCGGAGTCGGTGCGGAAGGCCGCCGGGGCCTCGGCCCGCGCCATGGTGAGGCGGCAGCGCTCGATGCCGTGGTCCTCGGCGACGTCGGGGAACAGGTAGTCCAGGTCGTGGCCGACGCAGACCAGGATGCGGTCGCCGTGGACGGGGCCGCGGGTGGTGTGCACCGTGCCGGTCTCGACGCCGGTGACGGCGGTGCCCCACAGGATCCGGCCCTGCGGCTGCCCGGCCACCCAGCGGGCCAGGCCGGGCGCCGCCTCGCGCGGGTTCACCCGCAGGTCGGCGGGCAGGACGGCGCCGCCCACCAGGTCGCCGTCGGCGCCGGGGGCGCGGCCGAGTGCCGCGGCGGTCTCCGCGGCGGTGCGCAGCCGGACGGCGTCGCCGCCGCGCTCGGCGTGCAGCTCCTCCAGGACGGCCGCCTCGGTCGCCGACCGGGCCACCACCAGGGTGCCGGCCTCCTCGGCCCAGATGCCGGCGGCCGCGGCGGCGCGCAGCCAGCCGGGCCGGGAGCGCTGGGCGAGCGCGAGCAGCTCGCCGTCCTGGGCGCTGATACAGCAGTGGCCGAAGTTGCGGACGGAGGCGCCGACCGGCTGCCGGTCACGGTCGACGACCGTTACGGACAGCCCGTTGCGCAGCGCCTCGAAGGCGTGGGCCAGGCCGATGATGCCGGCGCCGACGATCACCACGTCGCTGCGGCCGGGCGTGCCGGGCGCGGTCGCGCGGGGGGTGGTCGGGCGGGGGGCGGCGGGGGCGGCGGTGGGTGGGGTGCTGCTGCTCATGGCTCCAGATTCCGGTCTCATCGGCGTCGACGTCAAGAGATGTCTGTACAAGTTACCGCCTGTTCACCCGTTCGACGACCAGCGGAGACAGCTGTCCACCCGGCGAATACCCAGGTGAGCCCGCCTTGAGAAGTTCCGGGCCGAGTGTCATAGTCAACTTGTGAAGACAAGTGAGGAGCTCCCCCTCCACCAGCGGCTCGGCGCCGAGTTCCGGCGCCGCATCGAGTCCGGCGAGTGGCCCGAGGGCGAGCCGGTGCCCAGCGAGTCGCAGCTCTGCGCGGAGTTCGGTACCTCCCGGGGGCCGGTCCGCCAGGCCCTGGCCCTGCTGCGGAGCGAGGGCGGGCTCGTCGGCGGGCGCGGGAAACCGCCCGTCGCCCGGCGCACCGCCCCCTCCCAGCCGTTCGCCACCTTCCTGTCCTTCACCCAGTGGGCCCACGGCATCGGCCGCGAGCCGGGGCAGAGCACCGTCGAGGTCGCCCGCCGCCGGGCCTCCCCGGAGACGGCGGCCCGGCTCGGCCTCGCCGAGGGCGCACCCGTCGTCGAACTCGTCCGGCTCCGGCTCCTGGACGGCGTCCCGGCCATGCTGGAGCGCTCCGCCTTCGTCCACGAGGTGGGCCGCGTCCTGTTCGACTTCGACCCGGACTCCGGATCCGTCTACGCGGAACTGCTGCGCCGCGGCGTCGACCTGCACCACGCCCGGCACACCATCGACGCCGTCGCGGCCGAGCCGCAGGACGCCGAGCTCCTGCGGATCCCCGCGGGCGCCCCGCTGCTGCGGGTGCGGCGGCTCACCACGTCGAGCAGCGGCGTGCCGCTGGAGGACGCCGACGACCGCTACCTGCCCGCCATGGCCACCTTCACCATCGAGAACACCATCGAAGGCCGCACCGTCGTCGGCCGCTACCGCACCGAAGAGGACTGACACCGTGATCGAGCTCGCCGCACTGGACATGGCCGGCACCACCGTCAACGAGTCCGGCGCCGTCTACCGGGCGCTGCGCACCGCCGTCGAGCGGACCGGCGTGGCCGTCGCCGAGGCCGACCTCCAGACCTGGATGGGCACCGACAAGCGCGAGGCCATCGCCGCCCTGGTCCGCCTCGGCGGCGGCACCCCCACCCCGGAGCTCGTCGAGGAGAGCTACGCCGCCTTCGCGCAGTACCTGCGCGAGGCCTACCGGGCCACTCCCCCGCAGGCGATACCGGGCGTCGAGGCCGCGCTGGCCGAGCTGCGCCGACGCGGCATCAAGGTCGCCCTCACCACCGGTTTCAGCGACGACGTGGCGTACCCGCTGCTGGAGTCGCTCGGCTGGTCCACCGGCGAGGGCGGCAACCTCGACGCGGTCGTGACCTCGGACGAGGTCCCGCGCGGGCGCCCGGCGCCGTACATGATCCACCGTGCGATGGAGAAGACCGGAGTCGTCGCCACCAGCCGGGTGCTGGCCGCCGGCGACACCGTCGTCGACGTCGAGGCCGGCAGCAACGCCGGGGCCGGCGTGGTCGTCGGCGTCCTCACCGGGGAGCTCACCCGCGCCGACTTCGAGGGGCACCCGCACACCCACGTCCTGGCCAGCGCCGCCGACATCCCCGGCCTCCCCGAGACCCGGCCCACGGCCTGACCCCCGCGCCACCGCTGCCCGGTGCCGCCGGCCCACCACCGGGCAGCGGCACCGGCCACGGGAGCCGGCCCCGTGATACGTTCCGTGGCCGGGGGGCCGACATGGACGAGACTTCGACGGCGCGTGCCGAACTGGACCGGCTGGGCCGGTCGCTGCGCGGACAACTGGTCGCGCTGATCACCGATCTGACCGTTCGCGTCCACCTCCGCCGGCTGACCCTCGACGAACCGAAGGTCGCCGACGGGGGCGAGCCGTCGCGCCACCACTACGCGACGGACTACCAGGGCAAGCGTCCGACGACCAGTACCGCCGCCGGGACGGCCGCCCGTGCGACCTTCCTGCTCCGCACGGCCGGTTGGGACGTCACGGAGTCGGAGGAGGACGACGACGGGAGGCTGTGGACCGTACTCCTCGCCCGGCGGGACGGCAGCGTCATCCGCATCCTGACGAGCGAGGACACCCTCGCCGTGGTCTTCCGCGGCCGGACGCCCGCACTGGCGCTGTGCCCGCCACAGCCGGACCCGCCGCAGCCGAACCCGCCCCAACCCGTCCAGGACCCGGAGCCGATCGGGGAGCCGGAGCCGATCCGCGACCCGGAGCCGTTCCGGGACCCGGAGCCGGTTCGGCAGCCACAACCGGTCCGGGAGCCGGAGCCGGTCCGGGAGCCGGAGCCGGTGGAGCAGCGGGAACCCCTGCGGACGCAGGAGACCCTCACACCCGGCTACGTCCTCTGCTACGAGTGCGACGGCCACTGCCGGTGCCCCCGGTGCGGTGGCCGCGGGTGGTTGCCCGGCGAAGCCGGCCGGAAGCGGCGGTGCGCGGAATGCCGAACGACGAAGGTGTGTCCGATCTGCTGGGGTGCGGGTGAACTGGCCGTCTCCGACCTGTCGACGTACCAGCACGGCTACTACCCGGAGCTGGGCGGGCGCTGACGGCGTGTTCGCCGGCCCGTACGCCTCCCACCGCCCGCTCCTGCCACCGGCCACGCCGCCCGGCGTCGGCGGGCCCGGACGGATCGAGCCGGCGCCCCGTCCGGGGCGGCCCCGGTCATCATCCGACGCGGGTCGCGGGCGGGTCGGCCCGTTGGGCGTCCAGGTACTCCTCCCGGATCTCCCTGGGCCCGAACGGCCAGGCGCCCTCGACCCTCGACCAGACCAGGTAGGCGAGACCGCCGAGGGCGACCCAGGCCAGCGACCACTCGACGGGGTGGACGCCCTCGTTGGCCTTGTCCGCGTATCCGTAGATGACCAGCCAGCCGACGGCGGCGACGATGCTCGGCAGCGGGTAGAGCACCATCCGGTAGGGGCGGGCGAGTTCCGGCTGCCGTCTGCGGAGCACGGTGACCGCGGCGATCTGGGCGAGCGCCTGGACGATCACCATGACGCTGGTCAGCAGGGCGATCAGGACGCTCAGCGGCGGGTGTTCGACGCTGCTGCCGATGTGCCGCGCGAAGAGGAAGCCGGCGGCGGTGACGGTGCCCATGGCGACCAGGCCGAGCACCGGGAAGCCGTGCCGGGGGTGCAGTCGGGCGAAGGAGCGGAAGAACATCCCGTCCCGGGCCGCGTCGTAGGGCACCCGGGAGCCGCCGAGCAGGCCGGTGAGGACGGAGGCGAAGGCGGTGATCAGGATCAGGACCGTCACGGTGTCGGCCGCGCCCTCGCCCCAGGTCCGTTCGAGGACCGCGGAGGCGACCGACTTGGCGGCCGCGCTGTCCGGGTCCAGCATGTCCCGCCAGTCGACGACGCCGAGGACGCCGATCTGCATCAGCAGGTAGATGCCCATGATGGCGGTGATCGAGTAGATGATCGCGCGCGGCATGACGCGGCCGGGGTCCCGGATCTCGGCGCCCAGGTAGGAGGCGGTGTTGTAGCCGAGGTAGTCGTAGATGCCGATGGTCAGGCCGGCGGCGAAGCCGATCCAGAACTGGCCGTGGGTGACCTCGACGGCGTGGGCGGGCCAGGTGAAGGCCCGTGCGGGGTCGAAGTCGGTGAAGGATGCGGTGATCACCGCACCGACCGAGACGATCATCACGACCCACATGGCGACGGTGATCGTGCCGATGGCCTCGACCCGGCGCCACAGCAGCAGCACGACCAGGGCGAGCACCGCGACGCCGACGACGTCCCCCTGGAGGGTCGACATGCCGGGCCACAGGTAGGCCAGGTACTGCACCAGGCCCTGCACGCCGGTGGACATGATCAGCGGGATGAAGAGCATCGCCGTCCAGACGAACAGGAACGGCATCAGCCGCCCGGTGCGGTACTGGAAGGCCTCGCGCAGGTAGACGTAGGTGCCGCCGGCGCCGGGCAGGGAGGCGCCGAGTTCGGCCCAGACCAGGCCGTCGACGAGGGCCAGCAGCGCGCCGGCGATCCAGCCGATGACGGCCTGCGGACCGCCGAAGGCCACGACCATCAGCGGGATCGTCACGAACGGCCCGATGCCGCACATCTGGCTCATGTTGATCGTGACGGCCCGGAAGAGGCCGATTCTTCGGGTGAAGCCTGAGGACACGGACGGCTCCGAGGGGGCGTGGGGGGCGAACCGGGGAGGTGGGGCGCGAGGATGAAGTTAAGTATCATTACTTAATCCGTCAAGGGACTGCGCACGACCTCCGCGGAACGATCCCCGGCCCCCCGACCCGGGCCGGCGGCCGACGGGCCGGCGGGCCGGCCGCCGGGCGGATCCTCCGTCAGGTGTCAGGACGGGCTGGTGGCCGACAGCGCGGTGGTGGTCACCTTGTTGTCGCACTCGGCGAAGAGGCCGTCGTCCAGGGCGACCTGGTGCGCGCCGGCGCCCGGCAGGCCCAGCACGAGCGTGGGGTAGACGACCGGCGTGGCGCCCGAGGTGCAGTAGCCGTCGGCCTCGCCCTGGACCTGGACGAAGGTCAGCTTCACCCAGGCCTTCCCGCCCGGCGCCAGCCGGACGGGTGCGGCGGTGCCGCTGTGCGTCACCGCGAGCGGGGCGTTGCGGTCCGGGGAGCCGTTGGCCGCACCGGCCACCGTCGGGAAACCCTGCAGGGTGCACGGCTGCGCGGAGGAGTTGGTGAACGCGACGACCGCCGCCCCGATACCCGTGCCCGGGGGGCGCTGCTTCGCCTGGTGGGCCTCGCCCTTCAGGTCTCCGGCCGCGCAGGCCGGCGCCGTCGCACCGGCGGAGGTCGCGGAGGCGGTGCCGCCGGACGGCGCGCCGCCCTTGGTCGGGGCCGGGGCCGGGGTCGCCGCACCCGACGCGGCCGGGGAGGCCGGGGCCGCCGTGACCGGGACCGCCGCGGACGGGGCCGCGGAGCCCGCGGGCTCGTCGTTCCCGGGCCCGCAGGCCGTGATCACCAGGGCTGCCGCGGCAGCCGAGACCACGGCGGCCGCGGCTCTTCGGGCCTTCTTCCCGCGCTGCGTGACCTGCATGACGCCTCCTTGAGGGACGGAGCGGTGCCGGTCCGACGCCGGCACCCGCCCCGTACACACCGCCGTTGCACGGCCGGTTCCCCGGGCGGCCGGGCGTGACAGGACGGTGACGAGACCGGGAGGCGCCCGTCGCACGGTCACGACCCGCCGGGGGCCGGGAGGCTCGGGCCGGCGGGCCGCCGGCCCCCTCAGCCCGTCAGCCCGTCGACCCGTCCGCCACCCGGGGGCGAGGCCTCGCCGGTCAGAACCACTCCGGACGGCAGTCCGCCGCGGTCCGGTCAAGGCTGTCCAGCAGGTCGAACTGAGGCCCGGTCCGCGGGAGTTCGTACCGGAAGAAGTACCGGGCCGCCTGCCGCTTGCCCTCGTGGAAGGCGTCCGTGCCCTCGCCCAGCGCGAGGAACTGCTCCAGCCAGATCCAGGCCAGCACGACGTGGCCGACGGCCTCCAGGTAGACGGTGGCGTTGGCCAGCGCCGTCCCCGGGTCCCCCGTCGACCAGAGGGTGGCGGTGGTCCGCGCGATCCGCTCCGCGGCGGCGTCCAGGAGGGCGGCCAGCCCGGCCGCCTCGCCGCCGGCGGCCGTCGCCCTGCGGGTGGTCGCGGCCATCGTGTCGAGGAGCAGCCGCAGACCCGCGCCGCCGTCCATGACGACCTTGCGGCCGAGCAGGTCCAGGCCGTGGATGCCGTGGGTGCCCTCGTGGATGGGGTTGAGCCGGTTGTCCCGGTAGAACTGCTCGACGTCGTACTCGCGGGTGTAGCCGTAGCCGCCGTGCACCTGGATGGCGAGGTCGTTGGCGGCCAGGCACCACTGCGAGGGCCAGCTCTTGGCGACCGGCGTCAGCACGTCGAGCAGCAGGTGGGCGCGGGCCCGCTCGGCCTCGTCCTCGGCGGTGCCCTCCTCGTCGAGCAGACGACTGCAGTACAGGCCGAGCGCGAGCGCCCCCTCCACGTAGCTCTTCTGCGCCAGCAGCATCCGCCGCACGTCCGGGTGCTCGATGATCGGCACCTGCGGGGCGTTCGGGTCCCGGCCGGTGAGGGGGCGGCCCTGCGGGCGGGTGCGGGCGTAGTCGAGGGCGTGCAGGTAGCCGGTGTAGCCGAGCGCCGTGGCGCCCTGGCCGACGCCGACGCGGGCCTCGTTCATCATGTGGAACATGTAGGCCAGCCCGTGGTGCGCCTCGCCCACCAGGTGTCCCACGGCGCCGGGGGCGCCGCCGGGGGTGTACCGGCCCTCCCCGAAGTTGAGCATGGTGTTGGTGGTGCCGCGGTAGCCCATCTTGTGGTTGAGGCCGGCGAGCACCACGTCGTTGCGCTCCCCCGGGGTGCCGTCCGCCCGGACCAGGAACTTGGGCACGATGAACAGCGAGATGCCCTTCACGCCCGCCGGACCGCCGGGGATCTTCGCCAGCACCAGGTGGACGATGTTCTCGCTGAGCTCGTGGTCGCCGCCGGAGATCCACATCTTGGTGCCGGTGAGGCGGTACGTGCCGTCGGCCGCCGGCACCGCCCGGGTGGTGATGTCGGCGAGCGAGGACCCGGCCTGCGGCTCCGACAGGCACATGGTGCCGAAGAACCGGCCCTCGACCATGGGCGGCACGTAGGTGTCGATCTGCTCCCGACTGCCGTGCGCCAGGAGCAGGTTGGCGTTGCCGACGGTGAGCAGCGGGTACGAGGCGGTGGCGATGTTGGCGGCCTGGAACCAGGCCCGGCAGGCGTTGGCGACGACGACGGGCAGCTGCTGACCGCCGACCTCGTGGTCCATCGACGCCCCGACCAGACCCGCCTCGGCGTAGACCCGCAGGGCCTCCCTCACCTCCGGGATGAGGTGCACCCGCTCCCCGTCGAAGCGGGGCTCCTCGGCGTCGCCCTTCTTGTTGTGCGGGGCGAAGTGCCGGGTGGCGACGGCCTCGCTGAGCTCCAGCACGGCGTCGAAGGTGTCCCGGTCGTGCTCGGCGAACCGGGCGCGACGGGTGAGGGCCGTGACGTCCAGCCAGTCGTGGAGCAGGAAGTCGAGGTCGCGGCGGGAGAGGAGGAGAGAGTCCACGTAGGGCCATCCGATCGGACGAGGCGGTCGCGCTGCTGCCGGCGGGGCGGGCAGCGGGAGCCTTCCCCCGTCCGCCCCGGCACCACACTCCCACCACGGCCGCCGGAGGCCGGCGCCGGGGGCCTCGACCGGGAGTTCGACCGGCGCCGGAGGGCTCGACCGGCGCCCGGCCCGGTGTCGGCCGGCGCCCGGCCTGCTCACTGCCGACACCTTGCCGGGCACCGCCGACGGTCAGAGCTGCGGCGTGCGGTGGAGGGAGATCAGCAGCCGCCAGACCTGGTGGGCGATCCGCTCCGGGGCCGCCTCGATCCGGCCGTGCAGCCAGTCCGCGAGGACGCCGGTGAAGGTCCCGGCCACCGCGGAGGCCACCAGCTCCGGCTCCGGGGCGCCCGCGAGGGCCCGCTCGGTGCGGCTGCGCTCGCGCAGGTCGCGGGTGAGCACCAGGCCGAGCGGGCCGCCGCCGCCCGGCGCCAACAGGGCCCGGTAGAGCGCGGCCCGCGGGAGGAGTTCGGTGAAGAAGCCGGTCAGCGCGGGCGGCGGGGAGGCCGGGTCGGGCAGGCCGCGCCAGGCGTGCAGGGCGTCCACGGCCTCGCGGACGATGTCCGCGCAGGCGTCCACGGCGAGCGACTCCAGGTCGGCGTAGTGGACGTAGAAGGTGGCCCGGCCGACCCCGGCCCGGCGCACCAGCGCGGCGACGTTCAGCTCCGCGAGCGGGCGCTCGGCGCACTCCTCCAGCAGGGCCCGGCGCAGGGCGGCCCGGGTGCGCTCGGCCCTCGGGTCCTGGGCGGGCGCGGGGGCCGGGGCGGGCGCGGGGGCCGGGGCCGCGCCCTGGCCCTGGGCGGGGCCGTGCTCCTGGGCGGGGCTCATCCGGCGAGCAGGACGGCGCCGAGCGCGAGCGCCCCGGGCAGCGCCTGGGCGGCCAGGATTCGGCGGTTGGCGGTGGCGCCGCCGTACAGGCCCGCCACCACCACGCAGCACAGGAAGAAGGCCTGCACCTGGCGCCCGGTTGAGCCGCCGGCGACCAGCCCCCAGAGCAGTCCGGCGGCCAGGAAGCCGTTGTAGAGGCCCTGGTTGGCGGCGAGCGGTGCGGTGCTGCGGGCGAGTTCGGCGTCGAAGCCGGAGAGTTCCCGGCCCGGCCTCCGCTCCCACAGGAACATCTCCAGCACCAGGAAGTACCCGTGCAGGGCGGCCACCAGGGCCACCAGGACGTCGGCGGTCACGCGCATCATCGACTCCCAAGCTTCATGGACAGGTGTCCATCATAGCTGGACACATGTCCATGAAGTCCAGGCCCCGGCCTCCGGCCACCCCGGCGCTCAACCGCCCGACGAGGCCGTCCCGCCGGTCACCGCGCGGGCCGCCCCGCCCACGCGCGCGGCCGACCCCCCGGCCGAGGTCCGCACCGCTCCGGGGACGGCCGAGGCCGCCGCCGCCCGGTGCGCGGCGGCCGTGGGCCGGGCGACGGGGGCAGCCGGTGCGACGGGGCGCTCGGCAGCACCCGCGCTGATCCGTTCGATGCGGAGCACCAGGTTGCGGTCCTGGCGGTCGCCGGGCACATCCCGGTTGCGGCTGAATACGACCTGCGTCGGCACACCCAGGGTCTCCTGCCAACGCCCCTGGACGGCACGAATGTTGGGGCACCACTCACCCTGGTGGCGGTGTTCCAGCTCCAGGTGCCAGCTCTCCGCGTCGACGACGTGCACGGCGCCCACGTCACCGGCGAGCTCCACCGGCGCCGCGCCCCGCACGGTCACCACCGCCCGCTGCGGCCACCGGCCGTCCACCGCCGTCACCGTGATCCGGCTCGGCCCCTGGTACCAGGCCATCCTCGTCCTCCCGCGTCCGTCCGCACCGCGGCCGCCGACCGGCCCCACCCGGTAGCACGGCCGACGAGCGCCCGCGGGTTCGGCCCGCACGCTACGGGTACGGGGAAGCGCCCTGCCTACGGCGCGCAGTCCGCACCTGTCGCGGCCCCGCGCGTGCAGGGAATCGGCCCGGCACATCGCCCAGCCCTTGAGACTCCTCCAGGGAGCTTGGAACACCCCGTCAGAGCGCGCCGAACTCCCCGCCCCGCACGGCCGAAACGAAGGCCGACCACGCCTCGACAGGGAAGACCAGAGCCGGGCCATGAGGGTCCTTGCTGTCACGGACGGGCACAGCGTCGGCGGCAGTCAGATTGCCCGCCACCTCTACGCAGTTCCCGCCGTTGCTGCTGTGACTGGACTTGAACCACGTGGGTTCGCTGGCGGTCACGGTAGTTCCTTCCTTAGCTGCCGGATCAGGGCCACGGAGTCCGCCTGTGAGAGCGCAAGGGCCTGCAGCTGATAGTAGGCCGTCAGCAACGGCGGCACTGCTCCGCTGTCTCGCTCCAGGTGTCCTTGCTGCGCCGATTCGGCATAGGACATGAGCGAGCGATCGGCGAGGGTGATGATGTTCACCGGAAGGTCGAACGCCCGCTGTTCACCTATGGCATACGGGGCCACCTGGAAGACCGTGTGCGGCAGACCTGCGAAGGCGACGAGCTCATCGAATTGGGCGGCCATGACCGCCGGCCCGCCGACAGGCCGGCGGATACAGCTCTCGTCCAGGACGGCGTGGATCAGTGGTGGGACCTCTCGGCGCAGCGACGCCTGTCGACGCGCGAGATAGGCCACCCGTTCGTCAGCCTGAGCCCGCGTAATGCTGTTCCGGAGCACTGCTCCCGCCGCAATGGCCCCTGCGTAGTCGGCGGTTTGGAGCAGTCCCGGAACGATGCCGAGGTCGAACAGCCTCAGTTCCACGGCCTTCGACTCCTGCGCCACGTACTCCGGGAAGCCTGCGAGCAGCGCCGAGTCCTTGACGTCGAGCGCCTTGCGGACGAACACGCGGTCCAGCCCGAACGCTTTGTCAAGTTCACGTGCGAGTCGAGGGGTTGGGGGTCGGCGACCGGTTTCCACGGCCGACACGTGGGTCGGCGAGTAGCCGATGGCGACTGCCAGGTCTTCCTGTGTCCACCCCCGTTCCTCGCGCAGCCCGCGCAGGAACACGCCGAACTTCGCCGCAGGGCCGGAGTCGGGGTTCAGCTCGACCTTGTTCACGGCACCTCTCCGAGCAGATCCGACAAGTTGAAGGACTTCCGAGCGTAGAGGACAGTGGGCGCTCCCGGTAGTCGTTTCACTACACAGAGGAGCGAACGTTGGTGCTGCACAGTGTTCCGTCGGCCGCGCAGGCCCGCGAAGGGATCGAGCGATTCCGGGTGGTGATCTACCTGGCCAAGTCCACCGCCGCCTTCCCGGAGTTGGAGATGCGGAGCTGCGAGGACCACGCGCTCGCCTTCGGCTGGGAGGTGTCCCTGACCTTCGTGGACGACGAGACGGACAGATGCCCGGAGCAGCGCCCCCTGTTGCTGGCCGCGCTGCAGACGGTCAGGGACGACAGCGCGGGCGCGATCCTGGTCCCGTCCAGGGCGGCCGTCTCCCCCATCGACGGCGAGTACGACGACTTCTCCGCCCTGGTCGAGAAGGCCGGCGGGTTCGTCCAGGTGGCGCGTCGATGAGCGACCGGGCCGAACCGGCCGGCCACGGCCTCCGGTTGGAGGTCCGTGCGATCGACGCCACGAGCCCGCACTTCCTCCTGCTGGAGTGCTGGGCCCTGTGGGACCTCGACCGGCACCAGTACGTCCGTGCGCCCGGCTCCTCGGGCCGGATCAGGCGCTTCTACACCCGCGCGGCCGCGGAGGCGCACCTCCGTTCCTCCGCCCGCGGTCGCACGGTCGGCTGACGGGCCGCCCCGACCCTCAGAGCAGTGCGACACCCACCGCCGCAGTCGCCGCCAGGACGACGACCGCCAGCACGTGGTACGCCAACTCCTTGCCCTCCGAGCGGCTTTCCTCCTCCACGTCGAGGGTGAACTCGGCCGGGTCGGCGAGGGTGTGGTGGACGGTGACGTCCCGGCCGTACGCGCGGGCGGGGTCGGCGAGATGGGAGGTGCAGTGGGCCGTGACGACCGTGCCGCTCCGGGTGGTGAAGGACACCACCGGGGTGATGGTGGTCCTGGTGTGGCCGTCGTCCTCGTCGACGCTGACGTCCTTGAGGACGGCGACGACCCGGCCCGGCACGGCGTCCATCGCGGCCAGTCTGCGGAGGCGGGCGTTCTTGTCGCGTACCGCTCCCGGCAGGTGGGCGACCCCGACGGCTGCCAGCGGTGCGGCGAAGCCGATCAGTGCCCACGGCCACGCCCAGTCGCCCGCGGCGAGGACGACCAGCCCGGCGTAGACCAGGAACACCGCGAACGCCGGCCAGCCCAGTCCTCGACCGGGCTCCTCGGGGCGGTCGGTGAACCGGTAGGCGTGCGGCCTGCCACGCGGGTGGTTGATCCCGACCTCCCGGCCCTCCCAGGCCGCGGTGATCATCTCGCCGCGGTCGCCGTCGTTGGTCACGGTGACCTCCTGCCCGGTGGCCTCGTCACGGTAGGAGACGACGACGGATATCCCGCCGTCCCGGGATCCGCCGTGCCGGGGTTCCCGCACCCGGTCGATCCGCCCGGTGAGCCGGACCGTCCGCTGGGCCTTGGTCACTCCGGCCAGGGACCTGCCGTAGCCGACCAACGCGGCCACACCCCACACCCCGCACCACAGCTTCAGGAACTCGTCCCACCCCATGAGCGCCTTTCCTCCTTCCGTCGACTTCCTTCGTTTCAGCGCACGTTGCCCTGGCCGTCCGCCTCCAGCGTCGTCGATCCCCGGTCGCCGGTCGCCGTGATCCGGAGGGTGAGCCCGCCGGTGACGCCGTCGGCGGTCAGCTGCCAGCTCCGCGGGGCCCCGACGCCGGGGGCGCTCCTGGCCTTCTCGACGAGGCCGGGGATGCGATCGTAGGGCAGGGAGCGCGGGTCGAAGCCGGGGGTCGGCATTCCGGTGGGGGCGAAGACGACGGTCAGCAGGCGGTCCTGCACGACAAGGGTGAGCGCCTGCCCCTTGTCCGCACCCTGGGTCAACGACTCGACGGCCCTGCGGAGTTCGCCCTGGCCGAGCATCGACCGGCCCGGGCCGAGGCTGACCGTGCCGGTGGCCGATGTCACGGTGGTCGTGGACGTCGAGGTGGACGACGTGGACGTGATGTCGAACGACGTGGTGGAGACGGCCGGTTCGGAGGTGGCGCGCGCATCCTCGCGGGAGTCGAACAGGTCGGCACGGAACGGCACGAGCACGGCGGCCACGCCGAGCAGCAGGCCGAGCAGGGTGAGGAGACCGCCCGCGCAGCCCGTCTGCTCCTCGGCCTTCAGCACCGGTCCGGGCACCGAGTCGAGGAGGGCCCCGGCCGCCCGTTCCTCCCACTGCGGCGTCGGCCGCCGCACGAGCCGTCCCTTCCACGGCCGGTCCGGCGGGTACTCGACGACCACGACGCCGCGCGGCCGGTAGTCGGCGAGCTCGACGCGATTGACGTCCTGCCGGAGCTCGACGCGGAACGCGGGCGCGTCGTCCGGCACGACGCTCAGCTCGAAGCGCACCGGTACGTCGCTGGCCTCGCTGCCGGAAACCTCCCGGTCCTCGATCAGCGCGAGCGCCGTACGCGGCACGACGGCCGCCTCACGGGCGCGGCGGGGCTGCGTGGCGAGGACGAAGGCCAGACCGTAAGCCGTGGGCAAAGCGAGCCCCAGGACGATCAGCAGCGTCTTCCCGACGACGCAGCCGCTGATGAAGGCGGTCAGCGACGCCCCGATCACACCGCCCGTCAGGAGGCCCCGGGCGAGTTCGGCAGGCCTGGTGTGCGTGGGCGGCGCGCCTGCGGCAATCGTCATGCGGCCGATTGTGCACGTCCCGGGTGACAGCCGACAGGCCTACGGCGGGACTCTACGACTCGCGGGCCGGACGCTCCGTCACGAGGAGGACGTCCATGCGCCGCGGTCCGTGGACGCCCTCGACGCGGTCGAGTTCGATGTCGCTGGTGGCGGACGGTCCGGAGATCCAGGTCTGCGGCCGGGTCGGGTCGAGCCGTGGCAGGGCGCGCGGCAGCGAGGCGACGACCTGGTCCGCCCGGACCACGCAGAGGTGGTGGTCCGGGACGAGGGTCAGGGCGCGCCGCCCCTGGGCGGGCCCGGCGTCCAGCACGATGGTGCCGGTCTCGGCGACGGCGAGGGCGCAGCCGGTGAGGACGCTGTCCACGGCGTCCAGCCGTTCGGCCGTCAACTCTTCCGAGTCGACGACGGGTCGGGTGGCGTCGAGGGCCGACAGCCAGGCGCCGGGCAGGTCGGCGGGGACGGCCACCGACCGGCTGCCGCGCTCGCGCAACAGCCGGGCGATCAGCTCCGGCAGGCCGTCGGCGGTGCTGTGGTGGACGTGGGCCCGGTAGTCGGTGAGGTTGCCGGCGAGCAGGTCGAGCAGGGCCGCGGGGTCCTCGGGGCCGTGTGCGGTGAGGTAGTCCCGGCGCACGGGGGGCTCGGGGGCCTCGGGGGCATCCGGGGCGGTATGGGGGCGGTCGGCGAGGGCGGCCCGGATCCGGGCCAGGACGCGTTCACGGGAGCCGGTCATCGCTGGTCGTCTCCCTCGGTACGGTCGTGCCCCTCCGGGCGGTCGTGCCCCTGCGCGCGGTCGCGCTGCTTCCACCAGTCGCGGAAGGTCTGGTCGGGCAGCTCGGGCAGGTCCCGGCTGTCACTCCAGGCCCCGACCGGGCCGGGCAGCGGCAGCCGGTGCGGGTGCAGGCGCCTGGTCCGCACGGCGGCCCGGGTGACGGCGCTGTACGCGGCCGGGTGGTCGAGCAGCCAGGTCGCCGCCCTGACGGCGGCCCGTTCGGCACGGTGCCCGTGGCCCTGTGCGGCCACCCGCTCCCGGAGGTGGACCAGCACCTCGGGGATGTCGATCGCCACCGGGCACACCTGGTAGCACGCCCCGCAGAGCGAGGAGGCGTACGGCAGCGAGGCGTCCAACTCGGTCTGCAGCCCTCGCAGTTGCGGCGTGAGGATGGCGCCGATCGGGCCGGGGTAGGGCGAGCCGTAGGCGTGGCCGCCGGCCCGCTCGTACACCGGGCACACGTTCAGACAGGCCGAGCAGCGGATGCAGCGCAGGGCCTGGCGGCCGATCTCGTCGGCGAGGGTGTCGGTGCGGCCGTTGTCGAGCAGGACGAGGTGGACGTCGCGCGGCCCGTCGCCCTCGGTGGTGCCGGTCCAGATCGAGGTGTACGGGTTCATCCGCTCGGCGGTCGAGGAGCGCGGGAGCAGCTGCAGGAACACCTCCAGGTCCCGCCAGGTGGGGACGACCTTCTCGATGCCGACGACGGAGATCAGCGTCTCGGGCAGGGTCAGGCACATCCGGCCGTTGCCCTCCGACTCGACCACGACCAGGCTGCCGGTCTCGGCGACGAGGAAGTTGGCGCCGGAGACGGCCACCTTGGCCCGCAGGAACTTCTCCCGCAGGTGCAGCCGGGCCGCCTCGGCGAGGTCCGCCGGCCGGTCGGTCAGCCCCTCGGGGGCGGGCCGCCCCCAGCGCCCCATCGCCTCCCGGAAGACGTCGCGGATCTCGGTGCGGTTGCGGTGGATGGCCGGGACGAGGATGTGCGAGGGCAGGTCGTCGCCCAACTGCACGATCAGTTCGGCGAGATCGGTCTCGTAGGCGGTGATGCCCTCGGCGGCCAGCGCCTCGTTGAGGCCGATCTCCTGGGTGGCCATCGACTTGACCTTGACCACCTCCCGCTCGCCCGTCGCCCTGACGAGGTCGGCGACGATCCGGTTGGCCTCGGCCGCGTCCTCCGCCCAGTGCACGGTGCCGCCGGCGGCGGTGACGGCGGCCTCCGCCTGGAGGAGGTAGTGGTCGAGCCGGAACAGGGTGCGGTCCTTGATCTCCTTGCCGGCCTGCCGCAGCTGCGCCCAGTCGGCCAGTTCGGCGACGGCCGCGGCCCGCTTGTCGCGGATGGTGTGCGTGGCGCGGGTCAGGTTGGCGCGCAGCCGGGTGTCCCGGGTGGAGACGGCGGCGGCCTTCGGGAAGGCGGGCATGCCCAGGTAGGTGCCGCTCATCGCGCCGCTCCGCTCGGGTCGGCCGTGGTCCCGGCCCCGGCCCCCGTGGCGTTCCCGGCGGCGGTCCCGGTCCCGGCGGCCGTGGCGGGGTGCGGGTCGGCGTCGGCGTCGGCGTCGGGGTCGGGGTCGGCCTCGGTGGCGGCGAGGATCTCGGCGAGGTGGACGGTCCGCAGGGGGGAGCCCTGGCGCCGCAGCGTGCCGCCGAGGTGCAGCAGGCAGGAGTTGTCCGCCCCGCAGAGCACGTCGGCGCCGGTCGCGAGGGCGTTGCGGACCTTGTCCGCGCCCATGGCCGCGGAGACGGCGGGGTTCTTCACCGCGAACGTGCCGCCGAAGCCGCAGCACTCCTCGGCCCCGGGGAGCTCGACCAGGGTCAGGCCCTTCACCGCGCGCAGCAGCCGCAGCGGGCGGTCACCGAGGCCGAGCGTCCGCAGGCCGTGGCAGGACGGGTGGTAGGTGACGGTGTGCGGGTAGTAGGCGCCGACGTCGGTGACGCCCAGCACGTCGACCAGGAACTCGGTGAGCTCGTACACCCGGGCCGGCAGGTCGCCGAGGCCGTCCACGCCAAGCCGGGGGTAGCTCTCCCGGACCATCGCCGCGCAGGAGCCGGACGGGGTCACCACGTGGTCGTAGCCGGCGAAGGCGGCGACGGTGCGGCGGGCCAGCGGGACGGTCTCGGCGCGGTAGCCGGTGTTGAACTGCGGCTGGCCGCAGCAGGTCTGGGCGGCGGGGAAGTCCACGTCCACACCGAGGCGCTCCAGCAGGGTCACGACGGCGCGCCCCGTCCCGGGGTTCAGGACGTCGTTGACGCAGGTGACGAAGAGTGCGACGCGCATTGCGCCTCCCTCGGGTCCGGGGGTGGCCAGCCTACTAAGACCCGGGGGCGGGCCCCGGTCCTCGCGGACCGTGGACCGCCGACGGGCGCACCCCCGCTCAGGCGTGCCGCAGGGCCTCGCTCAGGCGGTTCGCCGCCTCGACGACGGCCTGCGAGACGTGCGTCCCGGGGTGGCGGGTGAGCCGTTCGATCGGGCCGGAGACGGAGACGGCGGCCACCACCCGGTTCGACGGGCCCCGGACGGGCGCGGAGACGGAGACGACTCCGGGCTCGCGCTCACCGGCGGACTGCGCCCAGCCCCGGCGCCGCACGCCGCTGAGGGCGGTGGCGGTGAACCGGGCGCCCTGCAGGCCGCGGTGGAGCCGCTCCGGCTCCTCCCAGGCGAGCAGGATCTGCGCGGCGGAGCCGGCCTTCATGGGGAGGGTGACGCCGACGGGGACGGTGTCGCGCAGGCCCGAGAGCCGTTCCGCCGCGGCCACGCAGATCCGGACCTCGCCCTGGCGGCGGTAGAGCTGCGCGCTCTCGCCGGTGACGTCGCGCAGGTGGATCAGGACGGAGCCGGCGGCAGCCAGCAGCCGGTCCTCGCCGGCGGCGGAGGAGAGCTCGCCGAGCCGGGGGCCGAGGACGAACCGGCCCTGCAGGTCCCGGCCGACCAGGCGGTGGTGCTCCAGCGCGACGGCGAGCCGGTGGGCGGTGGGCCTGGCCAGCCCCGTGGCGGCGACGAGTCCGCCGAGGGTGGTGGGGCCGGCCTCCAGGGTGCCGAGGATCGAGGTGACCTTGTCGAGCACGCCGACGCCGCTCGTGTTCTCCATGGGTGGGTACTCCAGTCTCGTGCCCCGTGAGCGGCGGGTGGACGGGCTCACGGGGGGCTCCCCGCGGGGAGCGGGGGGTGGTCAGCGCGGACGGGCCGGGGAAGTCGGCGGAGTGCCTGCGCCGGGCACGAGGGGGGTACGCGAAAGGGCCGGGGTGGGAAGCGCCCGGGCGAAGGACAGCACTGAGAGCACCGTGTCTCCTCATCTTTCCCGCGCCACGTTGGCGACAGGCCGGAGTTGGCACTGCCCCCGGACGGCACGGCGCGTACTTCGGACGCCGGGTCGAACGGGGAGTTGCCGGGGCTTCGTAGGGCCGGTCCCTCCACCCCTCTGGATGATTCGCCAGGAACCATACAAGATTCCCCGGCCCGCCCGCCAAACCTCCCCCGTTCCCCCACACGCCGGGGCGGCGGTGCCCCGCCCCGGCGGCCGGTTCAGTCGTTGATGACGTCCGAGGTCTTGAGCGCGTCGATCTGCTCCTGGTAGCCCGCCAGCTTGTCCGGGCAGTACACCTTGATCACCTCGGCGCCCGCCTGCAGGACCCGGCCGTCGGCGACGACCGGCCGCATGCCGGGGCCGCCGGCGCCGTTGGCCAGGTGGACGCGCCACAGGCCCTGCTTCAGGGCCGAGTTGGGGTCCGTGCAGACGGGGCCGCCGTCGGTCCCGAGCACGAGGGCGGTGTTGCCGGTGTCGAGCGCGGGGTACCCGTCGGCGACCAGGGCGTCGCTCAGCTGGTTCGCCTTGCGGTGGGCCTCGTTGGTGGCCCGCTGCTGGGTGTAGGTCAGCAGTCCGGCGACCACGAGGCCGACGAGCACCACGATGGAGCCGATGTAGATCCAGCGGTGCTCGGACGCCATCCGGGTCGGGCTCATGCCACTCCCTCCTCGCCCACGCCGGTGCCGGCGTCGGGTTGGCGCCAGCTCGGCTTGCGAGCCTTCAGGAACGAGAACGGGATCACCACGCCGAGCAGCAGCAGGCCGCCGGCGACGATCCCGATGTAGGACCAGACGCTGCCGCCGCCGAACTGCGAGGACGGCACGAAGCCGATCACCATGGCCAGCGCCGAGGCGACGAACCCGACCACGCACAGCGTGGTGAGCAGCGGTGCCCGGTAGCCGCGCGGGTGGTCGGGCTGCTTGCGGCGCAGCTGGATCGCGGCCAGGAACATCAGGAGGTACATGATCAGGTAGACCTGGGTGGTGATCACCGAGAAGATCCAGTAGACGCTGGAGACGTTCGGGATCAGCGCGTACAGCAGGGCGATCGCGGTGGTGACGACGCCCTGGGTGACCAGGATGTTCTGCTGGACCCCCCGGGCGTTGAGCCGCTGCAGGAACGGCGGCAGGTAGCCCTCCTGCCGCGAGATCAGCAGCAGCCCCTTGGAGGGCCCGGCCAGCCAGGTGAGCATGCCGCCGACGGAGGCGGCGCACAGCCCGACCGCGACGATCGGCACCAGCCAGCCGATGTGGAAGTACTGGAAGAAGGCGTCGAAGGCCTGCATGACGCCGGCGGTCAGGCTGAGCTGGTCGGAGGGGATCACCCAGCTGATCGCCAGGGCCGGCAGGATGAAGATCAGCAGCACCATGCCCATGGCCAGGAACATCGACTTGGGGAACTCCTGGGCCGGGTTCCGCAGCTTGTTGACGTGGACGGCGTTCATCTCCATGCCGGAGTAGCTGAGGAAGTTGTTGACGATCAGCACCAGGCTGGCCACGCCCGTCCACTGCGGGAAGAAGTGCGATCCGTCCATCGGTGCGGCGGAGGGGTTGCCCTGCCCGAGGAAGACCATTCCCAGCACCACCAGCAGCGTCCCGGGGACCAGGGTGCCGATGACCAGCCCCCAGGAGGCCAGCCCCGCAACGGCGTTGGTGCCGCGCGAGGAGACCCAGACCCCGGTCCAGTACACCACCACGATGACGATCGCGGTGTAGACGCCGCTGCTGGCCAGGCTCGGGTTGATCACGTAGGCGATGGTGCTCGCGACGTAGGCGAGCAGGCTGGGGTAGTAGAAGATCGTCATGGCGAACTGGCACCACACGGCCAGGAAGCCCAGCGGCTTCGAGAGGCCCTGCGCCACCCAGTTGTAGACCCCGCCGTTCCAGCCGGAGGCCAGCTCCGCCGACACCAGGGCGGTCGGCAGCAGGAACACCACGGCGGGCAGCAGGTAGAGGAAGACGCAGGCGAGGCCGTACACGGCCATGGTCGGTGCCGCGCGCAGGCTCGCGACCGAGCTGGTCGTCATCAGGGCCAGGGTCAGCCAGGTGATCTTGTGCGCCCCGGTTCCGGCCCTGACGGCGCCGGCCGTCCTGGTGCCGCCGGCCCGGCCGGCGGATCCACCCGGGGTGTCGACGCTGCTCAACGGACGCCTCCTCGATCGGCTCCTGACGCCCTGCGCGCCCGTCTCCGAGCCTGCTGGCCGGGCGCGCGTGCCGCACCTCGGCTTGGGCCGTTAGGTGCGGCGGCGGGGGCGGTCGCGTCTCCATCCGGTGATCATCAGGCGCCGTCATCGATCGACCGACGCGATCTCGTGGACGGGAACCGCTCCTTCCTGGCATAAAAGAGGTCGTCAACTACCGATCACCGCAACGACGTACGGGGAGAACCACGATGACCGGCACCACCGGCCAGAACGCCGACCGGAGCTCCGAGCAGACCGCCGAGCAGAGCGCCGACCCGGCCGCCACGAACGGCCGGGTCTGGCTGATCACCGGCGCCAACTCCGGCTTCGGCCAGGCCCTCGCCGAGGCCGCACTGGCCGCCGGCGACACCGTGGTGGCGGCCGCCCGCCGCCCCGAGACCCTGGACGACCTGGTCGCCGCCCACCCCGACCGGGTGCTCCCCGTCCGGCTGGACGTCACCGACCCCGCCCGGATCACGGCCGTGGTCGCCGACACCCTGCTCCGGTACGGGCGCATCGACGTCCTGGTGAACAACGCGGGGCGCGGCCTGGTCGGCGCCGTCGAGGAGTACACCGAGCGCGAGCTGCGCGACCTGATGGAGCTGCACTTCTTCGGCCCCGCCGCACTCACCGGCGCCGTCCTGCCGCACATGCGCGCCCGGGGTACCGGCGCCGTCGTCCAGATGAGCAGCATGGGCGGCCGCCTCAGCTTCCCCGGCGTCGGCGCCTACTCCGCCACCAAGTTCGCCCTGGAGGGGTACTCGGAGGCACTCGCCCAGGAGGTCGCGCAGTTCGGCGTCAAGGTCCTGATCGTCGAGCCCGGCGCCTTCCGCACCTCCTTCGCCGGCCAGGGCGCCCTGGCGCACACCACCCCGATCGCCGCCTACGACTCGGTCGTCGGCCCCGTCCGGACCGGCCTGCCCGCGGCCGACGGCAAGCAGCCCGGCGACCCGGTCAAGGCCGCCGCCGCCATCCTTGCCGCCCTGGACGCCGAGCGCACCCCGCTGCGCCTCGCCCTCGGCAACGACGCCGTCGACGCGCTCCTCGACCACCACGACGCCGCCGTCAAGGAGCTCCGGGAGTGGGAGGCCACCGGCCGCGGCACCGACTTCGACGCCTGACACCCACCGGGGCCCGGTTCCGCTGAAGGGCCAGCCCCCACAGGGCACGGGAAACGCGGGGCGCACCGCCGTCGGCGGTGCGCCCCGCTGTGCGTGCCGACCAGCTCCACGGGCGCCGCATCCTTCCGGCGACTCCTCCGAACCCACGGGGAAATCGCCGCACCCCGGGCAACCCCGCGCGGCGAGGGCGTGGTCTGGTGGGCTGAGGGGGTGCTGATGCACACAGAAGAAGAGGCCGAGTTCCAGGCCTTCACCCGTACCAGGTGGGCGCACCTGGTACGGACCGCCTATCTGCTCACCGGCGACTGGCATCACGCCGAGGACCTGACCCAGACCGCGCTGGCCAAGGCCTACCGGTCCTGGCGGCGGGTCAGCCGGGCGGACAACCCGGACGCCTACGTCCGGCGGGTGCTGGTGACCTGCAACAGCGACCGGTTCCGCAAGCGCCGGGTCGCCGAACGGCTCACCGACGCGCCGCCCGAGGTCGCCGTGCCCGGCGACGCGGCCGCCCGGATCGACCAGCGGCGGACCCTGATGGACGCCCTGGCCACGCTGCCGACCCGGCAGCGGGCCGTGGTGGTGCTGCGCTACTGGGACGACCGCACCGAGGCGGAGGTCGCCCAGGCGATGGGCTGCTCGCTCGGCACCGTCAAGAGCCAGGCCGCCAAGGGGCTGGCCAAACTACGGGCGCACCCGGGCCTGGCCGCCGCGCCCGCCGGCCCGGGCACCCCGCGCGACGACTCCGTTCCGGGCCGGACGACGCCCGGGCTCGACGCTCTGATCACCGCTGCTCCTGGAGGAAGACGATGACCGAACGGGAATTCGAGGCGGAGCTGCGCGAGCAGCTCGTCACCACCGTCCTGGACCGCACGCCCGGCGAGCCGCCCTACGAGGCCATCCGGCGGCAGGGCCGCGCGGCCCGCCGGCGCCGCACCACCGCCCTCTCCGCCGGGCTGGTGGCCGTGACCGTGCTGTCGGGCGCCGGCGTCCTCGCCGTCCGCGGGCAGGAGGACGCCCGCCCGGCCGCGGAGGTGGCCCCGGCCGCGGGCGGCACGGCCCTCTCGGCCGCCGCCTCGCCCACTGCGGTGTCCGCCCCGCCCGCCGCGGCGCCCGGCGACGCGGCCGCACCCCGGCCCCCGGCGTCGGCCACCCAGCTGACCGACGGCATCACCTTCGAGCAGGCCGCCACCGCGCTCGGGCAGTGCCTGGAGTACGACCGGCAGATGCAGGACAGGTGGCAGACCCAGGCACCGACCGGCGCCCAGGGCACCCCGGGCGCGCAGAAGACCCTGCCGGCCCAGGACTACGGGTCCATCGCCGACTACCGCATCCTGCTCGCCGTCCGGAGCACCGGGGACGACAACTCCCCCGGGGACGGCATCTCCGTCGCCGCCGTCAGCCAGGGCGCGCACCCCACCCGGATCATCTGCCACCAGACCGACGGCAAGACCGCCGGCCTGCAGTCCGGCCCCGCCGACCCGCGCGCCGGCGGCCCGGACGGCCTGGTGAACCCGGACGTCAACGGCGGCAAGCTGTACCGGCAGGCCATGCTCGACGGCCACGCCTGGAAGCTGCCGTACCGCTGGGGCAGCATCGGCACCTTCGTCCCCTCCGTCACCCGGGTGACCGTCTCCTACGGCGACGGGCCGGCCGTGGACGCGGCGCTCGACCACGGCTGGTTCGCCGCCACCGGCGTCCTCGACCGGGCGGTGACCCGCACCCCGCACATCAAGGGCTACGACGGCTCCGGAGAGCTGGTCTACGACTCCGACGACGACAAGGGGTACGACAAGGTGCTCTGAGCGCGGCACCCGGCGGGGCCCCCACCGCGGACGGGGCCACGCCACGGCCCACGCCGCGACCCCCGTCACGGGTCGCCGCGGGGGCCGTGGCGGACGGCCTACAGGTGCTCGGCGAGCGCCTCGTGGACGCGGCGCCAGGCGTCCGCGGTGGCGGCCGCGTCGTGGTCGGCCGGGCGGTCGGCGGCGAAGCCGTGGCCGGCGCCCGGGTAGGTGACCAGCCGGTGGGCGACCCCGGCCGCCGTCAGCCGCTCCTCGACGGCCTTCCACTCCTCCAGCGGCAGGATGTGGTCCCGGTCGCCGTTGAAGCCCAGCAGGAACACGCCGTTGGCGGCGATGCGCCCGGCGGTCTCCAGCGGCGGCACGGGGCCGACCAGGGGGAAGCCCGCGGTGAGCATCCAGCCCGGGTAGAACACGGCGGCCAGTTCGAAGCGCAGCTCGGTGGCCGCCCGGACGGCGATGTGACCGCCCATGCTCGTCCCCACGAACGCGACCCCGCGCCCGCCCGCGAGCCCGCGGGCCGCGGCCAGGGCCACCGCGGAGTCCGCCACCAGCTCGTCCCGGTCCAGCGCCCGCATCAGCACGAGACCCTCCTCGCGCTCCTGCGCGCTGTAGCCCAGCTCGGTGCGCCGGGCGTTGCGCCAGTAGAAGTCGGGCGCCACCGCGACGTACCCGAGCGCCGCCAGCTCGGCGCAGATCCCGCGCAGGTAGCCGTTCACCCCGTACAGCTCCGAGCAGACCACCACCGCTCCACGCGGCTCCCCCGCCGGGCGGTGCACGTACGCCTCGATCCCGCCCGGCGCCCCGATCTCCTGCCAGTCACCGATCTGATCGGTCATCAATTCCCCCGTGATCTCGTGCGGATGGATCCGGCGCAGATGCTAGCGCCTGTCCCCGGGCCCGCGTCCTCGTACCGGGGCCCGCGGGCCGCCGGGCCGGGGTCAGGCCGGGCGCGGGAGGCGGTGGAGGTCGACCTCGGTGAGGCAGCCGTCGTCGAGGCGGGCGGTGAGGTAGGTCGCCACCGGCTGGCGGCGGCGGTCGGTGGGGGATCCGGGGTTGAGCAGCCGCAGGCCGCCCGGGGCGCTGGTGTCCCACGGGATGTGACTGTGGCCGAAGACCAGGACGTCCGTGCCGGGGAAGCGGGCCTCGCAGCGCTGTTCGCGCCCCTTCGCGGGCCCGGTCTCGTGCACGACGGCGAACCGCAGGCCCTGCAGTTCGACCCGCGCGACCTCGGGCAGGCGTTCGCGCAGCGCCCGGCCGTCGTTGTTGCCGTACACCGCGACCAGCCGGGCGGAACGGGCCTCGAACAGGTCGAGCGTCGCGGTGTCGACCCAGTCCCCGGCATGGAACACCACGTCCGCCTCGGCGAGGTCGTCGAGCAGGGCCGCGGGCAGGTGACGCACCCGGGTGGGCAGATGGGTGTCCGAGGTCAGCAGCAGGCGCACGGCGGTCTCCGGCGGGTGGTCTCCGGCAGGTGGGGATCGGGCCGATTCTCCTCCCGGAAGGCCGGGCCCGGCGACGGCGGCCGGGCAACCGGGCGACGGGCCTGCGGGGTCAGGCCGCGCCCCGCCCGGCCAGGGGGCGGGCCAGCAGCGTGGACCGCTCGCGCTCGGTGAGTCCGCCCCAGACGCCGTACGGCTCGCGGGTCGACAGGGCGTGGCGGCGGCACTCCACCCGCACCCGGCAACCGCCGCAGACCTCCTTCGCCGCGTCCTCCCGTTCCCTCGCCTCCGGTCCGGGCTCGTTGACCGGCCGGAGGAAGACCTCACCGTCGTCGGCACGGCAGGCGGCGCGCGAGCTCCACGTCCGGGCGTGCTCGACGGGGGCGGGGAAGCGGGAGGTCTCGTCCATGGCCACGGTCCTTCTGCGTCGGCGTCACTCGAAGATCGGTGCGCCGCTCTTCTCACCCGGTTCGCGGAATTCATGCCTCCCGCACCGGATCACGGTCCGCGACGCCGCCCGCCGCCGCCCGCCCACCCGGCGCTACGGGGCGACGGCGACGGACGCTACCGGCCCGGGGTCGATCTCGAAGACGGCGTCCGTCCCGGTGATGTCCAGCAGCCGGACGACCTGCGGGCCGGGCGCGGCGAGGCGGAACGCGACGCCGGCCGCCTCGGCCGCCCGGCGGGCCCGGAGGAGCTCGTTGAGACCGGCGGAGGCGCAGAAGGTCAGGCGCGCGCAGTCCACGACCAGGACGTCGGGCCGGGGCGTGCCGGCCAGGGCCGCGGTCAGGGCCCGGGCCAGGACGGGCGCGGTGTCCATGTCGGCCTCCCCCGTCAGGGCGAGGACGCAGGTGCCGGCGGGCGCCGGCCGCCGGTCCGTGTGCAGGCCCGTCTCCATGGTCGGACGTCCTTCCTCCAGGAATGCCCGTGGGCCGTGCTTCGATGCTGGTCCCTGTTTCGTCCCCCGCGCTGCCCCCCTGAGCGAAGTACCGGCCCCCGGGTGGACTCCGGAGCGAAACGTACGGGCGGCGGCCCCGGCGGCTCAGGAGCCGCCGAGGGTCGTGGAGGGCGAGGCCCCGTACTGGCGGCGGTACGCCTCGGCGAAGCGGCCGGGGTGGGCGAAGCCCCAGCGCTGGGCGATCCCGGTGACGGTGGCGGTGTGCCGGTCCCCCGCGCACAGCTCCCGGTGGGCCCCGGCGAGGCGGGCCCGCTTGAGGTAGGCCAGCGGGGTGGTGCCGGCGTGGCGGGCGAAGGCGTACTGCACGGCGCGCGGGGTGACGGGGACGGACGCGGCGATGTCGGCGAGGCCGATGTCCCGGTGGGCGTTGGCGTCGATGAAGGCCATGGCCCGGCGCAAGGTGGCGCTGGTGGCGTCCCGGCGGTCGACCGCCTCCGGTGCGTCGCCCCGGGTGGTGTTGGGCATGGTGGCCAGGGTGACGGCGGCGATGTGGCGGGCCGCGGTGGCCGCGACCAGCGGGTCCACCCCGGGCTCGGCGGCGGCCATGACGTGGTCGCGCAGATAGGCGACGGCGGCGCCGAGCCGCACGTTGGCCGCCGCGTCGACGGGGCGTTGACCGGTCAGCTCCACCGGCCCGCGGGAGCGGGCACCGGTGCCCGCGACGTCGGTCAGCAGGGCCGGGTCGAACATGGTCAGGGTGTAGCGGGCCCCGCGGACCTCGCCGCGGTAGGGGCGGTCGTGCGGGGCGACCAGGAACGTCTCCCCCGGGCCGAACCGCTCCTCCCGGCCGCCGGTGGTGTCCGCGAATCCGCCGGAGTGCACGGTGACCAGGCAGACCCGGCCGAGGCTCTGCGCGTCGTAGCCCATCGTGTAGTCGAAGGCGAGCCGGTCCACCAGGAGGCCCCCGGCGGCCTGGCGGGTGATCCGCGCGCCCGAGTGCTCGGGCCGCCCGGCGATCCTCATCGGGGTGTACGCCGAGGACAGGAACGCCTCGGTCTCGTCGAGACTCGTGCTGTCGAAGACGAGCGTCTCCATCCACCTCTCCCCGGTGTCGACGGGCCGGCCGGTCGGCGGGCCTCGCCCGGTCCGACGGTACGCCCCGCCCGCCGGCCTGCGCACCCGTCCGGCCCGGGCCGGTCGGCCCTCGCGCGGATCGGCGGGCCGCCCTAGCGTGAGAACCGGGCCCCCTACACCGGCCCCAGGAGGTTTCCATGACCACCGCGAGCTCCGCCGGCCCGCGCCGGCCCGTCGTCCTCGGTGTGGACGCGGACGACACCGGCCCGATGACCGCGCACTGGGCCGCCGACGAGGCCGACCGCCGGGGCCTGCCCCTGCGTCTGGTCCACGCCGTCCCGGCCCTGTACCGCGAGGCCCGGGTCTCCGACGACGGGCACTTCCGCAAGGACGTGCTCGAACGCGCCGAGCAGGCGCTCGAGCGGGCCACCGCCGCGGTGCGGGAGCGGCACCCCGGACTCGGCGTGACCGGCTTCGTGGCCGAGGACGTACCGGCCCCCGCGCTGTGCCGGGAGTCCCGTCACGCCGCGCTGGTCGTGCTCGGCTCCCGAAGGCTCGGCCGCGCCGCGGAGATGCTCAGCACGTTCTCGGTGGCCGTCCCGGTGAGCGCCCAGGCCCACTGCCCCGTCGTCGTCGTCCGCGCCCCCGAGCACACCACCCAGGACCCGCCCTACGTCGTGGTGGGCGTGGACGGAAGCCCGTCCTCGACCACCGCCGTCGACTTCGCCGTCGAGCTCGCCGTCGAACGGGGCGCCGCGCTGCGCGTCCTGTGGGTCTGGCAGCGCCCGCCGGTCGCGCACCTCGACGAGAGCGCGGCCGAACAGGCGCTGCGCAGGATGCTCTTCGAGACCACGGCGGGCCACCGGGCGCGCCACCCCGATCTCGGGACGACCCACGAGCTGGTGCGCGGGCACCCGGTGGAGGAGCTGGCGCACGCCTCCGAACACGCCCTCGCCGTCGTCGTCGGCCGCCGCGGCCACGGCGGTTTCACCGGGATGCGGCTCGGCTCCGTCCCGCACGGCCTGCTGCACCGTGCGCACTGCCCGGTCGTGACGGTGCCGGCCGCGCCCGATTGAGCCCGGCGTCACGCGCGAAGCCTCCGATGGGGCGCCCGGGCGGTCCGTCCGGATGCGCCCGACCCCTCGACCCGGTCCCCGGGAGGTCCTGATGAACGCTGGTCCCGTCGTCGTCGGGTACGACGGCTCGCCCGAGAGCCGCGCCGCCTCCGCGTGGGCCGCGCGCGAGGCACGGCTGCGCGGGTGCCCCCTCGAACTCCTCCAGGCGTGGCCGTGGCCCGTGCGGGACGTCGTCGGCTCCGACGAGGTGCACGCCCGGAGCCGGGAGCAGCTCGCCGCCCGGGCCGCGGAGCTCCGCACCGTGGCCGTCGGCGTCGACGTCATCTGCCGCGAGGTCCGCACCGAGCCCGCCGAGGCGCTGGAGACCGCCGCCCGGGACGCCGCCCTGCTGGTGCTGGGCTCGCGCGGGCTCGGCACGGTGCACGGCTTCCTGGTCGGTTCGGTGGGCCGGGAGGTGCTGGGTCGTACCACCCGCCCGGTGGTGCTGGTCCGGGCCGAGGAGGACGGCCGGGGGGCGACGGGCGGCCCCGTGCTGGCGGGCCTCGACCTGGAACACCCGGCCGACGAGATGCTCGCCTTCGCCTTCTCGGCCGCGGCCCTGCGCCGCGCACCGGTGCGGGTGCTGCACGTGTGGTCGCCGCCGGCGGGCAGCGAGTACATGGCCTTCGACGCCATCGGCGGCCTGGAGGACGACCTCTCGGCGGCCGAGCGCACCGGCCTCGCCGAGGCCCTCCGGCCCTGGCGGGAGCGCTTCCCCGACCTGGACGTGACGGCCGACCTGGTCCGCGGCACGGCCACGATCGAACTCGTGGCCGCCGCGGCCGCGGCCCGGCTGGTGGTCCTCGGCCACCGGATCCGGCACCGGCCGCTCGGCGCCCACCTCGGCCCGGTGGCCCGCGCCGCGATCCACCACGTCCACTGCCCGGTCGCGATCGTCCCGCACCGGTGACGGAGCCGTCCGGCCCTCCGACGCGGGCCGAACGGCCCCGGCCGGCCGGCGCCCTCCGCGCGAGCCTGGAGGTGACGAAAGGTGGACACCATGCACACCGTGATCGTGTACGAGAGCATGTACGGCAACACGCGCGAGATCGCCGAGGCCGTCGCCGAGGGCGTCCACCAGGCCGATCCCACGGCGTCCGTCCAGTGCCTCCCGCTGACGGAGGCCGGGCACGGGACGACCCGGACGGCCGACCTCCTGGTGGTCGGCGGACCGACCCACATGCACGGGATGTCGTCCGGGATCAGCCGCCGGATGGCCGCGGCCGCGGAGAGCCACAAACCGGGTGCCGACGCGGCCGCCGCCGAGGCCCGGGAGACCGCGGAGGGCCCAGGGCTGCGTCACTGGCTCCACGACCTGCCGCGGACCGGATCCGGCACCCACGCCGCCGCCTTCGACACCCGGGTCGACATGCCCCGCGCCGGCGGAGCCGCCGAGGGCATCGCGCGCCGGCTCTCCCACCACCACTACGACCTGGTCGTCGCACCCGAGGGCTTCATCGTCGACGGCAACGACGGTCCGCTGCGCGCCGGCGAACGCGAGCGCGCCCGCGCCTGGGGCGCCGGCCTGGTCTGACCCGCCCGGTGCCCCGGGCGGGGATCCCACGGGCGGTCCGGACGACGGCGGACGTGCCGCGGCGCGTTCCTCGGAGGATCATGAAAGTCAGCGGACCGGCCCCGGAACCCGCCGGGCGCCACCGGACCGCCGTAGGGCACCCGTCCGTCCTGGAGGTCGCCGTGAACACCACTCCCGCGTCAGGTCCCGCCGGTCCGGTCGTCGTCGGTACCGACGGGTCGGAGCCCGCCCACCGGGCCGTGCTGTTCGCCCTCCGCGAGGCGCAGCTGCGCGGGGTCGGCGTGCGGGCCGTCTGCGCCTACGGCGGCGGACACTCTGAGCCCGGGGGCCGGGCCGTGACGGGCTGGGGATCGGGCGGCGAGCCCGCGCCGCACGTGCAGGACGCGGTCGCCCGCGACGTGACGGACTCGGTCGAGCGCCTGCGGCAGCAGGTCGGCGAGCCGTACGTGGAGATCGAGGTGCGCTGCGAGCGCGGCCGGCCCGCGCAGGTCCTGCTGGACGAGAGCCGGGACGCCGGGCTGCTCGTGGTGGGGTCCCGCGGCGCCGGCCTCTGGGGGCGGCTGTCACTCGGCTCGACCAGCACCGAGATCGTCCACCACGCCCACATCCCCGTGGTCGTCGTGCCGCCCGGGCCGGGAGCCGCGTCGGGGTGAGGCGGGGCCCGCCACCGCGCCGACA
This sequence comes from Kitasatospora sp. NPDC101176, assembly GCF_044768035.1. Classification (NCBI taxonomy): domain Bacteria; kingdom Bacillati; phylum Actinomycetota; class Actinomycetes; order Kitasatosporales; family Streptomycetaceae; genus Kitasatospora; species Kitasatospora sp. NPDC101176. The sequence continues at coordinate 98,476 of NZ_JBIWPA010000016.1, forward strand.
CCGAGGCCGCCGCCGCACCGCCGCGGCGCCACCCTCGTGCCACCACCCCGCCACCGCCGAACCGGTCCGCCACCCGCGTGCCGAGGAGATGCGGGAGCACCGGCCCGGGCAGACCCTGGGGAAGGACGACCCGACCTCGGAGGAGAGCCATGACCGGTGCCAGTGCCACACGGGAGCCGAGCGCCATCGTGCACATGTCGATCTCCGGCGGGACGGCCGGGGCGAACGTGGTCGCCGACACGGTGGGGCGGTCGTTCCGGCTGATCGTCGTCCCCGGTCTCGGCACCGCGGGGGACTACGTCTCGCCCGCCGACCAGGTCGTCCGCACCCGCTGGCAGGTGGACACGTCGACGCCGGCCGAGGAGGCCGCGCCACCGGTCGCGCGCGCGGGTGCCGGGGCCGAGCCGGTGCGGGTGGAGCTCGGCGGCAGGGCCGACGCCGTGGTCAAGGTGGCGGCGCTGATCCGCGCCCGCTTCCGCGCCGGACCGCCGACGGGGATCGCGCAGGCCTTCGAGGTGTGGCCGGACAGTCCGCCGGACGCCACCGCCCGGCCCTGACCGGACCGCCCCCGGTCCGACCCGGGTGGGCTGGTACCGCCCGGACCGGCGCGGCGCCGGCCCGGGCGGGGTCTCACTGGTCGGAGTAGCTGAGGTCTCCCACCGTCCAACTGCTGATGTCGGCGATGGCGATGCGGTACATGCCCCCGGTGTGCGGCAGACCGTAACTTCCTTGCAGGATGCGGGCGACGTGCAGGTGCAGGTGGGTCGGCCGGGCTGCGGCGCCGTCGCCGGTGGCGGGCGCCGTGAACAGGGCCGCGAAGGGCTTCAGGAAGTCCGAGGCGGCGAGTACTTCGGCGACCCGCTCGTGCCACAGGCTCTCCGGAGCAAGCCGGCCGGTGATGACGGCACCCGGGACGACGACGGTCAGCGGCATCTGGTTGCTGCGCTCGGACTCCACCATCGTGGCGATGTCGACGAGCAGCTGATCAGGGTTCGACATGGGCCTGAGGATAGTGCCCCCGGGAACCCGCCCGCACGGACATCCCCGGGCAGCCGCCACCCCACAGGCGCCGGGCGCCCACGACCGGCCACCGCTGGAGGAGTCCGCGCGCCGTCGCCGGGCCACCGGCCCTGCTGATCCCCTCTCCCGGGGAGGTGCCCGACCGGTCGCGGCTCGTCGTCCGCCGCCGTCGAGGTGGGCCGAACGGCCCACGGCCGGCGGCCGAGCGGGCCCCTACCGCAGGGCGAACGCCCCTGCGCAACCCGGGCCGCCCGGAGGGACAGTGGCAGGGACGGAGCGCTCGGCGTGTCCCGTGCCGAGCAGCACCCTGTGAGCGCGCCCGGAGGCAGCCATGCGCCGTGTCATCCGCTTCCACGACCTGCGCCGCGAGGACGTCGGCCTGGTCGGCGGGAAGAATGCCTCGCTGGGCGAACTGATCACCGCGCTGGGCCCCGCAGGGGTCCGGGTGCCGGACGGCTTCGCCACCACTGCCGACGCCTACCGCGAACTGGTCACGACCGGAGGCCTGCGGGAGCTGATCGCCGTCCAGGTCGACCGGCTGCACGGCGGAACCCCTCTGTCCGAGGTCGGCGCCGCCATCCGGTCCGCCGTCCTGGCCGCGCCCCTTCCGCCCGCGCTCGAGCACGAGGTGGTGGAGGCGTACGGGCGGCTCTCCCACGAGACCGGGAGGCAGGACCCGGACGTCGCCGTGCGCAGCAGCGCGACGGCGGAGGATCTGCCCGAGGCGAGCTTCGCGGGCCAGCAGGAGACCTTCCTGAACGTCCGGGGCGCCACCGCCCTCCTGGAGGCCTGCCGACGCTGCTACGCCTCGCTCTTCACCGACCGGGCCATCGATTACCGCGAGCGGATGGGCTTCGACCACCTGTCCCTGGCGCTGTCGGTCGGCATCCAGTCGATGGTGCGCTCCGACCTCGCGGGCGCGGGCGTGATCTTCACCCTCGACACCGAGAGCGGATTCCCGGGGGTGGTGGTCGTCAGCGCCGCGTGGGGGCTGGGCGAGACGGTGGTCAGCGGCCAGGTGGACCCGGACGAGTACACCGTGTTCAAACCGCTGCTCAAGGATCACCGCCTCGACCCGGTGCTGAACGTCCGGCTCGGCGCCAAGCGCTGCAAGGCGGTGTACGACGACCGGGGTTCGACCCGGACCGTCGACACCGACGCCGATGAGCAGGCGCGCCGGGTGCTCGGGCTCGGCGACATCCGCACACTGGCCGAGTGGGCGGTGGCGGTCGAGGAACACTACGGCTGCCCGATGGACCTGGAGTGGGCGAAGGACGGCATCAGCGGTGAGCTGTACCTCGTCCAGGCCCGGCCGGAGACGGTGCAGTCCCGCAGCGGCGGTGGGGTGCTGCGCCGGTTCCGGCTGACCGGGACGGGTGAGCGGCTGGTGGACGGCATCGCCGTCGGCGAGGCGATCGGTGCCGGGCCGGTGTGCGCGCTGGCCGAACCGGTCGGTCTGGAACGCTTCCCGCAGGGCGCCGTCCTGGTCACGGAGATCACCGACCCGGACTGGGAGCCGCTGATGAAGCGGGCCTCCGCCATCGTCACCGACCACGGCGGGCGCACCTCGCACGCGGCGATCGTCAGCCGCGAACTGGGCGTGCCGGCCGTCGTCGGCACCGGATCGGCCACCGCCGTCCTCGCCGACGGACAGGTGGTGACGGTCTCCTGCGCGGAGGGCGCCGACGGCCACGTCTACGGCGGTTCGGTCCCCTTCGAGGCGACCGAGACCGACCTCGGCTCGCTCCCGGCCACCCGGACCAAGGTCATGCTCAACCTGGCGGATCCCGGCGCGGCCTTCCGGTGGTGGCGGCTGCCCGCGGACGGCGTCGGGCTCGCCCGCACCGAGTTCGTGGTCGCCCACCAGGCGCGCGTCCACCCGATGGCCCTGGTGCACCCCGAGCGGCTCTCGGCCGAGGACCGCCGGCTGGTCGACGAGCTGACCTACGGCTACCCCGACCGGACCGAGTACTTCGTCGACCGCCTGGCTCACGGCGTCGCCCGGATCGCCGCCTCCCGCTGGCCGGACCCCGTCGTGGTGCGCACCAGCGACTTCAAGACGAACGAGTACGCCCGGCTGGTCGGCGGCACGCCCTTCGAACCGGTCGAGGCCAACCCGATGATCGGCTGGCGTGGCGCGAGCCGCTACTACGACCCCGGCTACCGGGAGGGGTTCGCCCTGGAGTGCCGGGCCCTGCGCCAGGCTCGGGACGAGCGAGGACTGACCAACATCGTGGTGATGATCCCGTTCTGCCGCACCCCTCAGGAGGCCGACCAGGTCCTCGCGGTGATGGCCGACAACGGTCTCACGCGCGGCGCGAACGGTCTGCGGGTGTACGTCATGGCCGAGATCCCGGCCAACATCCTGCTCGCCGGCCAGTTCGCCGAACGCTTCGACGGCTTCTCGATCGGCAGCAACGACCTCACCCAGCTCACCCTCGGCGTCGACCGCGACTCCGCCCGGCTCGCACACCTCTTCGACGAACGTGACCCGGCCGTCACCCGCAGCATCGAGTCCCTGGTCGCCACCGCCCACGCGGCCGGCCGCCACGTCGGCCTCTGCGGCCAACGCCCGAGCAACGACCCGGACTTCACCCGCTTCCTGGTGCAGGCCGGTGTCGACTCCATCTCCGTCACCCCGGACAGCTTCGCCGCTGTCAAACGCGCCGTGGCCGCCGCCGAGGCGGCGGCCTGATCACCCGTGCCGGCGCCCGTCCGAACTGTCCCCCCGGGGGGGCCCGACCACGGAGGTCGTCATGAGGAGCACCCACGAGAACCGGCCGGTCGACCCAGGCGACCTCTCACGCCGGGTCGCCCACCGCCGCACCGAACTCGGGCTGACCCGGAAGCAGATGGCGGACCGGGCCCGGCTGGACCCGGGCTTCCTGGAGCATCTGGAGACGAACCCGGTCCCGGTCGGTGTCGGCACCCTCACACGGCTCGCCGACGCGCTCGACACCACGGTCACCGACCTGCTGGGCGGCGGCCGCGGCGTACCGGCCGGCGCGGCCCCGGCCAACGCCCGCGTGCAGGTGGAGGAGCTGGACCGCGCCGCCTGCTGGGCGAAGCTCGTTCCCGGCGGCGTCGGCCGGGTCGTGTTGAGGGCACCAGGCGGCCTGGCGGCACTGCCGGTCAACTACCGCGTGCTGGACGCGACCGTCGTCTGCCGCACCGCGGCCGGCGGCGCCCTCGCCGGAGCCGCGGGCGATGAGGTCGCCTTCGAGGTCGACCGGCTGGACGAGGCGTTCGCCACCGGCTGGAGCGTACTGCTCAACGGCACCCTCTCGGTCGTCTCCGACCAGGACGCCGCCCAGTGGTTCCGGCAGCACGCCGACCCCGATCCCTGGGCCGGCGGAAGGCGGGACGTCTGGATGCGCATCAAGCCCACCGTGATCACCGGCCGGATCATCCGCCCCGGCGGCCCGTCGCCCGCCGGCTCGGTGGAGTAGCAGTGCACCTGACCGCTGTCCGCCCCAGCCGATCGCCCGGCCCGACGGGGCCCAGTGGCGGGCCGAACGGCCCTGCCCGTTCGGGTGCACCCGGCGGTCCCCTGGAAGCAGAGGCCCGGTGCAACCGGCCGGGCCTGGACGGGCGGAGGGGTGGCCGTCCACCGCACGGTCAACGACGCGCTGGAAGCGCCTGCCCGCGGTGACGAGTCCCGCTGCACGGCGCCGGAGAGGACTACCCGCCATGAAAGCCTCGGACCTGATGACCGGACCCCCCGTCACGGCCGACGTCACGGCGACGGCGTTCGAGGTGGCCCTGCGGATGGAGGAGGAGGGCGTCGACTGCGTCCTCGTCACCGACAGTGGCCGACTACAGGGCATCGTGACGGACCGCGACCTCGCGGTCCGCGGGCTGGCCCACGGCAAGCACCTCGGACGGCCGGTGGCCGAGCTGCTGACCACACCGGTGATCACCGTGAACACCACGGACGACCTCGACACCGTCTACCGGACGTTCCGCCGCACGTTCGTCCGTCGCCTCCCCGTCGTCCAGGACGGCCGCCCCGTCGGCGTCCTGACCGTCGACGACCTGTTGCGCGACATCGTCGAGCGGCTCTTCGACCTGGTGACGCCGTTCTCGCACAGCACGCTGCGGGAGTACGCCGTCCGACCGGCCGGCACGGGGGTGGACCGTCCGACCACCAGGGCCCGTCACCGCCCGCCAGCCGGTCATCACCTCGTCGACCAGGACGTGGACGGCACGGTCGAGGCCGCACGGGGCAGTTGATCACCATCCGCCGGTCCCGGGGCCGGCCCGGGACCACCCGACCCAGGAGGTTCGGACATGACCGCCAACGCCACGGTGCCGGTGCGCACCAAACAGTGGACCCTGCGAATCGACCTCTTCGAGGAGGGCGACGCCACGAAGGTGCACGCCGTGCTGAACACCGGTGAGAACGTCCTCGAGGCCCGTACCGCCTCCCGGCGCAGCCCTCACGACCCGCCCGTGCCGGAGATCGGCGACGAGTTCGCCGCCGCCCGCGCGCTGATCGACCTCGGTCACCAGCTCCTCCGGGCCGGCCTCGCCGACTCCGCCGCCAACGACCGTACGGCGGCCGGCTGAGGCACCGCGCCGCAGACCGGCGTCGGAGCCGGAGCGGCGTCGGGATGTCCGGCAGGTTCGCGCGGGAGGCCGCGATGAGCACGTCAGAAGCAGTCCCCACCGACACCGGGGCCTGGGTGGTGGCCCGCCCGGGCCCGGTGGGCGTGGCGCGGCCCGGGCCACTGCGGTGGGAGCGGCGTCCGCTCTCCCCTCCCGGGCCGGACGAGATCCTCGTCGAGGTGGAGGCCTGCGGGGTGTGCCGCACCGACCTGCACCTCGCGGAGGGGGACCTCGCCCCCAGGATCGCGGGGTGCACTCCCGGCCACGAGGTGGTCGGGGTCGTTCGCGCGGTCGGCACCGCGGTCGACGGGTTCACCGTCGGGAGCCGGGCCGGCGTCGCCTGGCTCGCCCGGACCTGTGGCTCCTGCCCCTACTGCCGCAGTGGCCGGGAGAACCTCTGCCCGGACTCGCGCTACACCGGCTGGGACCGGCACGGGGGCTACGCCGGCCACCTGACCGCTGCCGCACGATTCGCCTACCGTCTGCCCGAGGGCCCGCCGGCCGAGGAGCTGGCCCCGCTGTTGTGTGCCGGGATCATCGGCTACCGGGCCCTCGAACGGGCCGAGCTCCCCGCCGGCGGCCTGCTGGGCGTCTACGGTTTCGGGGCGTCCGCACACCTGACCGCCCAACTCGCCCTCGCCCGGGGCGCACGGGTGGCGGTGTTCACCCGTGCCGCACCAGCGCGACGCCTGGCCCTGGAACTGGGCGCCGAATTCGCCGGCGACTCGTACGATCCGCCCCCGGAACCGCTGGACGCCGCCATCCTGTTCGCCCCGGTCGGCGAACTCGTGCCGGTCGCTCTGGCCGCGCTGGACCGTGGCGGCACGCTCTCCGTCGCCGGCATCCACCTCAGCGACATCCCGGCGATGAACTACCAGAGGCACCTGTTCCAGGAACGCACGCTGCGCAGCGTCACCGCCAACACCCGTGCCGACGGCTCGGCCTTCCTGGCGGAGGCTGCCCGGACCCGCCCGGTCGTCCGGGTGACCCGCTACCCGCTGCAGCGGGCGGACGCCGCCCTCGCGGACCTTGCCGCGGACCGGGTCACGGGGGTCGCCGTGCTCGTCACGGCGTAGCGAAGCCGCTGCACAGCGGCGCGGGGCCCACCGCGTCACGCCATCTCCTTGCCGCCCAGGTGGTAGATCTCAAGGATGAGCGAGTGGCCCTGGGCGAACTGCGCGCTGATGGCCCCGTTGATCTTCCCGGCCGCCCACGCCGCCTGCGCGTCGCTGCAGAGGCCGGTCAGTCCCAGCCCGTCACCGGTCGGCCGGAGCAGCTTCATCTTGTCGACCCAGTCCGCCCTGAGGCCACTCAGCCACCGCGCGATCGCGTCGGGGTCTCCATTCGTCTTGTCCCATTGCAGGTAGCGGTGGGGCGGCAGGCCCGCGCGGTTGTGCGGTTCGGGATCGCCGGGGATCGACTGACTGTTGAGCGCCCGAACCAGGACCTTCCGGCTCTGCTCGGTCCAGCCCACCTCGGCGTGCTGGATATTCCCCCAGGTCGCGCTGTGCGTCTGGGCGTCGTCGAGATCGCTCCTCAGGATGTTGTTGAGGATGAAGTGGCCGGCCATTCCGCTCTCCTTGCGGTCGATTCCTTCGGTTCGGTCCGGGCGGCCGGCGCAGGTCGGGTACCGCACCGGCCGCCCTCGCAACCGCCATGCTCGCCCGCCGGCCGGAGCGCGGCCAGTGCAGCAGAGCCGGCCGTCCCACGCCGGACGGAATGACCGGGAGCACGGCTGGCGGGAAATCCCGAGATCCCGACCGGCGACATCGGCCGGACGGCCTGGATCGACGCCTGGATCGACGGTCGAACACGCCTCGGAAACATCGCCGAGACGTCATTCGAATGGAGTAGCCCAAATAGCGTAAGACCGTGGTCGAACTAATCTGAAACTATCCGCATGGGCTCGATCAAGTCGCGATGGAAAGGCCCTGCTTGGCTTGCCCGGACTCCGCCGCGTACGCGGCGGGCGGCCACTCGCGACACCGAGGAGAAGATCATGGAAGAGACCTCAGGAATCAGCGATATCCAGATATCCGCACTGTCGACTGCCGGCACCCTGTCACAGGCAAAGGCGATCGGCCAGGGCTTCAACGTGTATGGCACGTACGATGCCTACAGCCTGACGCGACCGCTGGCGAATCCCGCCAAGGCGCAGACGCACACCGTCGTCCTCAACGGCAACGAATATCAGGTTCCCGATTACGTCGAGGGTGTGGAAAGCCACGACAGCGAGATTCTCAAAATCGTCGGCGAGGACCGCGAGGACATTCAGGAGCAGATCTCCGCACACGCCGGCCTGAGTGCGTCTTACGGTGCGTTCTCCGGGGAAGTGAAGGCAGACTTCGATTTCTCCAGAAAATCATCGACGGAGAGCTACTACTGCTACTGGAGGCAGGCCCTTCGAATGGCCCTTCTGGAGACCAATCCCGATGCTGCGAAAGCCGCGCTCAGTGATGACTTCGTCCGGGACGTGGAGAAGCTCCCGGCGGGTTTCACCGAGGCCACCAGGTCGACCTTCTACACCTTCTTCGCCCGCTACGGCCCCTTCTACGTCCGATCCGCGACCCTGGGCGGCAGGCTGACCCTCTGCAATCAGGTCGCGAAGTCGGAGCACCTCACCTCGATCACGCTGAAAGCGGCGCTGAGCGCGCATTTCAACAAGGTGGCGACCGGCAGCGTGGACGCCGCCATGGAGGCGTCCGCCACGTGGAAGGCGTATCGCCAGGAGTCCGTGGCGAGCATCCAGTGCATGGGGGGTGACCAGGTACTGATCAGCAAGCTCGGGGGCCTCGATCCCTGGACCGGAGGCAAGGAGAGCGCCGAACTGGTGAGCCAGTGGACCGAGAGCCTGGCGGTCCAGCCCGCCCTCTTCGACTTCAAGCTCGCCGGCATCTGGGAGCTGGTGGACGACCCCGACCGCGCCCAGGCGGTCCAGGACGCCTGGCAGGGCTACTCCCGCGTCATGCGTCCCAGCGCGCGCATCGGGAGCTGGTCCCGCGAGCTGCACTGGCCGGACGTGGACCGGTCCCGGCCCCGACCGCCGGTCGTCGTGGTCAACGGGACCGCCGTGGAACCCGACGCACCCCCGGACTCGCCTGCCGGCGTACAACTGGTCGTGCTGTCCGGCTCGGACCCCCTGGCCGCCGACGGGATTCGGCTGGACCGCTACTACTCCCTCCGCAGGGAACGGGTGTGGTTCGACGCCTACGTCGACCTCTGGAAGCAGGTTGCCACGGACATCAAGGCGCACCAGAAGGCCGGCGACGTCGTCCTGCTGGTGACCTACGGATGGAGCAGCAACATGCCTCCGACCGACGACGCCGTCCGTCAACTGCGGACGGCGGGCTCCGGGAAGGTCCTCGACCACTGGATCGACACCTGCGATCCGGGCAGCCAGAGCGGCAATTCCGTCAGTTGGATGGAACACCCCTGTGTCTTCACGTTCGTCGGAGTCTTCGGCGGCGAACGCGATGACGCGGTCGAGGTCGTGCGCCGGGACTGGTCTCAGCCGGTCGCCAGTCAGGCCGACGTGTACCTCTACCGGGAAGCGCTGCACGGCATCTACTCACCGGCACTGGGCTGAGGCCGCACCGTGCGACTGCTGCTCGTAGGCCAGGGCGCGCGGACGTCCGGGTACGCCCGGGTCCTGCGCACCCTGGCCCCCCTGTTGGCCGACACCTTCGAGACGTCCTACTTCCACATCAACACGCGCACCCGGCTGGAACTCCCCGGAGTCCGGTGCCTCGCGCCGGAACGCATCAGCGACCCCTTCGGAACGGTGGAGCTGCCGGACGTCCTGCGCCGGCAGGATCCTGACGTCGTTCTCGCCTGTCACGACGCCGCGGTACTGGGGCACCATGGTCGGCTGATACGCGAGCAGTGCCCGCGGACCCGGATCGTGCTGTACCTTCCACTCGAACACGAGGCGGTCTGCGACGAGACAGTGGACGGTCTCGCCCTGGCGGACGACCTGGTCTGCTACACGCGGACCGCTCACCGCTGGATCACCGAGCGCCTTCGGCGACATCCTCCCCGGGCCCACCGCCCGCGCCTCAGCGTTCTCCCGCACGGCGTCGACCCGAACGTCTTCGGCCCCTTGGGGTCGCCCGGGGGTGATGAGGCCGGCACGTCTCCGGGGCGGACTTCCCGTGCACGGCAACTGCTCGGCCTGCCCGACGACGGCCCCTTGATCCTCAACGCCAACCGCGACACGCCCCGCAAACGTCTCGACGTGACGCTACGAGCCTGTGCCGCGGCGTTCACCCGCGTCCCGGAAGCCCGACTCGTCCTCACCCACGGCGCCGGTCAGCATGATCTAGCGCGTGCGCTGGGCCTCGGCGACCGCCTCGTCGTCCCCGACCGCCCACCGGCCGACGACGCCACCCTCAACCTCTACTACAACAGCGCGGAGGTCGGGCTGAACACCTCGTCGGCCGAGGGCTGGGGCCTCGTATCGCTGGAACACGCCGCGACCGGCGCCGCGCAGATCATGCCCGACCACCCGGCGCTCCGTGAGATCTGGGGCGGATCCGCCACCTTCGTGCGCTGTGCGGCGGGCGCCGTGGACGGCTACGGGCTCTCGACTGCCGCCGACCACGCGGCCGCTCTCGTCGCGGTGCTCACCGACGCCGCGTTCCGGGACCGTTCGACACATGCCGCCCGGCGGACCGCGACCTCCCCATCCTCCACCTGGGCGTCCATCGCGGAACGGTGGAAGGGCCTGCTCGCCGAACCCGGGTGACGTGCCCGGCCGCGGCAGGCACGTCCCCTCACGAGCGCCCGTGCCCACCTCGGTCCGTACCACGTCCGGCCGCGCCGCGGTGTCCTTGCCCTCCGAATCAACGGCCATGCGGTACCAATAGGAGAGCCGCATGTCGCCGTGTCCCCGGATCTCGGGCGGCCTGGTTCCCGTCTCCTCGTGATCCCCGGGCGGCGGGGTGGCCTTCGACGGCTCGCGGGCCGACACCGGGGACGAGGGCTGCCAGGCCTACCCGGGCGGCCCGAGACCCACCGATGCTCCCCCCGATCGCCGAGGAGGGGAGCCGAATCCCGTGGAGTTGTCCGATGAGTGAGGAAGCAGGTCGAGCGTTTCGCATCGTCGTAGGAGTGGACGGTTCCCCGTCAGCCAGAGCGGCGTTGGCGTGGGCTGTCCGACAGGCCCGGCTCACCGACGCCTCGGTGGACGCGGTGATCGCGTGGCAGTACCCGGTCGGGTACGGTTGGCCCTCGCCCGTCCTCCAGACCTTCGACTTCGAAGCCAACGCCCGGCAAGCCCTGGCCGATTCCGTGGCTCAGGCCGGGATCGAAGCACCGGAGGTCGAGGTCCGGCAGCACGTCGTCCAGGCCCATCCCGCCACCGCCCTCCTCACCGCCGCCGCCGACGCGCAGTTGCTCGTCGTCGGCAACCGCGGGCACGGCGGCTTCACCGAAGCCCTCCTCGGCTCGGTCAGCCAGCACTGCGTCCACCACGCGCACTGTCCGGTCGTCGTCGTGCGCGGCGAGCCCGAGGATTCCCCGACTGTCTAGACCGTCCGTGGAAGCGGTGGCGGGAACACGTCCGCCGCCCGCCCTGCGCACGGTCAACCATCCTTCGGAGAAGGGAGGTTCGCCACCGGACGAGAGCAACCGCGAACACCTCTGCCCGGACGCCGCGCCGCCCCGCCGTCGCGTCCGCGGCCCGCCCCGCGGCCGACCCTAAGGTGTGCGCATGGTTATGGCATTCGCCGAGGGCCCCGAGCCGCCCGTGCCCGGACCGTGCGCCCCGAGCCGTGAACCCGGTCCCGCCCCGGTGAACGCCCGTCCGGGCGGCGCTCCGCTGCTCCCCCGACCCCATTCCCCGGAGCCCCGGCCCCCGTCCGAGCCCGAGCGCGAGCGCGGGGTCGAACGCCACCTGGACCGGCTCTACCCTCCCGCGCCCGGCGGCCTGGACGTGTGGCTGCCCGGCGGACACGCCGGCGACCTGTCCGCCGAGACCGAACAGGCCCTCGACCGACGCCTGCACCGGGCCCTGGCCGCACCCGTCCGGCACGTGGTCGAGGCCGGCGGGAAGCGCTGGCGCCCCGCACTGCTGACGCGGATCATCGAACTGCTCGGCGGTGACGGCGAGCGCTTCGGCGTACTGGCGGCAGCGCTGGAACTCGCCCACACCGGCTCCCTGGTGGTGGACGACGTCCAGGACGGCTCGACGACGCGCCGCGCGAGGCCCGCCGCGCACGAGGTCTACGGTCTGCCGGCCGCCCTGACCGCGGGCACCTGCGCCTACTTCGCCTTCGACCACGCCATCGGCCTCTGCGCCCCCGACGATCCCGAACTGCGGGGGCGGACATGCGAGGTCGTCCTCGCCGCGCTGCGGGCGGCCCACGCCGGGCAGGCCCTCGACATCCAGGGCCACGGCCGCGAGCTGGAGCAGGCCGTCGCCACCGGTGACAACCGCCCGCTGCTGGAACTGGTGCTGGCCACCCACCGGCTGAAGACCGGTGCCCTGGTCGGCGCCTGCTGCCGGATCGCCGCGCTCACCGCTGGCGCCGGTCCGGCTCTGGAACGGGCGCTGCTGCAGTGGGGGACGGCCCTCGGCACCGCCTACCAGATCACCGACGACGTGGCCGACCTGTGCGGCGTCACCGACCGGAACGGCACCCCGACGAAGCGGGTGGCGGAGGACCTGCGCAACGGCAAGGTCACCCTGCCGCTCGCCCACGCCGTCACGCTGCTCCCCCGCCCCACGGCCGAGGCCCTGTGGGCCGCCGTCCGCGGCGGCGACGCGACCGAGGCCGATGTCCGGGCGGCCCGCACCGCCCTGCTCGACTGCGGCGCCGTCGCCGCGAGCGAGGACCACGCCGACCGCCTGCACACCGACGCCTGGCGCACCCTCGAACCGCTGCTCCCCCGCACCGTGGACGCCACCCGCCTCCGCACGGCGGGCCGGCGGGCCGTGTTCGACGGCCTCGGCTCCGAGGGGCGGCCGCCGGACGGGCCCTGATCGCCGCCGCCGGGCACCGCTCCACCCGACCGGGGGCCGCGGAGCCCGGCGTCAGGCCGGCGCGGCGTCGGTGAGCCCGGCGTCAGGCCGGCGCGGCGTGGGTGCCGGGCAGGAGGCGTCCGGGAGGCCGCCGGGAGGTCAACGGCCCTGGAGGGCCTTGACGTTGTCGCCGAAGCTCCAGCCCTTCGAACCGTCCCAGTTGATCGACCAGGTCATCAGCCCCTTCAGCGAGCCGCTGAAGGCGTTCCACGACTGGCTGACCAGGCCCGGCGCCATGTAGCCGCCACCGGCGCCGGGTTGGGCCGGCAGGCCGGGCACCTGCTTGTCGTAGGGCACCTTGACGGTGGTGCCCTGGATGGTGAGGCCGTTGTTCAGGCAGGTGGTCTGCACGGTGAAGCCCTGCACGGTGCCGGCCTGGTAGGAGTCGCCGGAGCAGCCGTACATGCTGCCGTTGTAGTACTGCATGTTCAGCCACCACAGCTGCCCGTTGTCGGCGTACTTCTTGATGATCGGCAGGTAGGCGCCCCAGATCGAGCCGTAGGTGACGCTGCCGCCGGTGACGTAGGCCGTCTCGGGGGCCATCGTCAGGCCGAAGCCCGCCGGCATCTGGGCGAGCACGCCGTCGATGATGCGCACCAGGTTGGCCTGGGAGGCGGAGAGCGTGTTGATGTTGCCGCTCCCGGACAGGCCGGTCTCGATGTCGATGTCGATGCCGTCGAAGTTGTACTTCTTCAGGATCGGGACGACGGTCGCCACGAACCTGTCGGCGACGGTGCTGGAGCTCAGGTCGATGCCCGCGGCGGCTCCGCCGATCGACATCAGGACGGTCGCCCCGGCCGCCTTGGCCTGGCACATCTCCGCGGGCGTCGAGACCTTGACGTTGGCGTCCATGCCGTCCTGCCACAGGACGGTGCCGTCGGAGAGGATCACCGGGAAGGCGGCGTTGATGACGTTGTAACCGTGCGCGGCCATCCGGCTGTCCGTGATGGGGACCCAGCCCATGCCGGGGTGGACGCCGTTCGCGGCGCCGTCCCAGTTCTCCCAGTACCCCTGCAGGACCTTGCCGGACGGCTTGGGCTTGGTCGGGCAGGTGTCACCACCGGGCGGCGTGGTGGTGGGCGGGGCCGTGGTGGGCGGGGCCGTGGTGGGCGGGGCGGTGGTCGGCGGGGCCGTGGTGGGCGGCGCCGTGGTCGGGGTGGCGGTCGGCGTGGGGGTGCTGCCGCCGGGGCCGGTGAGCGACACGTCGTCCGCGTAGTACGCGGGCTGCCCGTACCAGCCGTGCAGGTAGACGGTGACGGAGGTGGTGCTCGGCCCGGTGCTGAAGCCGACGCTGAGCTGGCCGTACGTCGCGCTGTTCGGCGTCCAGGTGGACTGGGCGCCGGACAGGCCGGTGCCGGTGGCGCCCAGGTAGACGTAGCTGCCCTGGACGTAGGCGCTCAGCGTGTACTGGGAGTTGGGCTGCACGCTGACGGTCTGGGTGCACTGGGCGCTGTCCTGGCCGGACGGCGTGGCCCTGAGCGCGGAGGCCCCGGAGTGGACGGGCGACGTGACGGCCGCGCCGGACCCGCCGGTGCAGGTCCAGTCGGAGAGTCCGGTCTCGAAGCCGGGGTTGGCCAGCAGGTTGGGGGTGGCGGCACCGGCCGTGACGGTGCCGGCCACGGCGAGGCCCGCGCCGACGACGGCTGCGGCGCTCACCCCGGCCAGGGTGCGCCGGAGGACGGTCGGCCCGGGCCCGGAGCGGCCGGCGGTGCGGTTCGCCCGCGCGGCGCGCTCGACGCCCGCCCGGTGCGGGCGGGGAGCCCCGGGCGGCTCGGCGCCGGCCTGGGCACCGTCGGGGCGGACGGGGTCCGGACCGGGGTGGAACCCGCCCGACGGGCGTGGAGTGCGCGACCTCCGACGGAACATGCTGTGCTCCCTTCCCGCCGAGCGTCATGGACATGACCGACGCGTGGGGGCGTGACGCCCGGCTCTGGGTGAGGTGGGGGGACATGTGGGGCTGTGCCGGACCGGATCGTAGGAGGGGTCGCAAGGCCGGGTCAATAGGTCTGGACCAATTGCGGGCAGGGTGGCCCGTTCCGGCGAACGACGCGCACACCGACGGGACCGTTGCCTCCGGCCCGTCCTGACGTCAGATCAGGTCTCCGCCGAGCCCCGGTGTCCCCTTGAGGCGCTGGTAGAGCACGTGGTGGGAGTGGCGCCTGCGGGTGACCAGCCCGGCCCGGTGCAGGATCTGAAGGTGGTAGGAGACCGTCGCCGGGCTCAGGTACAGCCGCTGGGCGAGCTCCGCGGTGGACCGGGGGTGGCCGAGCTCGGCCAGGATCCGCGCCCTCGTCGCGCCGATGAGCCTCGCCCCGCCCGCCGGCGCCAGGCAGTCCGCGGGGGCCGCGGGATAGACGATCAGCGGGGTGCGGGGTGCGGGGGCGCCCGGCGGCTCACCCGCGCAGAAGATCGCCTGGTTGGCGAAGACGCTCGGCACCAGGATCACCGCGTCGGCCCGCAGCGTCAGGCCGTGCGGACTGCCCGGGCGGAGCCGGACCGTCAGTTCGCCGTCGCGCCACGCCAGGTTCGGGGCCAGCCGGTTGAGGGTGGCGGCGAGCCCGTGGTGCGCGATGTCGGTGGCCCGGGCGCTGACGTCCGCCTCCAGCCGGGCCCGGATGCCGGGCCAGGACGGCGCGAGGGCCGCGCGCCAGAACTGCGTCATCTCGTCCGCGAGGCGGTGCGCCAGGTACTGCTCCCCGCGTTCGAGGGCCCGGTGCAGCAGCCGCGGCGACGGTCGGTCCGAATCCGGGTCCCACGCATGGCCGTTGACGGCCAGCCCCAGCTCGTAGCCGATCCGTTCCGGCGGGGTGGTGACGACCCGGTGCAGGGCCGCGTCGAGGCTCGTCTCGAAGCCCTGCGACTCCGGCCGCAGGAAGTCCGGGGCGTAGCCGCACGGCCCGCCGCCGCCCACCACGCCCAGCAACCCGAGCCGCTCCTGTGCCAGCGCCTCCCCGGCCCGGGCCCGCCACTCGGCGCTGAGCACCTTCGGCGTCCGCCCGAAGGCGTAGAGCAGGTCCTTCGCCGAGTCCAGCGGGGACACCGCGAACCTGACGCTCCCCAGACCCTCGGCGCCCAGGCTGATCCGTATCACGGGCCGTACCCCCTCCGCACCGGCATCCGAAAGCCATCGAATCACTCGACCGGCCCGAACGGCCCGGGATTCCCTGGATTCACCGCGCCAGCCCGGCACCCCGTCGAAGGGAACCACGACCATGACCACCCGCAGGACGCTCGCAGCGGCGGCCCTCGCCGCCACCACCCTCGCCACCCTCGCGCTCGGTGCCGGGGTGCCGGGGCGGCGCCCCGGGCGGTGCGTCAGACGGCGGGACCGCCGGTGACCAGGGCCGTGATGGCGTCCCGGAGGTCCGGGCCGAGCTCGCCCCAGCCCTCCTTGTAGCCGTAGACGCCGGCCAGGGTCCGGGCCTCGTAGTCGCCGTTCATGATCTCGACGTCGTCGGGCGTGATGAGCGCAGGGTGGGCGACGCCGACGGCACCCGAGACCTTCAACAGCTCCTTGCGCAGGGTGCGCAGGTAGACGGCGGCCCGGGTGGCCTTGGAGGCCGGGTCGAGGCCGCGGGCCAGCCACGGGTTCTGGGTCGCGATGCCGGTGGGGCACTTGTCGGTGTGGCACTTCTGCGCCTGGATGCAGCCGATCGACAGCATCGCCTCACGGGCCACGTTGATCATGTCGACGCCCAGGGCGAAGGCCACGGCGGCGTTCTCGGGCAGGCCGAGCTTGCCGGAGCCGATGAAGGTCAGCTCGTCGGTGAGCCCCAGCTCGGCGAAGGTCCCGTAGACCCGGGAGAAGCCCATCCGGAAGGGCAGCGACACGGAGTCGGCGAACATCCGCGGCGCCGCGCCGGTGCCGCCCTCCCCGCCGTCGACCGTGACGAAGTCGACCCCGCGGTCACCGCGCGCCATCAGCGTGGCCAGCTCCTGCCAGAAGCCCGCCTCGCCCACCGCGCTCTTGACCCCGACCGGCAGGCCGGTCTCGGTGGCGAGCAGCTCGACGAAGTCGAGCATCGAGTCGACGTCGCCGAAGGCGCTGTGCCGCGACGGGGAGGCGCAGTCCTCGCCGACGGGGATGCCGCGGATCGCGGCGATCTCCGGGGTCACCTTGGCACCCGGCAGCATCCCGCCGAGCCCCGGCTTGGCGCCCTGGGAGAGCTTGATCTCGATCGCCCTGACCGGGGCGCCGGCGACGACCTCCTTGAGCTTGTCGAGGTTGAAGCTGCCGTCCTCGTTGCGGCACCCGAAGTACGAGGTGCCGAGCTGGAGGACGAGGTCGCCGCCGTTGCGGTGGTACGGCGAGAGGCCGCCCTCGCCGGTGTTGTGCAGCGTGCCCGCGAGCGCCGCCCCCTTGTTGAGGGCCGTGACGGCCGCGCCGGAGAGCGAGCCGAAGCTCATCGCCGAGATGTTCACCACGCTCGCCGGCCGGAACGCCCGGGCGCGGCCGCGCGGCCCGCCCAGCACCTTGGCCGAGGGCAGCGGGGCCTGCGGGTCGTGGGTGTCGGGCAGGGCGCCGGCGAAGGTCCGCTGCTTCAGGTAGGCGTGCCCCTGCACGTGCTCGACGTCGAGCTCCGTCCCGAAGCCGAAGTAGTTGTTCTGCTCCTTCGCCGACGCGTAGATCCAGGTGCGCTGGTCCCGGCTGAACGGGCGCTCCTCCTCGTTGGAGGTCACGATGTACTGCCGCAGCTCCGGCCCGATCCGCTCCAGGAGGTAGCGGGCGTGCCCGACCACCGGGAAGTTCCGGAGCAGCGCGTGCCTCTTCTGGGTGAGGTCGCGGGCGGCCAGCAGGGCCACCGCCGTCGCGGCGGCGGCAGCGCCGATCTTCCGGGCTTGCATGGACGGTCCTCCTCGGTGCACGACCCCGTCGCCGTGCGGTGGAGTCGCTGTGTCCTGTCGGGCGGTGGACGGCGGGCACGGGACCGGGCAGGCGGCAGCGTCCGTCGAAGAATGCGACACGATGGTAGAAGGCCGACCGAACGGGCGTGCGGCCAGGGTCCGCTCCGGGCCGCGGACCGCCCCCGGCGGGGCCCCGACCACCCCCGGTGGGGCCGCGGACGCCTGGCGTTCCGGTGCCCAGCAGACGGCATTCAGCCGGCGTACACGCCGTTTCAAGCTTGTGACATCAGAGTTCGGCCTCGTGCCTACCTCACACTCGCGTGCCGGCGTCGCCTCCGTGTGCGCCGCGGCTTTGACGTTCTCAGGACTGGTCGCCACCGGGCTCGTCGCCGCGCAGCCCGCGGCCGCCGCGGACCCGGCCGGCTACCAGAACGTTCGGATCAACGAGGTCACCTCGTCGAACAACGACACCGTGGAGCTCTTCAACACCGGCTCGACCGCCGTGAGCATCAGCGGCTGGACGATGTCGGACGACGGCTTCTCCCCGCAGTCGTTCAGCCCGTCCTCCACCACCATCGCGGCCGGCGGCTTCGTCACCTTCAACTCCCCCAAGGGGCTGGGTGACTCGGACAAGCTGGTGATCTACACCGCCGACGGCACCGTGGTCGACCGCGTCGACTGGGCCTCCGGCGCGGCGAAGCCCGCGATGGCCCGCTGCGGCGGCGACGGCACCGGCGCGTGGGTGACCACGACCACCGCGACGACCTTCGGCAGCGCCAACGCCCCGGGCTGCCCGTCCTCCCTCCCGGCGGCGAGCCGCATCCGGATCAACGAGGTCACCTCGGACGGCGCCGACACCGTCGAGCTGTACAACGGCGGCACCAGCGCCGTCGGCATCGGATCGTGGAAGTACGTCGACAACGACACCACCCACGCCCCGGTCTCGATCTCGTCCTCCTCGCCGAGCGCCACCAGCATCCCCGCGGGCGGCTACGTCACCTTCAACTCCACCCTCGGGCTGGGCGACAACGACTCCGTCCTGCTCCTCGACGGCAACGGCACCACCGTCGACTCGGTGACCTGGGCGACGGGCGGCGCCAAGCCCTCGGACGAGCGCTGCGCCAACGGCACCGGCTGGTTCCGGACCGCCGTGACCGCGACGCCCGGCGGCGCCAACTCCTGCACGGGAGCCGGTGGCGGCGGTGGCGGCGGACAGACCGGCCACCTGCTCGGCGGCGGCGGCGCGCTCACCAGCGGCTGCACCCCCGAGGCCCCCGGCGGTACGGGTTCCACCCCGGCCGGCACCCTGGCCTGGCCGGGCGGCCTGGACGTCACGATCGCCGACAACGTCTGCGCGTTCACCACCTCCACCGGCCCCGAGGGCCGTGACCTGAGCGGCCTGGCCTTCGACCCGGCGAACCCGTCCGTGCTGTGGGCCGCGAAGAACAAGAACTGGCTGTACAAGCTGGTCAAGAGCAACGGCAAGTGGGTCCCGGACCCGTCGTGGAGCGCGACCGGCAAGCAGATCCGCTTCGCGGGCGGCACCGGCCAGCCCGACTCCGAGGGGCTGACCGTCGGCGCCAACGGCCACGTCTACGTGACCTCCGAGCGCGACAACGGCAACAACACCGTCCCCAAGGACACGATCATGGAGTTCGACCCGGCCGCGACCGGCTCGACGCTCACGCCGATCCACCAGTGGGACATGACCTCGCAGTTCCC
The DNA here is from genome assembly GCF_044768035.1 of Kitasatospora sp. NPDC101176. NCBI lineage: Bacteria > Bacillati > Actinomycetota > Actinomycetes > Kitasatosporales > Streptomycetaceae > Kitasatospora > Kitasatospora sp. NPDC101176. The sequence continues at coordinate 117,692 of NZ_JBIWPA010000016.1, forward strand.
GCAGCTCGACACCGGCAGCAAGGACGACGCCAACCTGGGCTTCGAGGGCGTCGGCTACGTGCCCGACAGCTGGCTGACCGCGAACAGCTGGGTCGACCCGCTCACCGGTGCCGCCTACAACCCGGCGAACTACCCGCTGCACGGCGCGGGCCTGTTCTTCGCCGGCCTCGAGTGGGACGGCACGCTGCACGTCTACGGCCTCAACTCCGACGGCACCTTCACCACCTTCGGCACGGTCGCCACCGGCAAGGTCTCCGTGATGGACGTGACCTTCGACGCCGGGACCCAGCGCATCGTGGCGACCTGCGACAACACCTGCGGCGAGACGCACACCTTCCTGAAGGTCAACGCCTCCGGCGCGATCGTCCCGGACGTGACCTACACGAACCCCGCCGTCATGCCGGTCGACAACCTGGAGGGCTTCGCGCTCGCGCCGACCTCCACCTGCGTCAACGGCTTCCGCGAGGCGGTCTGGAGCGACGACGGCATCTACGGCTTCGGCTCCGGGACGTCCTCCTACGGGCACTCGCTCTACAGCGGCACCTTCCCCTGCTGAACCGTCCGACCGCCGAGTGAGCGGCGCGGGAGCCCGTCGGGCACCCGCGCCGCGCGCAGTTCCGGAGCTCCCGGCAGACGGGGTCACGACCGCGGCCGTCCCCGTCCGGCGGGAGCTTCGCCGACGGGTTGACGGGCACCGGAACCGGGGCCGGGCCCCCCCCCCCGGGGCCGGGCCCCCCCCCCCCCCCCGGGCCGCCCCCCCCCCCCCCCCCCCCGGGGCGGGCGGCGGGGGGGCCCCCCCCCCC
>NZ_JBIWPA010000016.1:118504-139715 GCF_044768035.1 Kitasatospora sp. NPDC101176
GCCGGCCGGCTGGCGGGGCCCCGCCGGGGGCCCCCCCCGGGCGGGGGGGCGCCCCCGGGGGGGGGCGGGGGCCCCGCCCCCCCCCCGGCCCCCCCCCCGGGGGGGCGGGCCCGACCGCTCCGCGCCGGGCCCCGCCACCTCCGGCGCCTGTCGGCGGCGGCTCAGTGCGGCCGCACCGGCACGTGGCGCAGGGGCACCATCGTGGAGGTCCCGATGCTGGAGTTGGCCCGGCGGAACTGTTCCGCGACCCGCCCGCAGCCGGGGCACTCCTGCAGGTGCCGGGCCAGCTCACGGGCCCGGCGGCGGCCCGGGCGGCGGGCGGCTCCGGTCAGCACCGACGTGAAGTACAGGCACCCCTGCCCGGTGCCCTCGTCCAGGTGCGCGCTCAGGTACGCCTCGCGCAGGCCCCCGCGGGCGCGGGCCGCGAGGGAGCGCACCCCGCTCGGGGTCATGCTCATCCGCTGGGCGACGGTGGCGGCGGACTCGCCCTCGACCACGAAGAACCAGAGCAGCACCTGCCACCGTTCGGGGAGGGCGCGGTAGGCGCCGGCGATGAGCGCCGTCTCCTCGGCCGCGAGCAGCGCGTCCTCGGTCTCGGCCTCGTCGGCCAGGCACTCCGCCCAGGTGTGGAAGTCGGCCGCCAGGACGACGCGGTCCCTGGTCTGGGCGCTCCACTCCATGGCGGTCCGGCGGACGCAGGCCTTCAGGTAGGGGCGCCAGGCGTGCCGGGGGCCCCGGCCGCGGGCCACGGACTGGTAGGTGCTGGCGTAGGCCTCGGCGGCGAGGTCCTGGGCCGTCTGCTGGTCGCGGCAGAAGTGGCGGGCGTAGGCGAGCACGGCGCCGTGGTGCCGGGTGAAGACCTCGGCCATGACCTCCCGGATGCGGGAGGCGCCGGTCGGGGTCGGTGTGGTGAGCACCTCCGCGAGTTCGGCGTCGCTCAGGGCGCTCAGTCCCGGTTCGCGGGTGCTGGTCAGAAGGGTCACCTTGTCCTCCTCGGCTATGGCCTTCGTCCGGCGGGGAGCTCGCGGGCCCGGCCGGTGGCACGGCCGCAGGGGCCGGAGTCGCCTGGACGAAGGTCGCGACGGCGGTCTGCTGCTGGGCCGTCGGGACGGTGTGGCGGGAAGGGCCTCAGCACACCAGTCCCACGGGTTTCGGGGCAACCGTCCGGGGGGAGCCGTGCGCCGGGTGATTCCGGATCCGAATGTGCGGAGTCGGTGTACGGCCCGCCGGGCGGGTCCGGGGTGGTGCGGGAGGGGCCCGGGGGGTGGGCCGCGGCCCCGTACCGGCCCGTGGCGAGGTCTCGTCAAGTGCCGGGGCCCCCGGATAACAGAAAAGGTCATACGGCATTCGCATGGTTGAACGACCCCCGGCCGGCCGGGGCATGACACCGTGCCAGGCATGGTCCGTACCAGCGTACTTGGGGCGGCCGCGCCGCCGGACGTACGCCGGCGAGGGCCCCCGCCGGCCCGACGCCGGTGGGGGCCCTCGCCCTTGTCGTCACTGCTCTCGCTGCCGCCCCGGGGCGTCACCCGCCTTCCGTGTGCGCGTGTCCGCCGGTGTGGTCGGCGCCGCCGACGACCGTCCCGCCGAGCAGCCCGTGCAGGAGGTCCGTGGTGGCGTCGGACAGCACCACCACCCATTCGTCGCCGACCAGGTACGACCCGCCGTAGGCCCGCGCCTCCTCGATCCAGGCCTGCTGGGCGCGCGGGGTGGGGAAGGTGGCGATCCAGGTCTCCTCGCCGCCGACGGTGCACAGACCCTGCCGGAGGTCCGCCGCGTCGGCGGTGATCTCCGGCGCGCAGCCGATCCGCTGTGCCAGCTCCTCGACGGAGCTTCCGCCCGGCCTCCGTTCGGCCTGCGCGGTGCCGGCCTGCGAGGTGCCGGCCAACCCGCCGGATCCCCAGAGCAGTTCGGTGGCTCCGAGGGCGAGCAGGACGGTCAGCGCGGCCCACTTGAGCGGGGCGCCGACGCGCCGGCCGGGACCGGCCGGCGCGAGGGCGGGGCCGGGAAGCCTCACTTGCCCGTCGCCGGCTTGCCCTGCGGGTTGATGGCCGTCCACTGGTTCCCGGCCAGTCCGTTGCCGAGGGCGTCACCGTAGCCCTTGTCGCCCGAGTAGACGTACACCGGCGTGCAGTTGATGCTCAGCTGCCAGGTGCCGTCCGGGCGCTGCATCTTGCCGACGAGCTTCGGGTCGACGCCCTTGATCTTGGCCGGGTCCACCGGCGCCGCGGGCATCCAGGTCTTGAGGCAGTCCCCCTCGCAGTTGGAGCGCATGGGCCAGGCGGTGTCCTTCCCGTAGTGGTACAGGGTCCGGCCGTGGGCGTCCACCATGATCGGGCCGAGCTGGGGGTGGTCGAAGATCGAGAGCTGAACCCCGGCCGGGGGCTGCGGGGAGGACGGCGGCATCGGGGCGGCCGTCGCCGTGGGCGCGGCAGTGGGCGCGGCCGTGGCCGTCGCGGACGGCTGGGCACCGGCACCGGCGCTCGCGGCCTTCGACCCGTCCGGCGCCAGGGCGTGCCAGGTGCCGCCCACGCCCTCACCCTTGGTGTCACCGGGCGCGGTGTCCTGCGCGTAGCGGTAGGCGGGCCAGCCGCCCACCGTCAGCTGGTGGGAGCCGTCGCCCCGCACGATCTCACCGAGCTTGGCCTGGTCGATGCCGGTGCCCGCCATGGCCATGGCGTCCTTGGTGACGGGCGGCCAGGTGGTGGCACAGGCGCCGGCGCAGTTGGACATCGGCGGCTTGGCCGTGTCCTTGTCGAACCGGTAGAGCGTGAAGCCCTGGCCGTCCGTCAGGACGGAGCCGAGCTTGTCGTCCACGCGGACGGCCAGCTGCCCGCCGGGTCGGCCGCCGCCGCCCGCCGGCGAGGCCGAGGCCGACGATCCGTAGTCGCCGTAGGAGCCGTAGCCACCGGCCGGGGCCGGCGCCGTCGCCCCGGCCAGCTGCCCGGGGTCGGTGCTCCCCTTGGCGGAGTCGGCGCTGCTGCTGCCGTTGCCGAAGGCCGCCATCAGCACGAGGCCGGCCAACAGGAGGCAGACCGCCACCAGTCCGTAGCGTTTCGTGGTCGTCGTCAAGGTGTTCCTTGCCTTTCCATCGATGGAGGCCGGAATCCCACGGGCGGTACGAGCCCGGGATCCGAAGGGGTACGGGACCGGACCGGTCGGGTCCGGAGCGGGTGGAACGGTGGCGCGCGGGCCGCGGCGCGGCGGCTCACTGGATCCGCAGCGCCAGGGCCGGGCAGCGGTCGACCGCGCGGGCCGCCTGCTGGAGCAGCTGCGGCGGGACGGGCATCACACCGGCGGAGGGGAAGCCGTCCGCCTCCAGGCTGATGACCTCGGGCAGGACGCTGGTGCAGAGCCCGTGGGCCTCGCAGAGCGTCCAGTCCACGACGATGCTCCCGGCGCTCTCCACGGCCGGCATCGGGAGCACACCCTGCACGGGCCGGCCGCAGCCGTAGCGCTGCCCGTGCAGGTGGAGGTCCTCGTCGAAGACCTCCAGGGCCGAGGCCACGAACCGGGAGGCCGCATCGGGGTGGCTGCACGCACCCCGGCCGGTGACCGCCCGCATCCTGGTCTCGACGACGTCCAGGGCGGCCCGGCCGCCGCCGCGCACCACCTCCTCCAGCGCCTTCACCAGGGCCGGCAGCCCGAGGTAGCACGGCCCGCACTGGCCCGCCGTCTCGTCGGCCAGCCAGCGGGCGACCCGGAGCACCTCGCCCAGCGGGCAGGTGGTGTACGGCAGCGGCAGGATCGCGCCGGCGCCCAGGGCCCCGCCGAGGCTGCGCAGGGACTGCCGGGACACGTCCGCGGTGGCGGCGGCCGCCGGGGTCAGCCACGTGCCGTGGTAGCCGCCGGTCAGCACGCCCTGCCCGGCGTCCAGGCCGAACATCGCCAGCAGCTCGCCGAGCGGGACGCCGGTGGGCGTCTCCACCACCCGGGAGCCGGCGAGGGTCAGCAGGACCGTCCCCGGCTCCGCGGGGGTGCCGACCTCGCGGTAGGGCAGCGCCCCGAGGCGGGCCGCGACCGCGAGCTGCGCGTAGGTCTCGGCGTTGGAGAGCAGGGTCGGCACTCCCCGGACCCCGCTGTCGCTGGTCCGCACGCCGCCGCCGCGCGGCAGGGCGATCCCGCTGGAGATGCCGCGGGCCAGCGCGCTCCCCTCCCCCGAGACGAACCGCTCGGGGAGCCGGACGACGGACACCGGCACCCGGGTGACCCTCCGCTCGGCCAGCGCCCTGCGCAGCGACTGCTCGGTGTCCCCGCGGGTGACCCCGAGCGTCACCTGCTCGGCGTCCAGGGCGTCCGCCGCCAGCAGGGCGCCGTCCAGGACGAGGTGCGGGGTGCGCAGCAGCAGGGCCGCGTCCTTCAGGCAACTCGGTTCTCCTTCGGTGCCGTTGACCACCACGACCGGGCGGGCCCGGCGCCGGGCGGCCGCCTTGACGACGGCCCGGAGCTTGCGGGCGAAGGGGAAGCCCGCTCCGCCCCGCCCCCGCAGGTCGACGTTCTCGGCGAGGTCGGCCAGCTCGTCGGCCGGCAGCGTCGGCATCCCGCCGTGCACGACCAGGTGGGCGCGGTGGTCCAGGCGCTCGTCGCGTTCGAGGCCGGCGAACAGGACCGGCCGGCCGAGCCAGGCGATCGGTGCACCGCTCATCCGTCCCGTCGCCGCCGTCCGGTGCCGAGGCCGACCCGCGGCCGGTCGGCCGCCTGCGCGCGGCCCGGGGCCGCGGGGCGGATCGGGGCGGCCGGGCGGACGGGGGCGCCGGGCCGGCGCTTGCTGCCACCGTTGCGCAGGGCCATCCGCAGCCCGAGCACCACGATCACGCCGACCACGGCCGCTCCGTAGAGGACGGAGACCCAGGGGGCGGGCAGCCGGCCCGCGTGCAGGCCGTGGACCAGGGCGGCGCCCCACGCCGGGTAGGCGCAGATGTGGACGATCCGCCACCGGCGCGCCCCGCCGGTCCGGGCCAGCAGCCCGCGGGCCGCCCCGGCGAGGGCCACGGCGAGCAGCAGGTAGCCGGCCAGGGCGCCCAGGCCGAGGACCACCGGCCGGTGCGGGTCCGCGAAGGGGACGAACGCCGCGAGCGCGCCGATCCGGTGCTGGATCAGGTTCATCCACACGTGCAGGACGAGGAAGACCACGCCGGCGACGCCCATCGCCCGGTGGATCGCCTGGGCGGCCAGCCGGTGGACGGGGTAGAGCAGCAGCCGGTCGGTCGCGGCGAGGCCCCACAGCACCGCGGAGGAGAAGGACACCAGGGTGATGACCCCGGCGGCCACCCCGAGGAACGCCTGCAGCGCGCCGTTCACCGCCACGGCCGTCAGACCGAGCGCCACCGCCAGCACCGGGAGCAGCGACCAGGCCCTGCGCGCACCCGGGCCGCCGGGTTCCGGGCGGTCCCCGGCGGTGCCGTCCGGCACCGGCTCCGCGCCGGCGACCCGGCGCACCTGGCGTCCGCGGCCCGCCCTGCGCGCCCGGCCGGCCCTCGCCGGCCCGGCGGCCGAGTGCCAGGCCAGGCGTCCGTCCTCCGTCACCATCGCAGAGCCCTCCGGGCTGGTCGGGGTCATCCGCAGCGACGCCCCTCGTTGATGCAGCTCGCCATCTGGTCCAGCAGGTTGCGGTTCATCACGTTGATGAAGTCCCCGTGGTCGGTGATCGGGTTGTGGAGCTGCTCGGGGAAGGTGTCGACGGCGAAGCGCACGCCGGACGGCACGTCGTAGGCGACGCGCTCGGTCAGCTGGGGGATCGCCCGGAAGTTCTTCGGGCAGCTGCCGTCCGCCCGGGAGAAGGCGGTGTGGGTGCGGTGGTTGGCGCTGTCGACGTTCCGGCCGTCCCAGCAGTCCGGGAACTTCAGGGTCCGCACCACCCGGCTGCCGTTGGGGCAGATCGGGTACTTGTCGGCGAGCTGGCGGTCCTCGAAGCCGGTGCAGCTCCAGGAGGCGTGGGCGTTGGCCGGGCCGTTGGTCAGCGCCTTGGCGTCGCCGGTGATGATCCGCAGGAAACGGGTCATCGGCTGGACCTTGTTCCCGGCGGCGGAGGAGTAGGTGATCCCGACCTCGGCCGGCTGCAGGATGCGCCCCACGTTGCGGTCCTTCCCGCCGCCCGGCGCCTTGGCGTCCTTCTCGGCGACGCCGTCGAGGACTCGCAGCACCGGCCAGTAGTAGGCCGACTGGTCGCCGTTGGAGCAGGTGGTGCCGGCGCCGGCGAGCTTGCCGTTGGCGGAGAACGCGTCGGTGACGAGGTTGCCGACGTAGTCGTGCATGTGGTGGGCGCCGTTGCTCACCCCGGGCGCCACGATCACGTTGTCGGGGTTGAGGTGGCGGTTCTCGTTGCGCCCGCACTGCGAGGTGAAGGTGCCGGTGGCCGGGCCGGTGCGGCTCGGTTTGGCGGTGTTCGGGTTGACGGTCCTGATGTCGACGAAGCCGCGCCCGAGGCCCTGCTTCCCGCCGGCCGCCGCCGCGTTGCGGTCGGCCGCCGCGCTCTTGTCCTCGGGGGCGTAGTCCTGGGCCGAGGAGTCGACCACCAGGTCGTGCCGGATGGCGCAGGTGGCGAGCCCGGAGACGTCCTCGGGCAGACCGGAGTCGGGGCCGGCACTGGCCGCGAGCTTGCGCAGGGTCGCCGACCGCTTGTCGGCCAGCTCGCCCATGACGCGCTGCTCGCCGCCTCCGGCACCGGGCTCGGAGAGGCTGCGGTACGCGTCCGCCACCTGGACGTCGAGGTCGGCGAGGTCCTGGCCGACCTCGGGCTGGGCGGCCTCCGGCACCGACGCCAGCGCGTCGCCGACGTCCGCGCAGGCGACGGTGCCCGGCTGGGTGCCGGCCGCCTGGGAGGCGGACTGCGGGGAGCGCGACGGGCGCTGCCCGGCGAACGCGGCCGCGGCGAGCACCGAGGCGCCGCTGACCGCCAGTATCCCGGCCAGCAGAAGGGCGAGTGCCTTCCGCCTGGCCGTGTCACGTTTGTGAATCCTCATCTTGGCACCTTCGGAACGGGATCGGGCCTGTGGGACAGGCGGGGGAATTCCTCTTCGCCGCGGGCGTGGGGGCAGCCGCGCGACGGGCGTTCAAGACACTCCCTAGCGCTGGGTCGCCGGGCCGGACGCGGGGCCCTGGCTCGGGCTCGGCGGCGGGGAGGCGGCGGTGGCCGGCGGTCCGGAAAGGTCCCCGAATTTCACCAGGCCGGTTTCCTCCAGGACCGTCATGTGGTCGAGCACGGTGGAGTTGGCCGTGGTCGCGAGATCGCGGACGGTGGAATTCTGGGTCCCGGCGCGCACTTGGGCGACCACCGCGAACACCTGGCCGTGGGCATTGCGCACGATGTTCGCGAACAGCCGGTCGAATTCGGGCCCCTGCGCGTCGTCCAGCTGTTTCAGCCACGTCTTCTGCTGGGCGGAGGGTTCTTCCGGGACGCCCAGGCCCAGGGTTCTGGCCGTGTCCAGCACGGCCCGGTCGAGGTCGGTGTGTCCGTCGATCAGGTGCTGGCCGGCGGTCCTCACCTCGGCCGTGCCACCCTTGGCGACGGCCATCCGACCTGCGGGGATCTCCCACAGACCGGCCAGCCGGACCCGTTTGACGAAGTCCCGGTCGAGCGGGGTCAACGGCCCGGTCGGCGTCTGCACCGTGCCCGGCGACGCCTCCGCCCGCGGCGCGGTGCGGTACGAGCCCGCCGACCGCAGGACCGGGATCGCCAGGGCCGTCGCCGTGAACACCACGGCCACGACCACGAGCAGGGTGGCGAGCCACCGCGGGGGGCGGTTCGCGCGGGGAATCCCGTAGACGGCCTTTCCGGGTTCGCGTTTCTTCCTCGAAGTTGACATCGACTTCCTCATCACGCCGGGATTCCGTTCACCGCCACCGGGCGGAACGGTTCGACGGCGTGCGCGCCGCGAAACCTCCCGGGAACCGCCGGCCACTGGCGGGCCGGTCACCGTGAAAAGAGGCCGGAACCGGGGTTTCGTCCCGCGACTTTGCCCATCCTTTACCGACGGCGTTCGGCGACACCGTGGCGGAGGGCCTTTCCCGACACTTGTTCGACAATCCGTCAGCATGTGCGAGACGGCGGGGGAAGGCCACTGTGGCACGAAGCCCGACAGGCGGTACATTGCCCTACCGGTCGGTACCGCAAGGCGCCGCACCGGCCCCCCGTGCCCCTTACCGTCCGGACGCGAGCGAGGCCATGTGCGACTGAACCTCAATCAACTGGCGATATTCGCCCAGGTCATCGAGTGCGGCGGCTTCTCCGCGGCGGGCCAGGTGCTGTTCCTGAGCCAGTCGTCCGTGTCGAAACAGGTGCAGAACCTGGAAATAGCCCTGCGGACCCAGCTGGTCGACCGCTCGGGCCCGAAGATCCGCCCGACCCTGGCCGGCGAGGTCCTGCTCGCGCAGTCCAGGGAGGTGCTCGCGCTCGCCGACCAGGCCGTCGCGGCCGTCCAGGCCGCGACCCTCCTCGCCGAGGACCCGCTGGTGATCGGCAGCACCAGCACGATCAGCGGGCACTTCCTGCCCTCCGTCCTGCTCGAACTGCGGCAGCGGGCCCCCGAGGTCCGGTTCAGCCTCGTCGTCGACAGCGCGGACCGGCTGGCCCAGGCCCTGGAGGAGGGCCGGATCGGTGTGGCGCTCAGCGGCGGCCCGCTGCCGCCCGGGCGCTACCGGGCGGAACGCCTCGCCGGCGACGACATGCTGCTCGTCTGCGCGGCCGACCACCCCCTGGCGGGGCGCGAGGTCCCCCCCGCCGAGCTGTCGAACGAAACGTTCCTGCTGCGCGAGGCCGGGTCCCAGACTCGCCGTCAGCTCACCGACCTCCTGCACGGCTGGGAGCTCTCCGGCGCCCGGACGCTCGACCTGTGGGGCACCGAGGGCGTCAAGGAGGCCGTGCGGATCGGCCTGGGGGTGGGCCTGGTGGCGCACCGGTCCGTCCGCCTCGAACTCCGGCACGGCGAGCTGGCCGAGCTCCGGATCCACCCGGCCCCCGAACGCCGCACGGTGACGGCCGGCTCCACCCTGGCCCGGCCCCTGACGGCCTGCGAGCAACTCCTGCTCCTCGCCCTCCGGGACGTCACCCGCGCACCCGCGCCGGTGTGACCTGCTCCTCGAAGGTGCGGCCGCCGCGGAGGCGCCACCGGTCCGCCGCCCGGCGGTGGGCGGCGGACCGGTGGGCGGCGGGTTCAGGAGAGCCGGGACACCGCCGCACCGACCTTGCCGGTGATCTCCGCGGGCAGCGGGACGTACCCCTTCGCGCCGATCGCCTGCTGGGCCTCGTCACTGGCGGTGTAGGTCAGGAAGGACTTGAGGGCGGGCAGGGTGGCGGCCTTGTTGCCCTTGTCGCACACGATCTCGTAGGTGACCAGGACGATCGGGTACGCGCCCTCCTGCTTGGTGGCGTAGTCGAGGGTCAGGGCGAGGTCATTGCCGGTGCCGGCGACCTGGGCACCCGCGAAGGTGGTGGCCGCGTTGGCGGCGGTCGCGTCGACCGGCTGCGACGCCCCGGTGGCGACGGCCGCGCTCTTCAGACCGTTCGTCTGGGCGTAGGACAGCTCCACGTACCCGATGGAGTTCTTGTTCTGCTTCACCTGGGCCGCGACCCCGGCGCTGCCGTTGGCCGACTCGCCGCCCTTGCCCGCCCAGGTCTTGCTCGGCGGGTACGGCCAGGCCCCGCCGGAGGTGGCGGCGAGGTAGGAGGTGAGGTTGGCGGTGGTGCCGGAGTCGTCCGAGCGGTGGATCGCCTCGATCCCGGCGGTCGGCAGGGTGACGCCGGGGTTGAGCGCGACGATCGCGGGGTCGTTCCACTGGGTGATCTCCGAGTTGAAGATCTTGGCGATGGTCGGCCCGTCCAGGACCAGCTTGTCCACACCCTCCGCGTTGAAGACGATCGAGACGAGGCCCGCCACCATCGGCAGGTCGATGCCCTGGCCACCGGTGCAGACCTGCTTCGTGGCGTCCACCTCGGCCGGCTTCAGCGCCGTGTCCGACCCGGCGAAGGCCACCTTCCCGACGGTGAACTGCTGGATGCCGGCGCCCGAGCCGCCACCGCCGTAGTTGATCGTGATGCCCTGGCAGGCGGCGCTGAAGGTGGTCTTCCAGATGTCGATCGCGTTCGCCTGCGCCGTCGAGCCGGCCCCCAGGACCTCACCCGACCCGTTGCAGGCGATCGGCGATCCGCTCGCCTGGGCGCTCGCCGGGCTGCTCGCCGCGTCGCTCGCCCGGACGACCGCGGGGCCGCTCGCCTGCCCGGTCGACGCCGAGGTCGGGGTGTTCGGATCGGATCCGCACGCCGCGACCGACACGAGGACGGCGGCCGCGGTGGCGGCGTGGCGGAGGGTACGGCCGGGGAGGGTGGCCCGTCGGGGCATGCGCGGTCTCCTGGACGACGGTCGGCGGGGGACGCGGCCATCCTCGGCCGCCTACCGGGCACGCCCGGCGGCGACATGCCGCACACCCCCGCCGTCGGCGAGGTGTTCACCTGCTGTACACCCACGGCGCCCCCGCGTGGGCGTCAGTCCTCGGTCGGGCCCAGGTCGGGGCGGTCGCGCAGCTCGACAGTGGGCGCGGTGCAGGCGTGGAGCTCCAGGACGGTGACCTCGTTGGCGCCGGGTCGGAGCACCGGCGCGGGGACGTACAGGGTGGCCTGCGGGCCGCGGGACCAGTAGCGGCCGAGGTTGAAGCCGTTGATCCACACCTGGCCCTTGGTCCAGCCGGGCAGCGCCAGGTACCCGTCGGCGGGCCGCTCGACGTACAGGCGGCCCCGGTGGAAGGCCGGACCGACGACGGGGGCGGCGGGCGCGAGGGCGAGGCCGTCGAGGCTGTCCAGGGGCAGCGCGCGGCTGGACCAGCCGGCCGGCTCCTCGCCGTTGACGGTGACCGGGCCCAGCAGGCCCTTGCGGTCGTGGATGCCCGTCCCGTAGTTCACCCGGCCCTGGTTCTCCACCAGGACGGCCAGCCGCGCCCCGCGCCGGGGGGCGGTGAAGGCGAGGGCGTGCTCGTGGTCCTCGCGCTCCAGGACGCCGACGGGCTGCCCGTCGACGAAGACCTGGGCTCGGTCGCGGACCTCGCCGACCCGCAGCACGGCGGGCCCGGCCGCCGGCAGGTCCGTCTCGTACAGCGCGAAGCCGAAGGACCGGCCGAGCAGCTCCATGCTCAGCGGCCGGTCCGCGGCCACGGCCGGGCCGAACAGCTGGTCCTGGCCGAACAGGCCTGCGCAGGAGTCGAGTTCGACGGTGACGGGGGCGAGCTTCGGGCCCGGGGCGGGCACCGGCTCGGCCGGGACGGGCGCGTGCCGGGCGATGACCTCGCGGAACGCCCGGTACTTCGGGGTGGGGTCGCCGGCCTCGTCGAGGAGCGAGTCGTAGTCGTAGGAGGTGACGGTGGGCCGGTAGGTGCCCTTGTCGTTGGCACCGTTGGTGAAGCCGAAGTTGGTGCCGCCGTGGAACAGGTAGACGTTGACGGAGGCTCCGGCGGCGAGCAGCCGGTCCAGGTCCGCGGCGGCGTCGGCCGGATCGCGGGTGGTGTGGGTGGCGCCCCAGCGGTCGAACCAGCCGATCCAGAACTCCGAGCACATCAGCGGCCCGGTCGGCTGGTGCCGGCGCAGCTCGGCGAGGCCGGCCTCGACCCGGCTGCCGAAGTTGGCGGTGCGCAGCACCCCGTCCAGGCCGCCGCGCCCGAGGTCGGCGGGCTGGTCGCAGGTGAACAGGGGGACGTCGACGCCGTGGGCGCGCAGCAGTGCGGCGAGGTCGGCGAGGTAGCCGGTGTCCTCGCCGTACGCGCCGTACTCGTTCTCCAGCTGGACGGCGATGACCGGCCCGCCGCCGGTGGACAGGTACGGCTTCAGGGGCGGGAGGAGGTCGGCGAAGTAGTCGTCGACGGCGCGGAGGAAGCGGGGGTCGCGGCTGCGCAGCCGGATGCCGTCCTCGGCGAGCAGCCAGGCGGGCAGGCCGCCGCCCTCCCACTCGGCGCAGATGTACGGGCCGGGCCGCAGGAGCACGTGCAGGCCCTCGGCGGCGGCCATGTCGAGGAAGCGGGGCAGGTCGAGACCCCCGTCCCGGCGGAACTCGCCGCGCCGGGGCGCGTGGAGGTTCCAGGGGACGTAGGTCTCGACCGTGTTGAGCCCCAGCAGCCTCGCCTTGTGGAGCCGGTCGGCCCACTGCTCCGGGTGGACGCGGAAGTAGTGCAGTCCGCCGGAGAGGATGCGCAGCGGGCGGCCGTCGAGGCGGAAGCCCTCGTCGGCGATCTCCAGTCGAGGCATGCCGGGTGCTCCTGGCTTCGGGTGCGGGGCGGTCGGGGTGGGGGGGCGGATCAGCGGAGCGGGCGGCAGAGCAGGGCGTCGGGGGCGCCGCCGTGCATCCACCGCCAGGTGAAGGCGACGCCGGCGAGGTACTCGTCGTCGGCGCACTGGCCCTTGTAGTGGCCGGGTGCCCAGTCACTGGCGTTCGATCCGCCGGTGGCGGGCCGGTTGTCTCCGTGGTCGAACCAGACGAGGCGGTTGGTGGCGGGCAGCGGTGTGGCGGAGGGCGCGCAGAGCAGGGTGGCCATGGCGTTGCCGCTGACGCTGTAGCCGACGGCGAAGCCGTTGTCGGGGCACTGGAGCTTGTTGTAGCCGCCGGCCCAGTCGTCCTTGACGTAGCGTTCGTCGGTGACGGCCGTCCAGGCGCCGGCGCTCTTGGCGGGCTGCCCGGCGTCGGTGCACAGACCGCGGTTGGAGCTGCGGGCGAGGCCGACGACGCGCTCGGTGTCGGGGCAGTTGCCCTTGCGGTAGCCGACGGCCCAGTCGGCCGCGGGGCGCATGGTGCGGGAGAGGTTCTGGTCGCCGAAGTCGAGGTCGACCGTGTTCCAGTGGTCGACCGGCGGGACGGCGCCGGTCCTGGCGGGGGCGTCGACGAGCTTGTTCCAGTCGGCGGCGCGCCAGTCGCCGGGGTCCTCCACGCCGGTGCGCCGGCCGGTGGCGTCGTAACTGATCAGCGCCCAGTTGTCGTTCGGCTTGCCGGTGGCGTCGCTCCAGCCGACCAGCGGCCACTGGGCGAAGTCGGTGTCGTTCTTCACCAGGATGTCGGTGAAGCGGTCGAACCAGTCCTTCTCCTTGGCGTTGTCCGAGCCCCGGCCGCCGGCGCCGAACTCGCTGATCCACACCGGGGCGGTGAAGTGCTGTCCGGCCTGGGTGACGAACAGGGCCTCGTCGTCCACGGCCTGGACGAGCTGTTCGGGGGTGAGGTCCTGGTAGCGGGGGTCGTTGGTCTCGCCGTTCTGCCAGCCGCCGCTCGCACCGGTGTGGTGGGGCCCGGTGTAGCCGTAGAAGTGCGCGGAGTAGACCAGCTTGCCGGAGTCGATCAGGGTGTTGGAGAGGGTGCGGACCGGGGTGAGCATCGGGCGGCCGTGGCTGAACATCCCGGAGGGGATGCCCTGCCAGTTGATGCCCTCCATGATGATCAGCAGGTCGGGGTCGGCCTCGAGGATCCTGTTGCCGGCCTGTTCGAAGGCGGCGTAGAGGTCGTGGTCGTCGCCCCACCCCCAGTTCGGGTCGTCCCAGGTGTCGCGGCGGACCTCGTTGCGCAGGTCGGCGCCGACCACGCGCTTGTTGTCCTTGTACCGCTCGGCCAGGAACACCCAGTCGTCGACCCACTGCTGGGTGGACTGGCCGCTGTTCCAACGCTCGTTGCCGTCCAGCGCGCAGCAGAACCGGTAGCTGGTGGTGTGGTTGTTGAGGACGACGGCGAAGCCGTCGGCGGTGAGCGCGGCGACCACGGCGTCGTACACCTGGAGCGGGGTCTTCCCCCTGAGCTGCGGGTTGGCCGCGACGGCGGAGTCCGGGACGGGCGCCGTGTCGTGGATCATCGCGTTGGCGAACGGGAGGCGGATGCTGTTGACGCCCACCGCGTGGAAGTCGGCCGTGATCCGGCCGAGCGGGGTGCGGTCCAGGCCGAGCGGGATGTCGTGGGAGACCTGTCCGGCCTGGTTGTTCGCCGGGTCGTCGACGGCGCCGCTGCCCTCCCAGGTGCCCTGGGCGCCGGCCCAGTTGCCCGACTTGAGTTTGAAGCGCTGGCCGTTCGCGTCGACGACGTACCGGCCCCGGGTGGACAGCGGTCCGGTCCAGGAGGCGGCGAGTCGGTCCCCCGTCAGCGCGACGGGGGCGGCGGAGGCGGTGCCGGTGGTGGGCGCCGTGCCGGTGGCCGGCGCGGCGACGGCGCCGGGGGCGGACAGGACGAGCAGTGCCGCGGTGGCGAGTACCGCGGGCAGGCCGCGCGGGGCGGTTCCGACGGATCGCACGAGGGCGGATCGCACGGGGGCGGATCGCACGGGGGCGGATCGCATGAGGGTTTCCCTCCGGTCTGGTGGGGTGAGGGAGGTGCTGGGTGGTGCGGGCCCCGGCTCACGGCGTCCGGGGAGACGGGGGCGGGCGGCTCAGCCCTTGAGGCCGCTGGTGGCGATGCCTTCGACGATGTACCGCTGGGCGATGAGGAACATCGCCACCAGCGGGGCGACGGTCACGACGGCGCCGGCGAACAGGCCCGGCAGGTTGATGGTCTGCGAGGTGAGGAAGGTGGACAGGGCGATCTGCGCGGTCCACGCGGACGGGTCCTGGCCGATGACCAGCGGCCACAGGAAGGAGTTCCAGCTGTCGATGAAGGCGAGCGCCCCGAGCGAGGCGAGCATGGCGCCCGAAGCGGGCAGGGCGATCCGGCGGTAGAGGCCGGTCCAGCCGAGGCCGTCGAGCCGCCCGGCCTCCTCGATCTCGGCGGGGAACCGCAGGTAGAAGTTGCGGAACAGCAGGACGGCGAAGGGGTTGAACAGGCCGGGGGCGATGACGCCCCACAGGGTGTTGACCCCGCCCATCGAGCCGACCACCACGAAGGTGGGCACGAAGGTGACCGAGCCGGGGATCATCAGGGTGGCCACCACCAGGGCCAGCAGGACGCCGCGTCCGGGCACCGGGATCCGCGCGAAGGCGTAGCCGGCGGCGGAGGCCAGGAGCGTCGAGACGGGCGCGGTGATCCCGGCGATCAGCAGGGAGTTCCCGAGGGCCTGCCCCATGTGCAGGGTCGGGTCGTCGAAGAGCGCCGTGAAGTTCTCCCAGTGCGGGTGGGCGGGCCACCAGGTCCACCGGGGCGAGGTGAGGCCCCTGGCGTCCATCAGCGCGTTGCGCAGCATCAGGTAGAACGGCGCCAGGAAGGCCGCCGTCAGCAGGCCCACCAGCAGGCCGCGCGTGCCGGGGCGCAGGCGTCTGAGCAGGTCGGTCGTCATGGTCGGTTCACTCCTCGCCCTTGCCGAAGCCGGTCAGCCGGCCCTGGATCAGGGTGGCGCCCACGATCAGCGCGGTGAGGACGAAGGCCCCCGCCGAGCCGAGGCCGTAGTCCTGGGCGCCCATCGCGGTGTTGTAGAGGTAGACCAGCGGGGTCTGCACGGGCGCGGTGGCGGTGCCCGAGAGGCCGCTGTTGAACAGGTTGTAGAACTCGTCGAAGGCCTGGAAGGCCGCGATGAACTGGAGCATCAGCACCGCGACGGAGGTGTTGCGCAGCAGCGGCAGGGTGATCAGCCGCAGCAGCCGCAGACCGGTGGCACCGTCCAGGGCGGCGGCCTCGTGCACGTCGCGGGGGACGGCCTGCAGGCCGGCCAGGAAGAGCACCATGTAGAAGCCGACCTGGAGCCAGAGCCGGACGCTGACCAGGACGATCCAGTACAGCGGGGGGTCGGTGGTCTGCAGCCAGGGCACGGCGGCCATCCCGACCCAGCCCCCGACGGTGTTGGCGATGCCCGCCGGCAGGCCGTTGAACAGGCACATCTTCCAGAGCAGCGAGGCCGCGACGTAGGAGACGGCGGCCGGGACCAGGAAGGCCGTGCGCACCACGGCCCGCCCGCGCCGGACGCGGTGCACGAGCAGGGCGAGGCCGAGCGAGGCGGCGAAGGTGACCGGCACGACGGCGAGGGTGAACAGCACGATCTGGACGAGCGAGGAGCGGAAGGCCGGGTCGGCGAGCAGGTGCCGGTAGTTGTCCAGGCCGACCCAGTGGCCGAGGGCGATGCTGCCGTGGGCGTCGCTGAGGCTGAGCAGCAGGCTCCAGCCGATGGCGACGTACTTGAAGATCCCGAGGCCGATCAGCATCGGGCCGGTGAGCAGGGCGAACGCCGCCCAGGCGCGCCGGTCGGCACGCCCGGGGCGGCGGGCCGGGGCGGGGCCCCGCGGTGGGGCCGCGGGGCGCCCGGTACGTGCGGTGCGTGCGGGGCGCGGCACGGTGTCCGGGGTGGTGTCCGGCGTGGCGTTCATCAGCCGCGCTGCTTGTCCACGGCGGTCTGGGCCTGCGCGGCCGCGTCGGCCAGCAGCTGTGCGGGGTCGCCCTGCCCGGCGGCGATCCTGGCGGCGGCCGCGTTGAAGGGTGTGGCGACGGCGGTGTCCCAGGTGTTGGGATTGCTCCTGCCGTACCGGGCGGCGAGGTCGACGGTCTCCTTGGCGGCGCCCCGGGAGAGCTTGTCGGCGGTGGCGGCCACCGAGGTGCGCGGCGGTATGTGGAGGCCGTAGCTCTCCGCGAAGTCCTTCTGGAGGTCGGTCTGTTCGATCCAGAGCCACTGGACGAACCGCTTGGCCGCGTCCACGTGCCGGCCCTTGGCGTTGACGCAGCTGGTCCAGCCGCCGACGCGCAGCACGGGGCTGCCGCCCGGCTTGAAGGCCGGCCAGGGCAGGACGCCGAAATCGTCGCCGAGCGCGGTGCCGATCGCGGGCATCGCCCACAGGCCGCACCACTGGATCGGGACGACGTCCTGGGTGAGGGCGGACGGGTCCCACCAGTCGGTGGTGAAGCCGAGCAGCAGGGACTGGTCGTCGTGCAGCCGTTTGAGGCCGGCGATCGCCTCGACGGCCTGCGGCGAGGCGAAGCCCACCTTGCCGTCGGTCACCAGGTCGCCGCCGTTCGAGCGGACCGCCAGCAGGGGCGTGTCGCCGATGCCGTCGTTGCCGACGAACAGGCCCTTGCCGCTCCTGGTGGTGAGCGCCCTGGCCGCGGCGACCAGTTCGTCGAAGGTGGCGGGCGGGCGGATCCCGGCCTTGTCGAGGGCGCTCCTGCGGTAGTAGAGCATCATGACGTCGTCGATCATCTTGACGCCGTGGGGCTTGCCGTCGACGGTCACGTAGGCGAGGTCGCCCGGGTTGAAGTCGGAGCGTGCCGCGCCGTACAGGTCGTCGAGCGGGGCGATCTGGCCCCGCCGGGCCATGCCCTCGCTGAAGTCGCCGATCTCGAAGACGTCCGGGGCGCCGTCGGTGAGCAGGGTCGCGTTGATCTTGCTGGTGTAGTCGCCCGGCACCCAGGTGACCTTGACCGCGATGTCGGGGTGGGCCTTGGTGAAGGACTCGGCGTAGCGGGTGGCGGCCTGCTGGCTGCCGGCCTCGCCGTAGGCGTGGAACCAGACGTTCAGCGTGGTCCTGGCGCCGGAGGAGCCGCCGGTCGGGTCGGTGCTGCAGCCGACGGCCGCGCCGGCGACGAAGAGCAGCGAACCGCTGAGGAATCCACGTCGGCTGAGCTGCGATCCGTGTGCGCTCATTTCGCATCCTCGGGGGTGGGGGTATGGGTGTGTCCGTCCCGGCCGGTGCCCGCTACGGGGGACGGCGCCTGGCGCTAGGGCTTGTCTGACAATTCGCGTCGCATCAGCGCGCGGCGGGAATTGTCAGACAAGCCCCTAGGGGAAGAGCGCCTGGATGCCGAGCACCGCGGCTCCTCTGGCCCACTCCTCCCAGGGGAGCGGACGCAGCGTCAGCGGGCACTTCGCGGCGGCCTTGAAGCAGTGGGCGGCGTACGCTTCCCTGATGTGCGTGCCGAACAGGTCGTAGGTGTCGAGGCCCTCCCCGGTGACGACGACCCGTTCGGGGCCGAGCAGGTTGACCAGGGTGGCGATGCCGGTGCCGATCGCCCGGCCGGCCCGGGCGAAGGCCGCGCGGGCGGCGGGATCACCGCCGCGGGCGAGGTGGACGGCGCCGTCGAAGTCGAGGTCCGGGTCCGCGGTGGCGTGCCGGACCGCGGCCAGGATGGCGTCACTGGAGGCGATCGCCTCCACGCAGCCGGTCTGGCCGCAGTGGCAGACCGGTCCGGCCGGGTCGATGGAGACGTGCCCCATCTCGCCGGCCACCCCGTACGCCCCGGCGATCAGCTGCCCGTTGACGACCAGTCCGGAGCCGATGCCCGCCCCGATGGTGACGAGCGCGAAGTACTCGGTGCCGATGCCCTCCCCGTACCAGTGCTCGGCGGAGGTGAGGGCCTTGACGTCGTTCTCGACGGTGACGCTCAGGCCGGTCGCCCGCGCCACCGTCGCGGCCAGCGGGACGTCCCGCCAGCCGGGGAGGACGGAGTAGCGGACCCGCCCGGCGGCGCGGTCCACGTCCCCGGAGACGGAGATCCCGAGGTGGCGGGTGCGCTCGCGGAACACCGGGTCCGCGTCGAGCAGTCGCTCGACGAGCGCGCCGACCAGGGCGCACACGGCCTCCGGGCCGCGGTCCTCGCCCAGCCGGACGTCGGCGGTGGCCCGCATGCCGGCCCGCAGGTCGCAGACCGCGCCGAACAGTGCCTCGGCGCTGATCTTGACCCCGACGAAGTACTCACGGTCCACCGTGACGGCCAGCGGGTTGACGGGCCGTCCGGCGCCGGGGGCGGTGCGCTCCGGGGGGAGTTCGTGCAGGTAGCCGTCGTCGATGAGCGGCCGGGCGGCCTTGGTGACGGCGGTGGAGGACAGGCCGGTGCGGCGGGCCAACTCGACCCGGCTGAGCGGTCCTTCGGTGAGCAGCAGCGCGAGCATCGAGGTCTCGGCCGGTGCGGTGACCAACGGCTGGGCATGGGTGGGGAACACGGCTGCAACCTACGACAAATAAATAACTTCTTCCAGTATTGATTTTGACGATCCGACAGATCTAACCTCGGGGCCACCCGTGTGCCCCGCCACCACACCAAGGACCCGTCCCCGGAAGGCCGTTCGCCGCTCCGGCTCCCGGTCCGACCACCGCTCTCCTCCCTGGGGGACACCCGTGCCTTCCGCTCCTTCCGCCATCACCTTCGACGCCACCCTCGGCCTCGCCGTACTCCGCACCCCGAACAGCGTCTACGCCCTGCGCATCGGCGCCGACGGCAGCCCCCGCCACGTCCACTGGGGCCCCGTGCTCGACCCCCGCGGACTCCCGCACCCCCACTCCCCCGCGGACAGCAGCTTCGAGGACGAGGCCGCCGCCGACGAACTGGGCGTCCAGAGCGGCGCCCGCTTCGGCCCGGCCGGCCTCCAGGTGCGCTTCCCCGACGGCACCTCCGGCGCCCAGTGGCGCTTCCTCGGCCACCGCGTCGACGGCGGCGAACTGCGCCTGCGCCTGGCCGACCGCGGCTACCCGCTGACCGCCGAACTCTGCTACCGGGTACACCCCGACAGCGACGTCATCGAGCGCTGGACCGAACTCACCCACACCGCCGCCCCCGGAGACGACTTCGGCCCGATCACCGTCCACCGCCTCGACTCCGCCTCCTGGACGGCCCCGCCGCTGCCCGACGCCCGGCTCAGCCACCTCGTGGGCGGCTGGTCCAGCGAGTTCCAGCTGCACCGCGACCGGCTCCCCGTCGCCGAGACGGTGCTCACCAGCCGCCGGGGCCTCACCGGCCACCACGCGAGCCCCTGGCTGGCCCTGGACGACGGCACCGCCACCGAGGAGCGGGGCGACGTGTGGAGCACCGCCCTCGCCTGGAGCGGGAGTTGGCGGATCACCGTGCACCGGGACCCGGTCGGCCGCACCACCTGGACGGGCGGCTTCGGCCACGAGGGGCTCAGCTGGTCCCTGCGGCCGGGCGAGACGCTCCGCACCCCGGTCTTCGCCGGCCTCCACACCCCGGACGGCTTCGGCGGGGCGAGCCGCGCCTGGCACCACCACGTCCGCACCCGCGTCCTGCCGGAGCCCGACCGCGACCGGCCGGTCCTCTACAACTCCTGGGAGGCCACCGGCTTCGACGTCGACCAGGAGGGCCAGTGCCGCCTCGCCGGGCTCGCCGCCGGGCTCGGCGCCGAACTCTTCGTCCTGGACGACGGCTGGTTCGGCGCCCGCACCGGTGACCACGCCGGCCTCGGCGACTGGACCCCTCGCCCGGAGGCCTTCCCCGACGGCCTGCGGCCCCTCGCCGACCACGTCCACGGCCTCGGCATGGCCTTCGGCCTCTGGGTCGAGCCGGAGATGGTCAACGCCGACAGCGACCTGTACCGCGCCCACCCCGACTGGGTGCTCCACTCCCCCACCCGGGACGCGACCGAACTGCGCCACCAGCTCGTCCTCGACCTCTCCCGACCCGAGGTCGAGGACGCGGTCCGCACCACCCTCGACCGGCTGGTCGGCGAGAACGCCGTGGACTGGCTCAAGTGGGACGCCAACCGCCCCTTCACCGAGGCCGGCCGGGCCGGCCACCCGGATCCCGACCGGGTGTGGATCGACCACACCCGGGCCGTCCACCGGATCATGGACCGGCTGCGCGCCGACCACCCCGGTCTGCGGATCGAGGCCTGCGCGGGCGGCGGCGGCCGCGTCGACCTCGCCGTCCTCGCCCGCACCGACCAGGCGTGGACCTCCGACAACACCGACCCCGTCGACCGGATCGCCATCCAGCACGGCTTCGGCCAGCTCCTCCCCGCGCAGTCCATGGCCGCCTGGGTCACCGACTCGCCGAACGGCCTCACCGGCCGCGCCACCCCCCTGCGCTTCCGCTTCCACGTCGCCATGGCCGGGGCGCTCGGCCTCGGCGGGGACCTCACCCGGTGGAGGCCGGAGGAACTCGCGGAGGCCGCCCGCCTGGTGGCCGAGTACAAGCGGATCCGGCCGCTCGTGCAGCACGGCCTCCAGCACCGGCTCACCGGCCCCGACGGGCTCACCGCCGTCCACTACGCCGCCGCGGACGACAGCGAGCACGCCGTCCTCGTCTGGCGCCCCACCACCCGGTTCGGCCACCGGCCCGCCCCGCTGCGCCTGCCCGCCCTGCACGCCGCCGCGCGCTACCGCGACCCGGAGACCGGCCGGGTGTACGACGGCGCCCTGCTCCGGCACTGCGGCCTCGATCCGGACCTGCCCCCCGGCGACTACGCCAGCCGCCTGATCCGGCTGCACCGGGCCGGCTGAGGCACCCCCGTCCCGGGGGGGGCGGGGGGGCCCCCGCCCCCCCCCCCCCCCCCGCCGCCCCCCCCCCCCCCCCCCCCCCCCCCCCCGCCCCCGCCGGGCCCCCCCCGGGGGGGGGTGGGG
>NZ_JBIWPA010000016.1:139725-182920 GCF_044768035.1 Kitasatospora sp. NPDC101176
CCCCGCCTCACCGGCGTGCCGCGGGCCGGGGCGGGCCCCCCCGCCCGGGGGGGCCGGGGGCCCCCCCGCCCCACCGCGCACCCGCGCGGGCCCGGACCTCCCCCACGGCCCGGGCCCGCGCGCGCTGCGGCGACCCTAGTGGTCGTTGAGGCTGGTGTCGTTCCACCACCCCTGGCGTCCGACGGTGAACGTGACGGTCCGGGCGCCGATCTGCCCCTCGTAGCTCTGGCCCTTCGTCAGCAGGCTCCGGTCGATGACGCCCTTGGGGTCCTTGATGCCGAGGAAGGTGACGGCGCCGGCGTGGTCCAGGTTGCTCTGCTGGAAGCCGGAGGGCCGGACGGTGGTGATGACCTCGTCCCAGTTCCTGGGTGCGGCGAGCTGGTGGGCCAGGTGGACCTCGGTGCCCTGGCCGAAGGCGAGGTAGGTGAGGAAGTCGGGGTACTCGGTGGCGTCGAGCGGCCGGTAGTGGACGACGTCCTCCTTCCGGCAGGTGGCGATGGTCGGGTCGAGGATCGTGGTGAAGGTGCGCCGCCCCTCCCCGTCGACCGTCACCCGCTCCAGTTCCACCGGCAGCGAGGTGCGGGTGCCGTCGACGATCTCCGCGAGCGGCCAGTGGCCCTCGGTGAACAGGGAGTAGTAGACCTGCTCGGTCTGGTACCGGGAGAGGTCCTTGAGGTACGTCTGGCGCAGCTGCGCGTCCAGCCCGAACTTGTTGATCATCTGGAAGGCGTGGACGGGCACGAAGTAGAGCGGCAGGTGGTAGGCGAAGATCGTGCCGGTGCCGATCAGCAGGAAGCGGTGGCCGTGCCGCGGGGCGGCGGATCCGTCGGTGGAGGCGGCGTCGGGGGTGGTCATGCGGGTGCTCCTGTGGGTGCGGGGGGAACGGGTCGGGTGCTCCCCCGGCCGGCGGCGGGGCGCGCGGCCCCGGCGACGCGGCGGCGGTGCCAGAAGGGGTGCTCGGGCCACCGGCCTTCGAGGGAGTAGTAGGCGCGCCGGTTGCGCAGGTGGACGGCGCTGATCGTGTCGAGCTCGCTCGCGTACCCGGCGAGGGCCGTCCGGTCGCCACCGAGGTGGCGGTGGACGGCCTGGCCGGCCCGCAGGCCCGTGTACAGGGCGGTGAGGATGCCCTGGGAAGAGAGCGGGTCGAACGCGGCGGCGGCGTCCCCCGCCGCGGTCCAGCCGTCCCCGGTGACGACGTCCAGCCGGGCCGTGTGGGCGGGCGCGCGCCGCACCGGGGCACCGGCCGGCCACGGGTGCGCGGCCGCCCACCGGGCGGCGTGCCGGGTCGCCCCCAGGCCGGGGAGGGGTTCGGCGCCCCCGGTCCGGGCGCTCGGCAGGTCGGCGTCGGTGTAGCGGGCGAGCAGCCGGCGGCCGCCGGGCAGCAGCGCCGTGTACCACCAGCCGTCGGGCACCGCCTCCACCAGGGTCGAGGCGTCGGCCACGGGTTCGGCCGGTGCGGGCAGGGTGAGGTGGAGCGCGACGAGCCGGTCGTCGACCGTGCGGCGGGCCCCCGCGGCCGTGGCCAGGGCGGCCCGGCGGCCGGTGGCATCGACCAGCCAGCGGCAGCGCACGGCAGGGGGCGCGTGCCGGCCGCGCAGCTCGACCGTCCAGCCGCCGTCGCCGTGGCGCTCGGCCGGGCGGACCAGGGTGCGCTCGGCCACCACCGCGCCGCCGCCGCGCGCGCGGTCGCGCAGCCCCCGGTCGAAGCGGGCCCGGTCCAGGTGCCAGCCGTGGCCGTGCGGGTCGTTGATGCTGTCCTGCGCGGCGAGCTCCGCCGAGCCCCAGGCCGACAGGTTGGCGTGGCAGGGCAGGTGGTGGCGTCCGTCGAGCAGGTCCTCGGCACCGAGGTCCCGCAGCAGGACCCGGGCGACGGCCGGGAGCGCCTCGCCGACGGACGGCGCGCCGGTGGCGGCGTCGGCCAGCAGGACGCTGCGGCCGGCCCCGGCGAGCGCCAGCGCGGCCGCCGCGCCGGCCGGGCCGCCGCCCGCGACCACCACGTCGTACCTCGCGGGGTGGATCCCGGCGCGGGCGATGCCGTCGTCCATGGGGTCGCGCACTCCTTCCGAAGGGGGAGCTCGGAGGTCCGTCGGACGGTGGCCGCCGGGTGACCGTGCGCGAGACTGCGGGGACTGCGGGACCGTCGACGGACGGTTCACGGACAGGGTTCGGCCACCGGGGGAACGCCTGACGGTGCGCCCCCAGACTGACAGATCGACCACGATCCACCGGTGGGGCTGCGGGCCGGATCGCGCACTTCACCCGGACGGCTGGACGGGGCGGGCACGCCGACGGGCGCCGGGCGGCCGCCCGGGTGGTTCCGCCGATCGGCCTGCACCCGCCGGAGCGAACCGCGGCGGTGGCACCCCGCCGGCCCCGCGGCCGCGTGGTTGACTGAGGCCGAGCGTCCGGCGATGGGGAACCACATTGAGTCAACTCGACCTGGCCAGGCTGCAGTTCGCCATGACGTCGGTCTACCACTTCCTGTTCGTACCGGTCACCATCGGCCTGGGCTTCCTGACCGCCCTGCTGCAGACCGGCTGGCACCGCACCGGCCGGACCGAGCTGCTGCGGCTCACCCGGTTCTTCGGCGTCCTCCTGGTGATCAACATCGCCGTGGGCGTGGTCACCGGCCTGGTGCAGGAGTTCCAGTTCGGCATGGACTGGTCGGAGTACTCGCGCACCGTCGGCGACGTCTTCGGCGCCCCACTGGCCATGGAGGGGCTGGCCGCGTTCTTCCTGGAGTCGACCTTCCTCGGCCTGTGGCTGTTCGGCTGGGACCGCCTGCCGCCGCGGGTGCACCTGGCGACGATCTGGGCCGTGGCCGTGGGCGGCGCCCTGTCCGCCGCCTTCATCATGATGGCCAACTCCTGGATGCAGCACCCGGTCGGCTACACCGTCGACCCGTCCAGCGGCCGGCCCCGGCTCGACGACGTGTGGGCGCTGTTCACCAACCCGGTGTTCCTCCGCGGGTACCTGCACGCGATCCTCGCCTCGGTGGTCACCGGGTGCGCGGTGATGCTCGCCGTCTCCGCCTGGCAGCTGCGCAAGGGGTCCTCCCCGACCGCCTTCCACGCCACCGCCCGGCTGTCGCTGGTCGTGCTGGTCCCGGTGCTCCTGGTCGCGATGCTGGTCGGCAGCGAACTCGGCGTCACCGAGGGGAAGTACCAGCCGATGAAGATCGCCGGCGCCGAGGCCCAGTGGGACACCTGCCAGCCCTGCTCCTTCTCGCTCTTCCAGGTCGGCGGCGGCAAGAACGACATGACCCCGACCCGGATCATCTCCGTCCCGCACCTGCTCTCGCTGCTCGCCACCAACCACTGGAACGGCCAGGTGCTGGGGCTCAACGCCGTCCAGGCCCAGTACGAGCAGCAGTACGGGCCCGGCGACTACGTCCCGAACATCTTCGTCCAGTACTGGGCGATGCGGGTGATGGCGTACCTCGCCGTCGTCCTGCTGCTGGTCGGGCTGTGGGGCCTGTGGCTGCTATGGCGCAAACGGCTCGGCACCGCGCGCCGGTTCCTGCGGGTGGCGGTCTGGGCCTCGGTGCTGCCGTTCCTGATGAACACGGCGGGCTGGCTGCTCACCGAGAGCGGGCGCCAGCCGTGGATCGTCCAGGGGATCCAGCTCACCCGCAACGGCGTCTCGCCCTCGGTGGGCACCACCACCGTCGCCATCAGCATCCTGGTGTTCTTCCTGCTCTACGCCGCGCTCGCGGTGGTCGAGGTCGTCCTGATCGCCCGGTACGCCCGCAAGGAGCTGTCCCCGCCGCCCGCCGAGGACGCCCCGGTCCCGGCCCTGAGCTACTGAGGCCCCCGATGGCGCTCGCCACCTTCTGGTTCATCGTCACCGCCGTGCTGTGGACGGGCTTCTTCGTCCTGGAGGGCTTCGACCTGGGCGTCGGCATCCTGCACACCGTCGTCGCCCGCGACGAAGCCGGCCGGCGGGCGGCGATCAACACCATCGGCCCGCTCTGGGACGGCAACGAGGTCTGGCTGATCGTCGCCGCCGCGGCGATGTTCGCCGCGTTCCCCGACTGGTACGCCACCGTGTTCTCCGCGCTCTACCTCGCCCTGATCCTGCTGCTGGCCGCACTCATCGTGCGCGGCGTCTCCTTCGAGTTCCGCGGCAAGGGCGAGGGCGCCCACTGGCGCCGCACCTGGGACACCCTGCTCACCGGCGGCAGCCTGCTGGTGCCCCTGCTGATCGGGATCGCGCTCGGCGACCTGCTGCACGGCCTGCCGATCGACGGCGACCGCGAGTTCACCGGCTCCTTCGCCGACCTGTTCTCCTGGTACTCGGTGTTCGCCGGCCTCACCCTCGTCCTGCTCTGCCTGCTGCACGGCGCGACGTTCATCGCCCTCAGGACCACCGGCGCGGTGCGGGCCCGCGCCAAACTGCTGGCCCGCCGCATCGCACCGGCGGCCGTCCTCGCCGTGCTGGCCTTCCTGCCCTGGACCCACTCCACCGCGGGCAAGGGCGTGCTGCCGGACATCCTCGAACTCGTCGCCGTGCTCGCCGTCCTCGCCGCCGGCTGGCTCGTCACCGGGCGGCGCGAAGGCTGGGCGTTCGTGGCCACCGCGGTCACGATCGGGACGACCGTCCTGTCGATGTTCGTCGACCTCTACCCCCGGCTGGTCGTCTCCAGCACCGACCCCGCCTTCGACCTGACCGTCCACAACAGCGCCTCGGGCGGGTACGCGCTGAAGGTCATCAGCGTCGTCGCGGTGGTCTTCCTCCCGCTGGTGCTCGCGTACCAGGGCTGGACGTACCACGTCTTCCGCCTGCGCGTCTCCGCCGAGGACTTCGCGCCGTCCCGCACGGCGGAGTGACGGGCCGAGGGCGTCGCGGGACCGGACGACCGAGGGTCCTCGCCCGGGTGGGGCGAGGACCCTCGGAGTGCGGGGCCTGCTGAGCCGTCAGGCCATCGGGGCGGTCAGGCCCTCGGGGCGGTCGGGGCCGTGCCGGCCGGCTAGGAGGGGAAGGGCCAGACCGGGCACCACGGCCAGACGATCTGGCCGGGGATCGGCGGGCCCCACGGCGGGCAGGACGGGAGGGGCTGCGGGGCGGGCGGGGCGGAGGTCCACAGGACCTTGCCGTCCAGGGCGACCGCGATCGCGCCCTCGTTGTAGATGTCCAGCTCGGCGCCCCAGCGGCCGCCCGTCTGGCTGTTCCACAGCGGCGCGTTGGCGGCCGAGTACACGACGAGGTTGCCGTCGCCCTGCATGGCCAGCACGTTGCCGTTGGGCATGGCGCCGGGCGCCACCCAGACCGGCTTGTTGTCGCGGTAGAGCACGACGTTGCCGTCGCCCTGCATGGCGAGCATCACCCGGCCGTCCGGCGAGTACCAGGCCTGGTTGCGGGAGATCGACGTGTTGCCCGGGATGCGGGTGGGCGTGGACAGC
This sequence comes from Kitasatospora sp. NPDC101176, assembly GCF_044768035.1. Taxonomy (NCBI): domain Bacteria; kingdom Bacillati; phylum Actinomycetota; class Actinomycetes; order Kitasatosporales; family Streptomycetaceae; genus Kitasatospora; species Kitasatospora sp. NPDC101176. The sequence goes on from NZ_JBIWPA010000016.1 coordinate 145,128, forward strand.
GCCGCGAGCGCGGTCGCGGACGCCTGGACGGGTGCCTGGGCGGACGCCTTCGCGGTCGGGGGCGCCGCCGGGGCGGCGTGGGCGGATCCTGCGGTCAGGGTGGCGAACCCGACGGCGGCGACGGCCGCCAGGGCGGCGGCCCGGGTGCGGAGAGTGGTCATGGCAGGGCTACGGGTCCTTTCGAACGGGGACGGCGGTGGGGCCGCTGGGGCCCGTCCCGCCGACGGCGCGTCAGCTGGGTTCCGCGCGCCGGGCGCTCAGGCTATGGCCGTCACCCGTGGGGGCTGCGGCAGTTGGACCGGCAGCTGACCGGCACCCGCGCGGGCGCAGGCCTGCCCCAGTCGCGGGCGACGAGGTCCGCGAGACGGGTGACCGAGGTCTCGACCACCTCGGTCTGGGTGTCGAGGCGGTGCGCCTCCTGCGGGGGAGCGCGGCCGTTCCGCGGTCGATGAACTCCAGGGCCCGTTCGAAGTCCTCGGCGCAGGCCGCCGCGCAGGCCGCGTTGACCCAGCAGCCGTAGCCGAGGTCCGGGCGGCCGGCGCGGACCCGGCACCCCGTCCGAGCGGGCGATCCGGGCGCTATGGGACCATACGCGCCATGTTCAGCACGTTTCCGCCGGATCGGGGCCCCCACGCCCCGGCCGACCCCCCGACCGACCCCCGCCGCCGCCTCCTGCTCGAACTGGGCGCGGCCCTGCTGAGCGGGGGCCTGCCGGTCCACGACGTGGAGGAGGAGCTGCGCGGGCTCGGGCGGGCGCTGGGTGCGCCCGAGGTGCGGGTCGCGGCCTTCACCACCGGCCTGTTCGTCGCGCTCGGCCCGGACGACGCGACCGTCCTCGAGCCCGTCGGCCCCGCCCTGCGGTTCGAGCAGACGGCCGACCTCCTCGATCTGGTCCACCGGCTGCGCGCGGGCGCGGTCGACGGACACCGGGCGCTGAGCGATCTGGACGCGATCCGCCGGGCACCGGCCCGCTGGCCCACCTGGGTCGCCGACCTCGGGATGCTGCCGGTCGGGGTGGGGCTCTGCCTCTTCCTGCAACCGGTGGCGGTGAACGTCCTCGCCTCGGCGATCGGCTCACTGATCGTCGTGGGCCTCACCATGACGGCCCGCCGGCTGCCGCTGCTGCGGCCCCTGCTGCCCGTCACCGCCGGCTTCCTCGTCTCCGTCCTCGTGCTGGGGGCCGCCCGGGCCGCACTGCTGGACGGGCCGCTGCGCACGATCGTCGCCACCCTGGCGATCCTGCTGCCGGGCGCCCTCCTGGTCACCGGGCTGTCGGAGATCGCCGCGGGTGCGGCCAGTGCGGGGACGGCCAGACTGGTGTCCGGCTCCGTCCAGCTGGCCCTCTTCCTCGCCGGCGTGGTGGCCGCCACCGCCGCCACCGGCGTCCCCGCCTCCGCGCTGGCCGACACCAGGGTGGCGGAGCCGAGCTGGTGGGTGATCTGCCTGGGGCTGGCGCTCGCCGTGGCCGGGCTGGTCGTCAACGTCTACACCCCGCCGCCGGCCATCCCCTGGATCGTCGCGGTGATCGCGGTGACGGCCGCCGTCCAGATCCCGGTCACCTCCGCCAACGGCGCGGCGCTCGGCGGGCTGGCCGGCGCGGTCACCGCCGCCGCCGCGGCCACCGTCGCGCACTGGCTGCCGGGCGGTCCGTCCTGGCAGGTGCTCTACCTCCCCGCGTTCTGGGTCGTGGTGCCCGGCTCCTTCGGCCTGCTCAGCACCGCGCAGATCGAGGTCGGCAACGGGGCGCACGCCGTCCTCGCCGCGGTGTCGGCGCTGTTCGGGGTCAGCGTCGGCACGCTGATCGGCTCGGTCATCAGCCGGATCCCCCGGCCCGCACCCGCCCCGCTGCGGCCGGGCGCCTGAGCGGAGGCACCGCGGCCGGGCCCGCGGGTCGGGGCCGGGTAGGGCCGGGCGGGGCCGGGCGGGCCGCTCCACCTGCCCTCACCCCGCCCTCACCTCGACGGGAGCGACGGGAGCGACGGGACCGGCGGAGCCGGCGGGACCGGCAGCGGAGTGCGCTTGGCGGCGTGACCGACGATGGCCGTCTCGACGTGGGTGATGCCCAGGCCGACCAGGTCACGGGAGAGGAAGCCGTAGAGGGCCGTCAGGTCCGGGAAGTACGCGGCCGCGTGCAGGTTGGAAGGGCCCGAGGTCGCGAACGCCCCGTGCACCGAGGGGTGGTCGGCCAGCGCCTGCCCGGCCGAGGCCAGGTGGTCCGGGGCCACCTGCAGCAGGAACTTGGCCTCGATGGACAGCCCGAGGCGGCGGGGGTCGACCAGCACCTGGGTGACCAGCCGGCCCTGGGCCGCCATGTGGGCGAGGCGCCGGCGCACCGTGCTCTCCGGGTGGCCGGTGCGCGCCGCCAGGGCCACCGCACTCAGCCGTGCGTCCGGCGTGAGGGCGTCGATCAGCGAGCACTCCACGGCGTCCGTCTCGACGCCGTACGGCCCCGGGGCACCGGAGGCGGCCGCCCCGGGGGTCGGCCCGGCCGGGCGCAGGGCCTCCCGTTCGGCCGCGGTCAGCACCTGGTGGCGCCACTCGGAGGTGAGCCGGAAGACGTGCAGGATGGTGGCGCTCTCCAGGGACGTCACCGCCTGGGTCGAGGGCAGTCGGCGGAAGACCAGGTGGTCGCGCGAGCCCGGCTCGGTACGGGCGACCGCGAAGATCTCGTCGCCCGACGTGGTGACGTCGATGAACGGGATGTCCTCGCGCGCCGCGAGCGCCGCCACGATGGTGTCGAGCTTGCCCCGCAGGACCCGGATGCGCAGGAAGAGGGCCCCGGCCGAGCCCCCGTTGCGCGGCCGCGCCACCGGCGAGATCACCACCCGCACGGTGCCGTCGGCGCCGAGCGCCTGCAGACGGCGGCGGACGGCCGCGGCACCGAGCCCCAGCACCTGGGCCGCCCGCTCCGCCGTGAGGCGGCCGTCGCACTGCAACGCGGCCACCAGCCGCTGGTCCGGGAGGCTCAGGACGGAACTCGCCGATTCACGCGCCATGCGTGCGAGTTTCGCCGATTCACGCACCGTGCGTGCGAGTTTCGCCCATTCCGGGGCCTCGCGGCGCATCTTCCGGGGAGCCCGCCCCGAGGATGGAGGTCATCCGCTCCGCCCCGTCCCCGACGCAGGTCGGCGGACCTCCGAGCCCCGGAAAGGAGCGACCAGTGATCCTCGACCCGCGCATCTGGTTCCCCGGCCTCACCCACTGATCGTCGGCACCACCGGCGCCGCGCCGACGGCACGGGGGTCCGCCGGCGCGGCACCCATCGGAAATCCCGGACAGGAGAACGCACATGATCATGGTCACTGGCGCGACCGGGACGGTCGGTCGCGAAGTGGTGGAGCTGCTGGCGGCGCAGGGCCGCGAGACGGCGGCCGTCACCCGCGATCCCGCCGCCGGCGGATTCGCCGACGGCGTCCGGCCGGTCGTCGCCGATCCGTCCCGGCCGCGGTCGCTGGCACCGGCGCTGGACGGCGTGGAAGCCCTCCTGCTCAGTCCGCGCGCCGTCGACGGCGCCGCTGCCGAGCTGCTGGCGCTGGCGGCAGAGCACGGCGTGCGACGCGTCGTGGTGCTGTCGGCGGTCACCGTCGAGTACGGCGGCGGGTACCGGCGCTTCGCCGAGGAGTTCGTGCTGGTGGAGGCTGCGGCCGCGGCCTCCGGGCTCCAGTGGACCTTCCTCCGGTGCGCCGACTTCGCCGCAAACGCGCTCGCCTGGGCGCCGCAGATCCGTGCGACCGGCACCGCCCGGGGCGTGCACGGCGCTGCGGCCACCTCCCCCGTCCACCAGCGGGACGTCGCCGAGATCGCCGTACGGGCACTGCTGGACCCCGCCCACGCGGGCCGCGCCCACCCGATCACCGGGCCGGAGTCGCTCACCCAGCACGACAAGGCCCGGATCATCGGCGAGGCGATCGGCAGGGACCTCTCCTTCGAGGAAGTGCCCCCCGAGCAGCTGCGCCGGGCGATGCTCGCCCAGGGGCTGCCCGAGGACGTGCCCGACCGGCTGATCGGCTACGCGGCCGCGTGCCTGACCGACCCCGGACCGACCACGGACACCGTCGCGCGCCTCCTCGGGCGCCCCGCCCTCACCTTCGCCACCTGGGCCGCCGAACACGCGGCCGCCTTCCGGAACTGAGGCCGCCATGGACGTCACCACCGGGAACGACCGCACCGCGCCCGACCGCAGTGCCGTCATGAAGCGGATCGAGCTGTCGGCCGGGACGATCGAGTACCGGGACACCGGTGGCGACGGCCCCGTCCTGGTCCTGCTGCACGGTCTGCTGATGGACGCCACGCTGTGGGACGACACGATCGCCCGTCTGGCCGCCGACCACCGCTGCCTGGCACCGACCCTGCCGCTCGGGGCGCACCGGCTCCCGATGCGCCCCGACGCCGACCTGTCGCTGCCGGGTGCGGCGCGACTGGTCGCCGAGTTCCTCGACCGTCTCGGGCTGCACGACGCCACACTCGTCGGCAACGACACCGGCGGGGCGCTCCTCCAGCTCCTCATGAGCGACGGCGCCACCCGGATCGGGCGGGCCGTCCTCGTCTCCTGCGACGCCTTCGACAACTTCCCGCCCGGGCTGACCGGCAGGACGCTGCTGCTCACCGGACGGCTCCCGCCCCGGCTGTTCGGGCTGTTCATGCAGCAGATGCGGCTGCGCGCCGTCCGACGGCTGCCGGTCGCGTTCGGGTGGCTGACCAAGCGCGGCGACGCCGCCACCGCCCGGTGGATGACACCGGTCCTGCGGCAGTCCGGCATCCGCCGCGACACCGTACGCCTGCTCCGGGCGGCGGCGGCCGACACCCGCCTCCTGCTCGAAGCGGCCGAGGGCCTGCCGGGCTTCGACCGCCCCACCCTCGTGGTCTGGGCGGCCGAGGACCGCGTGATGCCACCCGAGCACGCCCGCCGCCTCGTCGAGCTCGTCCCCCGTGCACGGCTGGCCGTGGTGGACGACAGCTACACGCTCGTCCCGCTGGACCAGCCCGGACGACTCGCCGACCTCCTCCGCGAGTTCGCCCGTGCACCCGACCCGTCAGGTGCCGGCCGAGCCGGCTGAGCCGGGGGCCTTCGGCCGGTCGTCCGCGCCTGCGAGCGGCACCCGACGCGCCGGGCGCCGGGGGACCGGCGCGCGGGCCGGGACGTTGACAGTGCCGCGACGGGCTCCTAGCGTGGCGCAGCCGACTACCCGCGAGTAGGGACACTTGATGGCCGAGCCCCGCCCGTACGACCTCGTCCTGTTCGGTGCCACCGGGTTCACCGGCGGACTCACCGCCGAGTACCTGGCCCGCACCGTGCCCGAGGGCTGCCGCTGGGCAATCGCCGGACGCGACGAGCGCAGGCTCGCCGCCGTCCGGACCAGGCTGGCGCGGATCGACCCGCGCTGCGCCGACCTCCCCCTGCTGACCGCGGACGCCGCCGACCGCGAGGCGCTGCGCGCCGTGGCCGCCGGGGCCCGGGTGGTGGTCTCCACCGTCGGCCCGTACCTGCAGCACGGCGAACCCCTCGTGGCGGCCTGCGCGGACGCCGGCACCGACTACGTGGACCTCACCGGCGAACCCGAGTTCGTCGACCGGATGTACCTCCGGCACCACGAGCGCGCGGTGGCGACCGGCGCACGGCTGGTGCACGCCTGCGGCTTCGACTCCGTCCCGCACGACCTCGGCGTGCTGTTCACCGTCGAGGAACTGCTGCGCCGCGGCGGCCCGGCGACCGCGCTCAGGGTGGAGGGCTTCGTCCGCGCCGGCGGCACCATCTCCGGCGGCACCTTCGCCTCGGCGATGACGGCCTTCTCCCGACCGCGCGCGATGGCCCGGGCCGCCCGGGCGCGCCGCGCCGTGGAACCCCGGCCGAAGGGACGGCTGGTCCGCACCCCGACCGGCCGTCCGCACCGCTCCCGGGTGGCCCGGGCCTGGGCCGTTCCGATGCCCACGATCGACCCGCAGGTGGTGTCCCGCTCGGCGGCCGCACTGGGCGCGTACGGCCCCGACTTCGGGTACGCGCACTACGCCGCGGTGCGACGGCTGCCGATCGCCCTCGCTGGTGTCGCCGCGGTGGCCTCGATCGCCCTCGCCGCCCAACTGCCGGTACTGCGAAGGGCCCTGGGGCGGCTGCGCAAGCCCGGAGACGGCCCGGGAGAGGACCAGCGGGCCCGCTCCTGGTTCGCCGTCCGGTTCGTGGCCCGGGAGCGTGGCGGACGGACCGTCCTCACCGAGGTGTCCGGGGGCGACCCGGGCTACCAGGAGACCGCGAAGATGCTCGCCGAGGCGGCTCTCTGCCTCGCGTACGACGACCTTCCGCCCGTCGCGGGACAGCTGACCACGGCGGTGGCGATGGGCCGGCCGCTGATCGACCGGCTGATCGCGGCGGGCCTCTCCTTCCGGGTCCTGGACACGCCGCCGACCGCCGCCCCGGGCCGCTGACGGGCGGACGGGTCGGCAGCGGGCGGCCGGCGCCGCGCCGATCAGAGGACTGGTCCCGGTGGCACCCCGGCACGTCGTCGGGCCCGGTCGACGGGGGCGTCCTGCGCCTGCTGCGGAGGTGGTCCGACATCGCCGTTTCGCTGGCATGATGCACACCGTGAATACACGGGTGTGGACCGCAGGGCACACCACCGGAGGCCCGCTGGACGACGTCTTCCGACTCGTCCGTGCACGCGTGGCGGACGTGGTGATCGAGCGCAGGGTGAAGCAGGACGAAGCGGATGACGACGACCTGTTCCTCATCCGCATGGTGACCAACCCCGAGCCGCTCGAACTGGAATGCCGACCGGGCGGCCGACCGCCGTTCATCGTGTCGGACGAGTACTCGTGGATCGACGCACGGGACTCCGCCGAGGCCGCCGAGGCCGTCTACGAGCTCCTCAGCGCGTAGGGCCGGATGCCCCGTCATCGACCCCGGCCTGCGCTGGTCGAAGGTCAGACCGAGCCGGTCGCCCCCTCCACCGTCCACCAGGACCGGGGGTCGTCGCAGCCCTCGACGGCCACCCGCTCGCCGTAGCCGTGCTCGGCGAGGCAGCCGCCCCCGTTGGCGTGGAGCCTCAGCCGGGTGGCGGAGCGCCCGTCCGACGCCTCCCGGCCCGGCGGCCCCAAGGGGGCGTGGGCGTCCACGACGCCCCACCGCTGGCCGCCGTCCTGTTGCCGCTCGTCGGCCAGTTCGTACGCGAGGTAGACCGAACCGTCGGGGTCGGCGGTGAGTACGAGGGGCTGAGGCGCCTCCTCGTCCGTGCTCACCAGCAGCGACTGGAGGACCACCTCGCCGTCGGCCACGGGCCGGACGAGCCATTCCTGGTCCCCGCCCGCGCTCTCCGGCATGGCGATCACGCCGGCCCCGTCGGCCGCGCGGGAGCCGTCGACCCCGGCCGCCGCCATCCTCAGCGCCGCCGGTCGGGCCGTCAGGGTGCCGAGCCCGCCGAGCTGTCGGGGTGCGGCCACCGGCGCGTCGGCCGGCCACGGCGGCGACGTGCCCGTCCGGTCGGTCTGCTCCTGCGGGAGGAGTCCGCCCCGGGCATCCGGCTGGTCCGGTCCGATGACCGCGGCGGGCGGCGGTGCATCCGTCGTCGGCTCCGCCGGTCTCTCCTGACGGACCACCAGGACACAGGTGAGCAGGGTGAGCGCGGTGGTGGTCTGCGCGGCGACGCGCACGGCCATGTGAGGCAACTTGACTTTCCTCCCGAGCGGTTGGGGTGTCGAAGGATGCGGCGGGGGTCCCGGGCCGCCGGGTCAGGAACCGCCCGGCACGGCGGCCGGCGTGACCCGGACCGGGGCCACGACGGTGGCGGCCACTGCCGGCAGGGCGAAACGCCGCTCCTTCTTGCGCAGGTCGGCCGGGCTCTCGTTGCTCAACGAATCCCTCCTCGTGGTGGTGCGGACCCGGCCGGGGCCGGAGTGGCGCGGTGGTTCACGGTGCGGTGCCCGGCGCTTGGGTGGTCTCACGGTTCGGTGTCCGGCGCTTCGGTGGTTCACGGTGCGGTGGTCGACGGGCTTGCGCTCGACGGTTCAACGATTCACCCGGCGAGGGTTGACGGTTCGGCCGCGACGGACGGCGGGCGACCGGTGCACGCGCGCCGCCCGGTCGGCGGAGGCGCCGTCCGGTGCGCGATGCCAGGGCGGTTCACCACCGTCGGAGCGACCGCGCCCTGCCGTTCGGTACCGTGGTCCAGGGTGTCGCGCCGACCCTGCGGCGCACCGGCCCGCCCGCTGGATCGTCAGGACCGGGCAGCGCGGCCTGACCGAATCCGACCGGGCGCCGCTGCTCGGCTGGCGCGACCCGGTCGAGGGTGTCTTCGAGGTCCGGCGCAAGGACGGGGACGCCGTCATCCTGCTGAACCTGGTGGACGACCAGCGACGAGCTGCTCCTCCCCCCTGGCGAAGCGGGGGAACGCCTCGCCGCCTGGCCGTCGCCCATCCGGACACGGTCGACGCGGTGTTCCGGGGGCTGCTGCCGAAACCCGGGTTCACCTGGAGCGAGCACGGCGAGAACCTGCTGCACCGGCGCAAGCCCTGGTACTTCGAGCGGGAGCCCCACCCGGGCGTCTCCGTGGTCGGCGAGCGCCTCGGCGAACTGGCCGCCGGCACCCGACCGCGCTTCACCAGGGCGCGGCGGGCCTGACCGGGCTGCTCCCCCATGAGTGAGGGGAGGCGGCGGACCGGTTCGCCGGCGCGGCGCTGAGCCGGGCCCAGGGCGAGCCGGGCCCGGCAGGGGGCTCAGGCCCGGCGGGGGGCTCAGGCGTCCGTGTCGGGGGTGACGAGGTGCTCGGCCAGGAACCAGACCTGCGTCTCGCCGGTGCGGATGACCTGGGAGACCAGGAGGTCCTGGGTGCCGTCGTCGCCCAGGCCGGCCGTACGGGTCGCCGCGTCGCGGCTGTCGGCGAGGATGCCCTCGTGCGCGTCGAGGAGGCGCGAGAGCATCGACTGCACGTCCTCGATGCCGTCCGGCGGGCGGTGGACGCCCGTGATCAGCGCGGCGTGCCGGGGGTCGCCGACGGCGACGCCGCCGAGGCTCTGCACCCGCTCGGCGAGCGCGTCGACCAGCTCCAGCTGCTCCTGGGCGTGCTTGTCGAAGAGCAGGTGCAGTTGGTAGGCCGTCGGCCCGCGCATGCCCCAGTGGCACTTCTTGTAGAGGGAGTACAGGAACTGGGTGTCCGCGAGGACGCGGTTGAGCCGCTGGCACGAGTACTGCCGGGCGTCGTGGGAGAGGGCGATCGGCAACTGCGTGACGGTGCCGAACTCCTGGATCTCGGGGCGGTGCTGGTGGAGGCGGGGCTGGCTGGGCACGGTGGTCCTGGGCTCCTCGGTGGGGTCGGGTGAAGGGTGCGCATCGAGTCGGCGCGTCCTGCCGGCGGTGGCGCGCCGATCCGGTGGCCGGGCACGCGGCCCGCGGCGGCATCAGACTAGGAGCGCGCGGGCCGCGGACTGTTCCGACGGCGCACCGCTCACCGCCGGTCAGCGCACGGCGTCCACGGACCGGGCCCTCGGGCGGCACCCGCGGCGGGTCCGGTCGAGCATCATCTGCCGAGCGGCTTCGGCGAGCTTCTCCCAGAAGGCGGTGGACACCGGGCGGACGTCCGCGATCTCGATGAGCATGTCGAGCACCGTCTCCCACTCCTGGAGCTCGATGTCCCGGCGGACGTCCGCGATCGTCAGGCCGTTCTCGGCCGTGGCGTTCCCGGGCAGCAGGTCGACGGCCTGCCGGAGGAGGGTGAACGCGTCGTCCGTGCCGTTGATCGTCACCTGGCACCGGCCGCCCGGTCAGGCCCCGGGATCACGCTGGTCGGCGGGAGGCCTTCGAAGAAGGCGACGGCCTCCTCCCGCCAGTGCGGGCGCCAGCCCGCGGCCTCGGCGCGGGCCGCGTCGGCGCAGCGGCGCATGTCCGCGCGGAGCTTGCCGTCCACGCCCAGGTGCCGGGCCAGCCCGCGGACGTGCTCGACGGTGGCGGCCGGGCAGTGCGGGTCGCCGAGCGCGGACTCCACGACGGCCCGCTGCGACGCGTCCGCGCGGGCGAGCAGGGCGCTCACGGCGTAGCTGCGGCGCCCCGCGCGGAGGTCGGCGCCGGTGGACTTGCCGGTGGCGCCCTCGTCGCCGAAGAGGTCGAGGTAGTCGTCGCGCAGCTGGCCGCCGATGCCGACCAGGGTCGCGTACCGGCGCAGCCGTGCGTCGTGGCCGGCCAGGTCCGCGCCGGTGGCCAGCAGGCCCAGGCGCAGCGGGGCGAGCACGGAGTAGCGGGTGGACTTGTACTCGCAGACGGTGTGCAGGAACTCCTCGTCCGGGATCGGGAGGACGTCGCGTTCGAGGTCGACGATCTGGCCGGTGACCGTCTCGGCGGCCGCGTCCAGCTGCACCTCCAGCATGGCCTGGCGCAGCTCGGCGGGGACGTCGGCCTCCAGCAGGACCCGCATCGAGAGGAAGGCGGCGAGGTCCCCGGCCAGGACGGTCAGGCCGAGCGCGGTGCGGTCCGCGTCCGGGAACTCCCGGCGGTAGGCCTCGTGGGTGGAGGGCCCGCCGCGGCGGACGGGCGCATCGTCGATGAGGTCGTCGTGGACGAGCCCGTGCGTCTGGAGCAGTTCGATGCTCAGCGCGGCCTCGGCCAGGCCGGGCACCGGCTCGGTGGTCACCAGCCGGGCGGCCTCGTACAGCAGGGCGACCCGCAGCCGCTTGCCGCCGCGCAGTGAGAGGTCCCGCAGCAGCTCCAGGCAGCGCGGGGTGAAGCGGCTGAGCGGCGGTGTGTCGAGGCGCTCCGGCAGGGCCGCGAAGTAGGCCTCGAAGCGGAGGTCGAACCGGCGGCGGTGTTCGGCGGCTCGTGCGCGGGCGGCTGCCATGATCGTCTCGTTCACGGGGCCCACCCTCGCATCCGCCCGGGTCGGCCTGCGCCTCCGGGGTCGGGGCGGGCGGTTCGCCCGGACGGCCGGGGCAGACCTTTCGGCCAGTCGTGCGAAAGGTCTGTTCATGACCACGACACCCCCCTAGAGTGGCCGCGATCCTCCACAAGTGGCCCTTTCTTCACGTCGGTTCACCGGCTCTTCACGCCCGGTTCGCTGACCTCGGGACGTTCAGCGCAGCCTGTTCCCATCATCGAGCCGGAAGGGCCGGGTCCGTGACGCAGGCGTTCCAGTCCCCCGGCTTCGCCGCGTTGGCGGCCGACCGCGCGGTCGAGACCCGGCTCGTCGACGAGCGCTGGCAGGCGGTGGCCTGGGACCTCCGGACGGGCCGGCGCCGGGTGGTCACCGACCGGCCGGAGGGCGTCCACCTCAGCGAGATCGAACCGGACGGCGACGCCGTGTGGTGGTTCGATGCCGACCACGCGGGGGAAGGGCGGTGGCGGCGCGAGCCCTTCGCCGGCGGTCCGGCCGGCGAGGCGCTGCACGGCGTGCCGCGCGGACGGGCCTACGGCGTCGCCTTCGACCGGACGGGTGCGCTCGCGGCGGTGGCCGTCGGCGTCGACGGCGCCTCGCACTGCTACGTCGGGCCGCCCGCGGGCGAGGCCCGGCTGATCGGCTCGGCGCCGGGGTACCTCGGCCTGGCCGACCTGTCGCCGGACGGCCGGCTGCTCGCGCTCGCCGGGCAGCCCGACGGGGACGACGCGGTGGTCCTGTGGCCGACGGCGGCGCGGGCGGACGACGAGACGGACGGCAGCGCGCACGGACTGCCGGGCGCCCGGCCGGACGGCCCGCTGCGGATCGCCGGGAACCGTGGACTGCGGCTCTGGCCGATCGAGTTCAACCCGCTCGCGGTACCGGAGCCGGAGCTGTTGCTGGTGGTCGAGGAGGAGGAGCGGTACACCCTCGCGACCTGGAGCGCGGACACGGGGCTGCGCCGGCACCCGGGGCTCTCCTTCGACGCGCAGATCACGGCCGGCTGGTACCAGGGGCCGCGCGGAGTGCTGATCCAGCACGAGCGGGCCGGACGGAGCCGCCTGCTGCTCGCCGACCTCGACCCGCCGGACGGACCGGGGGCGACGGCACGGAGGGCGGCCCGGAAGCAGGAGGGAACGCGGCAGGAGACAGCCTGGCAGGGGACGGGGGACCAGGAACCGGAGCCGGCCCGACGGGCCCCGTCCGTCCGGGGGATCAGCACCCCGGGCGGCACGATCCACGACCTCTCCTGCGCCCCCGACGGCACCCTGCACTGCGTCTGGAGCCGGGAGTCGACACCGCCCCGCCCGCTGGTGCTGCGCCCCGGCACGGAGGTCGCCCACCACCCCGGCCCGGACCACGACGGCACCTCCCGCACCCGGCGCTGGACGACCCGGCCGTACGGGCGCATCCACAGCTTCGTCAGCACCCCGGCCGGCCCCGGCCCGTGGCCGACGCTCTTCCTGGTGCACGGCGGCCCCGCCACCCACGACCGGGACTCCTACGACCCGCGGGTGAACGTCCTGGTGGAGCAGGGCTACGCGGTGGTGCGCACCAACTACCGGGGCTCCACCGGCTACGGCGCCCGCTGGCAGCACGAGTACGGCCACCGGGTCGGGCTGGCCCAGATCGAGGACCTGGCCGCCGTCCGCGCGGACCTGGTCGCCGACGGTACGGCGCTCGCGGAGCGCACCGGCCTGTGCGGGTTCTCGTGGGGCGGCTACCTGGCCCTGCTGGCGATGGGCGCGCAGCCGGACCTGTGGTCGCTCGGCATGGCCGCCCAGCCGATCGCGGACTACCCGGCCGCCTACCGCACCACCACCCCCGCCCTGCGCGCGCTGGACCGGCAGCTCTTCGGCGGGACACCGGACGAGGTCCCGGAGCGCTACCGCGCGGCCGACCCGCGGTCGTACGTGCACCAGGTCCGCTCGCCCGTCCTGCTGGTCGCCTCGCGGACCGACGAGCGCTGCCCGCCCGACCAGGTGGCCCGCTACGCCGCCGACCTGGGCCGGCTGGCGGTGCCGCACGAGCTGCTCTGGGTGGACGGCGGCCACTACAGCCGCCGGACCGCCGACCACCGATCGGTGCTGACCGCGATGGTCCGGTTCGCCCGGCGGTCCTGGCCCGCACCACTCCCCCGGCCACCCCGGGGCGATCGCCCCGGGGTCCCCGCCGAGTCGATGGAAGGAGGTGAACAGCCATGAAGCGACGCAGCATCCAGAACGACCCGATCAGCACCCCGGAGCGTGACCGGGGCGCCGTGGTGGTCCAGAACTTCGCGCTCGACATCACCAAGGCCGCGCCGGTCGCGCCTGCCCTCAAGGGGCAGCCGAAGCCGGAAGCGAAGAAGTGACCCTCCGTCGCGGCCGGGGGCCCCCCGGGGCCCCGGCCGCGACACCTCACCGACCGTCTGCGGACAACAGAAGTGGCCACCATGCGTATCGTCCTGCTGCACATGCCCTGGGGCGCGATCGACGTGCCGTCGCTGGCGCTCGGGATCCTGCACACCGCCGCCGTCCGTGCGGGCCACCGGGTCGACGTGCGCTACGCCAACCTGGACTTCGTGGACTGGGCGGCCGGGACCACGGGTTTCGGTGTGGACGACTACCAGTACTTCTCCGAGAAGTCCTACTTCCAGGGCGCGGGGGACTGGGCGTTCGCCGGCGCGCTGTACGGCGACGACGAGCCGGCCCCGGGCCCCGACGGCGACAGTCACGGCGACGGCGACAGTCACAACCACGATTTCGCGGGCTACTTCGAGTACCTCGCCGCCAACGGCGCGAGCGAGCAGGAGGTCGCCCTGACCCGGGCCACCCGCGCGATCGCCCCCGCGTTCATCACCCGCCTGGTCGAGGAACTCGCCGCCGACCCACCGGACCTGGTCGGCTTCACCACCACCTTCCAGCAGAACACGGCGAGCCTGGCCGCCGCGAGGCTGCTCAAGCAGCGCTGCCCGCAGGTGCGGACGGTGTTCGGCGGCGCGAACTGCGACGGTCCGCAGGGCGCCGCGCTGCACCGCAACTTCCCCTTCCTGGACTACGTGGTGCGCGGCGAGGGCGAGGCCGCCTTCCCGGCGCTGCTGGCCGGCGGCGACCTCTCCGCGGTCCCCGGGCTGTGCTGGCGCGACGGCTCCGGGAGGTCGACGGCCAACGCGATGTCGACGCGCCCGCTGCCGCCCGCGGCGATCCTGGCGCCCCGCTACGACGGCTTCTTCGAGCGGCTCGACGCCTCCGTCGCGGCCGGCTGGGTCGACCCCAAGCTGGTCGTCGAGGGCTCCCGGGGCTGCTGGTGGGGCGAGAAGCACCACTGCACCTTCTGCGGGCTCAACGGCTCCTCGATGGAGTTCCGTTCCAAGCCCCCGGCGGACTTCCTCGCCGAGGTGCTCGCGCTCGCCGAACGCCACCAGCTGCTGGACGTCTACGTGGTCGACAACATCCTGGACATGAGCTACTTCGACACCGTCCTGAAGTCGCTGACGGAGCTCCCCGTCGACCTGCGGCTGCACTTCGAGATCAAGGCCAACCTGCGCCGCCACCAGTTCCAGCTGCTCGGCGACTCGGGCGCGGCCCAGGTGCAGCCCGGCATCGAGAACCTGAGCACCCGGGTCCTGCGGATCATGGACAAGGGGGTGACGGGCTGCCAGAACGTCCGTGCGCTGCGGGACGCGCAGAGCGCCGGGGTCTCGGTGACCTGGAACTACCTCTACGGCTTCCCCGGCGAGCAGCCGGACGACTACGAGTCGGTGATCCGCCAGCTGCCCGTGCTGCACCACCTGGACCCGCCGACCGGCGCGGGGCGAATCGCGATCGAGCGGTTCAGCCCGTACTTCGACCGCCCCGAGCTCGGCTTCGCGATCACCCGTCCGGCCTTCCAGTACCGCGCGACCTACCGCCTCCCGGAGAGCGAACTGAACGAACTGGCCTACGTGTTCACCGCGCCGCCGCGCGGGATCGGCGGCGGGCTCGCGGAGCGGCTGGGCGCGGCCGTGGACACCTGGCTCGCCCGGTTCCCCGACAGCCGGCTCACCCACCGGGACGCCGGCGACCGGATCGTGCTCGTCAACACCCGTCCCGGGTTCGACTGGCGGGTGGTCGAGCTGACCGATCCGGTGGAGCTCGCCGTCTTCCGGCTGCTCTCCCAGCCCCGGTCGGCCGCCGCGCTGGCGGCCAAGACCCCCGGCGGCGCAGCGGCGGTCGGGCCGGTGCTGGAGCGCTTCACCGCCCTGGGCCTGCTGTTCCACGACGGGGACAGCTTCCTGCAGGTCGCCGTCGAGTCCGACAACCAGGTGCTGATGCGGATGCAGCACCGGCACGGCCCCGTCGCCGTCCACCCCCACGCCGAGGAGGTGCTCGATGCCGTCGCGATCGGCTGAAGCGGCCGACGCCGCCGCCTGGCGTGCGGCCGACCCCGAGGTCGAGCTGTGGCTCGACTACGACCCCGCCGCACGGGAGTTGCCGGGCTACGCGCTCGGTCGCCGCAGGCTGCGCGGCCCGGTGCAGCAGGAGGTCACCGAGCTGCACCGCGCCGGGGTCCGCTGCCTGCGGCTGACCGGGCCGGTGCACCTGTGCGCGGACGCGCCGGCGGCCTCCGCGCGGGCGCTGACGCTGCTGCGCGAGGCGACCGGGCAGGGGCTGGCCGTGCTCTGGCAGGCGGTCTGCACGGACGGCTGCGCCGCGCGGCGCCGGTTCCACCACCTCTACCCGCCCGAGCGGGTGACCGGGTGCGCACCGGAGGTCGCCGACGGGTGGCGCGCCACGTACTACCCGAGCAAGTGCGTCTTCCGGCGCGGCCCCGGCTTCGTCGAGGTGCGCGACCGCCGGTTCGGGACGCTGGAGCTGTTCACCATCGACGAGCCGGGCCACCTGGCGCAGGTGGAGGCGCTGTCCGAGGGCGTCGACCTCGAGCTGCTGCCGGACGCCGTCCACCGGGACTTCGCCGGCGCCGGTCTGATCGCCGAACAGGCCGGCCGCGCCTGGTTCCTGCCCATGCGGGTGCGGCGCTGGCCCTTCCCGTCGCTGACGGTGTAGCCGCGCACGACCGCCCGTCCGCGAGAGCTTCGATCCCGAGGAGAGATCCATGACCACCGCGGTCGACGACGCCGCCGCGCGGATGTCCGCGTTCATCCGCGACCCCTACCCCACGCTCGCCCGGATCCGCGAGGGCGGCGCGGTCTCCGTCGTGGAGTTCGGCGAGGGCCTGCCGGTCTACCTGGTGACGCGCTACCAGGACGTCCGGGCGGCGCTGATGGACCCGAGCTTCGGGCAGGACGTCCGGCGCAGCCAGGCCATCGCGAGCGGGCGGGGCTCCGGACTGACACTCGGTTCGGAGGTGGTCCACATGCTCAACAGCGACCCGCCGGACCACACCCGGCTGCGCCGGCTGATCCAGGGCGTCTTCACCCGCCGGCGGGTGGACCTGATGCGACCGCTGGTCGAGCGCATCGCCGGCGGCCTGCTGGACGGGCTGCGCGGCCGGGAGACCGCCGACCTGGTGACGGACTTCGCCTTCCCGCTGCCGATCATGGTCATCTGCGATCTGCTGGGCTTCCCCCCGGAGGACATGCAGGCCTTCCGCACCTGGTCGACGGCGATCCTCACCCAGGGCGGCGACCTGACCTTCGCCCAGGCGACCACCGAACTGAACGAATACCTCCGGGAGTTGATGACCGCCCGACGATCCTCGCCGAGCACGGACATCCTCACCGACCTGGTGCAGGCCTGCGACGCCGGCGAACTCACCGAACAGGAGGTGTTCTCGATGGTCTTCCTGCTGCTGATCGGCGGCCACGAGACCACCGTCAACCTGCTCGGCACCGCCACCCTCGCCCTGCTCCACCACCCCGACCAGCTCGCCTGGCTGCGCGCCAACCCGGCGGCGATGCCGGTCGCGATCGACGAGTTCCTGCGCTACGAGTCCCCGGTGAGCATGGCCACGCTGCGGTTCACCAACGCCGACGTGACGGTCGACGACGTGGAGATCCCCGCGGACGAGCTGGTGCTGCTCTCGCTCGGCGCGGCCAACCGGGACCCGGCCCGCTTCACCGACCCGGACCGGCTGATCCTGGACCGCGGCGATCCGGGCCACCTGGCCTTCGGGCAGGGCCTGCACCGGTGCCTCGGCTCCTTCCTCGGCAAACTGGAGAGCGAGGTGGCGCTGACCGGCCTGCTGGAGCGCTTCACGCGGATCGAACTGGCCGCCGCGGAGGAGACGCTGCCCTGGCGCAACACGATCATGCTGCGCGGCCTCGAGTCGCTGCCGGTCTCGCTCGATGGCTAGCCGCTCGGGAGCGGGCGACGCACCGGCGGGCGGCACCGCAGCGGGCGACGCACCGGCGGGCGGCGCGCCGGCGGACAGTGCAGCAGCGGACGGCGCACCGGCGGACGACACCGCCCGGACGGACGCCGCCCGGACGGGAGGCCCGGGAGCGCGCACCGCGACGGGCCCGGCGCGGTTCCGCCCCCGGATCGGCGTCGCGCCCCTGCGGGCACGCGGCTACCGGCTGCTGGTGATCGGGCAGGGCACCTCGGAGTTCGGCAACGCGTTCCAGCTGGTCGCCCTGCCGCTGCTGGTGTACTCCCTCGCCGGGGGCGCCCGCCAGTTGAGCCTGGTAGTCGCCGCCTACGGTGCGGGGCGACTGGCCGCCACCCCGATCGGCGGGATCCTCGCCGACCGGTTCGGGGCCCGGCGGGTGATGCTGACCGCCGACCTCGGCCGGCTGCTCGCCACCGCCGGACTGTGCGGGATCGCCGCGGCCGGGGTGGCCCGGTTCTGGCTGATCGGCGGACTCGCCCTGCTGGTCGGCCTCGGGGCGGGGGTGTTCCTGCCGGCCGCCTGGGCGATCACGCCGACCCTGCTGCCCGCCGAGGACCTGCACGCGGGCAATGCGCTGACCAGCACGGTCACCTTCGGGGCCGGACTGCTCGGTCCAGCGCTGGCCGGCCCGTTGGTCGCCTGGCTGGACCCGGCCGCCGCCCTGGGCGTGGACGCGGCGACCTTCGCCGTGTCGGCGGTGACGCTGCTGCTGATCGGCCGCGGCACCCCCGTCGCACCGCCCGGCCCGGTGTCCGAACGGGCCTCCGTGCCGCGGAACTTCCGCGGCCTGCTGCGGGAGTCCCCGTTGCTGCGGGCGGTGCTGACGGTGACGGTGATCGCCAACCTGACGGTGGGCGGTGCCACCCGGGTCGCCCTGCCGACCCTGGCCACCCACGGCTTCGGCGCCGGTGCCGTCGGGCTGGGCCTGCTGCTGGCCGCGTTCACCGGCGGCGCGCTGGTCGGCGGCCTGTTCGCGGCCGGGCTCACCGAGGTGCGCTCGCGGGGCCGTACGGCGATGCGCTCCGGTCTGGTGATGGGTGCGGCGATCGGCCTGGTGCCGTTCACCGGCCTGGTCGGCGCCGTGCTGCTGCTCTGCCTGGCCGGCGGCGCCAGCACGGTGACCAACGTCCTGGTCGTCACCGGCGTGCAGAGGAGCACTCCGCCCGCGCTGCTGGCCCGGGTCATGGCGGCCGTCACCTTCTGCGCGCTGGGGGTCTTCCCGCTCTCGGTGATCGCGGCCGGCGCGGCGGTGGACGCGTTCGGGAGCCGGAGCGTGTTCGCGGCCACGGGGCTCTGCCTCCTGGGCGCCTTCGGATACGCGTTGACCAGGCCCGCGATCCGCGGGCTGTGAGGGCACCGCCCGCCCGGTGGCGGGGGTGGCAGATGCCAGATCGGACGGCCGTTCGGTCGGGCTCATGCGATCGGAACGTCCCCTCTATCCTGGTATCGGCCGTTCTATGCTCGCGGGACCGCCCCACGGCCCTGGGAGACCCCGTGCACCGCTCCGTCACCGCCGGCGCCGTCACCGCCGCCCTGCCGGCACTCAGCGCCTGCTCGTCGAGCAGTTCGAGCAGTTCGAGCAGCTCCGCCAGCCCCTCCGCGTCCTCCTCCGTCACCGGTACGGTGACCGTCTTCGCCGCCGCCTCGCTGAAGAACACCTTCACCCGACTCGGCAGGATGTTCGAGGACGCGCACCCCGGCACCAAGGTCGTCTTCGACTTCGGCGGCAGCGACACCCTGGCCGCCAGCATCGTCAACGGCGCGCCGGCGGACGTGTTCGCCTCCGCCAGCCCGGCCACCATGAAGACCGTCACCGACAAGGGCGACGCCGCCGGAACCCCCACCGTCCTCGTCAGCAACGCGATGGAGATCGCCGTCCCACCGGCAACCCCCAGCACATCACTGCCCTCCAGGGCCTCGCCGCCCCCGCGGTCAAGGTGGTGCTGTGCGCCAGGACCGTCCCCTGCGGCGCAGCGGCGCAGACCGCGCTCGCGGCCGGCGACGTCACCGTCACACCCGTCGGTTACGAACAGGACGTCAAGGGCAGCTACTTCTACGCGCTCGACGAGCTCGAGCACTGCCTGACCCACGGCTGACGCCCGCCCGCCGCGGGCGGCGGGCGGCGGGCCCGGGCGGGCGCCTGGTGGGCGCCCACCCGGGGCGGGGTCAGGACCGGCGGCCGTCGCGCCGGCGCAGGCCGAGGACGCCGAAGGCCGCCCCGGCGACGCCGACGAGGATGCCGACGACGCCGAGGGCGCGGGCCGTGGTGTCGGAGGAGGACGAGGACGACGCGGCGGCCGCGGGTGCCGCCTGCGGGGCGGCCGCCGGGTGGTCGGCGTCGCCGTCGGCGGCGGCCTTGGTGAGGGTGAGGGTCGGCGCCGGGTGCTGGGGCTCGGGCTGGCCGGCCGCGCTCTCGTCGATCCAGCGGACCACGGTGCCGTCGTCGTAGGTCTGCAGGGCCTTGAAGACCACCTTGTCGGTGTCGGTGGGCAGCGCGCCGAGGGAGATCCGGAAGTCCTGGAACTGGCCGGGGGCGATCTTGGTCCCGGCGGCCGCGGTCCAGGTGACCTTCGAGACGGCCTCGGTGATCTCGTCGCCGTCGTCGGTCTTGATCGGGGTGGACAGCTTGGTCTTCTCGGTCGTGGCGGTCCAGCCGGGCAGCGGCTCGGTGGCGACCGAGGCGATCGGGTGGTCGGCCGGCAGGGTGACCTCCAGCTTGGTCGTAGCGGCGGTGTCGCTCTCGTCCGGGACGCGGAAGGCGATGGCGGTGTAACCGCCCTGGGAGGCGGTGCCGGGCTGGACGGTCACGTGCGCGAACGCGGGGGCGGCGGTGGCGAGCACGGCGGCGGTGGCCAGCGCGGCCGCGGTGGCGACGCGTCGGGAAGCGGTGGAGCGCATGGGGCGGGGTTCTCCGTCCGGGAGATGGGCACGGCGTGCACCGGCGCGGCGGAAGCCGGGCCGGTGCCGTGCGGGGAGGGGGATCGTGACGGTCGGTGCGGCGCACTGGGCCATGAGCCGGCGGCCCTAGACGCCGACCGTCCGTGGAGGCCCCCGGAGGACCAGACTGTGCCGCAGGACCGCCGGCCTCGGGAGCACCTCGTCGGCGCGGCCGACCGGAGCGGCGCGGGGCACGGTCCGCGGGCGGGCGGGAGCGGCCCGACCGGCCAGCCGGGCCACGGTGTCGGAGAACCGTCGGCGCCAGCCGCGGGCCGACTCCGGCAGGGCCCGCGCCAGGTCCATCAGCCGCCACAGGAGGACTTCGACCCGGTGCAGCAGCCAGCCCGTGGCGAGCGCCGCACCGGCGTGGGCGGCGAGCATGGCCGGCGAGTGCCCGAGCATCCCGGAATGGGCCGCCGCGTGCGCGGCGCCGCCGCCGGTCACCGCGGCCGGGTGGTGGACGTGCACGTGCCCGCCCGGAGCGGCGACCCTCCTGGTCCGGGCGGGCAGGGGCGCTTCCGGGGCCGCCTGCAGCCACAGGTGCAGGCCCAGCTGGCCGACCGAGAAGGCGCCCGTGATCGTGGGCAACGACCGTCGCCGCCCCGACCCGGCGGCACCGGCGAGGGCCGTGACCAGCCAGCCGAGGAGCAGCGGGCCCGGCGCCACCCGGCCACCGGCCGCGGTGTGGGCGGCCGCGGCCAGCGCGACGCTCACCGAGGCCAGCACGACCGCCCGCACCAGCCGCACATCGGCGGCGGCGGTGCGGGAACGCGGGAGGGACGGCGGCGCGGGCATGGCCGCCCCATCATGGCAGCCCGACCCGGGCCGGGCGGCCGTCCGCCCGAAACCCACCCGGGGCCCCCGCAACGGCGTGCGGCATCACCACGCGGCATGGCGCCGGGGAGCGGCCCGGGAAAATCCCGGACGCACCCGGGAACTACTCCGGCGCCGGGCCCGACTACCAGAGCCGGGCCCGCAACCGTCGGCCCACTGCACCCGGATGTTCCCAGGAGAGTTCCATGCGTTCTCGTGTGTTGTGCGGCATGGCCGCCGCCGTCGCCGTCCTCGTGACGGGATGCAGCAGTGACGGAGGTGCCGGGGCCGGCGACGCGGGAGCGGCGACGTCCGCACCTGCCTCCGGGGCCCCGTCGGCGGCGGCGTTCCCGGTCACGGCCACGGACTGTGCCGGCAAGGAGACGGTGTTCGACGCGGCACCGAAGAGGATCGTCACCAGCAACGCCTCCAGCCTGGAGATGCTGCTGCAGCTCGGTGCGGGCGACCGGGTGATCGGCACGGGCTTCCCTCCCGGCAAGGGCACCCTGCCGGCCGGGATCGCCGACGCCGGCGCCAGGGTGCCGGTGCTCGGGGACATGGTGATCCCCAAGGAGAAGCTGCTCGGCTCCGGCGCCGACCTGTACGTGGAGACCTTCGCCGACATGGGTGCCATGGGCGGCGGGATGGGCACCACGCCGACCGACCAGGAGTACCGGGCCGCCGGGATCAAGCGGGTCTTCCTGCACTCCACCTCCTGTGCGGCCACGGCCCCGGCCGCCGTGCAGGACCTCGCCGGCGTCGAGACCGACATCAGGAGCCTCGGCAAGGTCACCGGCACCTCGGCGAAGGCCGAAGCCCTGGCCGCGGACATGGAGAAGAAGGTCGCTACGGTGCGGACCGCGCTGGCCGGGGTGCCGGCGGACAAGCGTCCCGGCTACTTCTTCTTCGACTTCGACGCCGGCACCAAGCAGCCGATGGCGGTGGGCAACCGGCAGGTCGGCAACGCCGTGATCGGCCTCGCCGGTGCCCGCAACGTGTTCGGCGACCTCGACGGCGACTTCAAGCCCGTCTCCTGGGAGGACGTCGTCGCGAAGAACCCCGACTGGATCCAGCTCGGCGTGCGCAACCGCGGCAGCGAGGCCGAGAACAGGAAGGCGTTCGACGAGGCGGAGAAGTTCCTGCGCGAGTTCCCCGCCACCAAGGGGCTCAAGGCCGTCCAGGAGGGCCGCTTCGTACGGATCGGCTCCGAGGTGACCACCATCGCCGGCACCCGCAACGCCGACACCGTCGAGCAGATCGCACACGCCCTCTTCCCCGACCTGGTCAAGGACGCCCGGTAGATGACGGCCGCACCCGCTGCGGCGCCCGTCCATCGGCCCGCGCGCACCGCGCGGGTCGGCGCCGTCGCGTCCGCCCTCGTCGCCGCACTGGTCCTCGCGCTCACCCTGGCGGTCTCGTTCGGTTCCGTGGACATCCCGGTCCACGAGGTGTGGACGGTGGTGGCGCACCGGATCACCGGGACGGCGCCCGAGGCCGGCACCCGGGACCTGATCGTCTGGCAGCTGCGCGTCCCCCGCGCCCTGCTCGCGGCACTCGTCGGTGCCGGACTGGGCCTGGTCGGCACCGCCGTCCAGGCCCTGGTGCGCAATCCGCTGGCCGACCCCTATCTGCTGGGCATCTCCTCCGGTGCGTCGCTGGGCGCCGTCGCCGTCATCGTCCTCGGTGCCGGCACCGGCTTCGCGTTCGGCTTCGGCGTCTCCGCCGCCGCGTTCGCGGGGGCCCTGGGCTCCTTCGCCCTGGTGTGGGCGATCGCCCGGCGCGGCGGCGGCTTCGCCCCGATGCGCCTGGTGCTGGCCGGGGTGGCCATCGGGCAGTTCCTCTCCGGGTTCACCAGCTTCCTCGTCCTCCAGGCCGGGGACGACCAGCAGACCCGGGGCGTACTGTTCTGGCTCATGGGCAGTCTCGGCGCGGCGACCTGGGACCAGCTCGCCGCCCCGGCCGCCGCCGTCGCCCTGGGCTGGCTGGCCCTCCAGGCCCGGGCCCGGCACCTCAACGCCCTGCTGATGGGCGACGAGACCGCCGCCGGACTCGGCGTCGACACCGCCCGGCTGCGCCGCGAGCTGTTCGCCGTCACCAGCCTGCTGACCGGGGTGCTGGTCGCGGTCTCGGGCGCGATCGGCTTCGTCGGCCTGCTGGTCCCGCACGTGTGCCGGCTCGTCGTGGGCGGCGACCACCGCCGGCTGCTGCCGCTGTCCGCGCTGACCGGTGCCGTCCTGCTGGTCGCGGTGGACACCGTCGCCCGCAACGCCCTGGACACCCAGGAGCTGCCGATCGGCGTCGTCACCGCGGTCGTCGGCGCGCCCGTCCTGCTGTACCTGCTCGACCGACGGCTGGAGCGCGGATGAGGATCACCATCGAGCAGGTCACCGTCGCCCTCGGGGGCCGGGACGTGCTCTCCGACGTCGGACTGATCGCCGCCGAGGGCGAGATCGCGGGGCTGGTCGGGCCGAACGGCAGCGGCAAGTCCACCCTGCTGCGCACCGTCTACCGGCACCTGCGTCCGCGGGCCGGCCGGGTGCTGCTGGCCTCGCGCGACGTGCGCTCACTGGCCCCGGCCGAGGCCGCCCGGCACGTCGCGGCGCTGCCCCAGGAGCGCGGCTCGGACTTCGAGTTCAGCGTCCGCGAGGTCGTGGCGATGGGCCGGACCCCGTACAAGCGGGCCTTCGCCGGGGATGACGAGCGGGACCGGGCCGCGGTCGCCGAGGCACTGGAGCAGGTCGGCCTCGGGGCGTGCGCGGACCGCCGGTTCGCGCAGCTGTCCGGCGGGGAGCGGCAGCGGGTGCTGCTGGCGCGGGCGTTCGCGCAGCAGCCGGACGTGCTGGTGCTGGACGAACCGACCAACCACCTCGACGTCCGGCACCAGGTGGAGCTGCTGGCCGTGCTGCGCGCGCAGCGCCGCACCACGCTGATCTCGCTGCACGACCTGAACGCCGCGGCCTCGCTCTGCGACCGGCTGCACGTCCTGCACCGGGGTGCGCTGGTGGCCTCCGGCACGCCGCGGGAGGTGCTGACGCCCGAACTGCTGGCGGAGGTGTTCGGCGTGCGGGCGGCCGTGGTGGAGCATCCGCTGACCGGTGATCCGCTGATCGCCTTCGACCACCGGCAGCCCGCCCCGGCGACGCGCGCGGAGGCGTCCACCGGTGGGACCGCCGGGGAGGCGTCCACCGGTGGGACCGCCGGGGAGGCGTCCACCGGTGGGACCGCCGGGGAGGCCTCCGCCGGGGAGCGGACCGTCCCGGCGTAGTGCCGCCGGACCGCCGCCCCCGGTCTCCCGTCGGGAGCCCGGGGGCGGTCGTGCGTCGGGCGCAGGCCGCGCCCGGCCGACGGACGGTCAGGACTCCTCGAAGTGGCTGGGCCGCCCGGCCCGCAGCACCAGGCTGCCCTGCTGCTCGGCGTCGGCCCGGCGCATCAACCGCCAGCTGCCGTCCGCGCGGTGCAGGACGGTGGAGTGCCACGGGGTGGTCCAGGCGTCCGGGGCGTCGAGCAGCCGGATGCCGAACTTGGCGGCACCGCGCGGCTGCGGGTGGATGGACAGGCGGACGGTGCGGGGGTGGTGCTCGGCGATGAGGTCGCCCCAGGCGCGGCTGCGCTGGATGACCCCGTACGCGCGGCGGCGGCACTCCCGTTGGAGGGCCGACCTGGTGCCGGTGAAGTCCACGGTGTCCTCGGTGAGGAAGCGGGTGATGCCCCGGTAGAGGGCGAGGGTGTGGGCGTCGCGCTTCACCTCGGCGCGCAGGTCCTCGACGGTGGGCGCGTACGCGGCGTGCACCCGGGCGCGCTTCTCGTCGTACGGGAGGTCGCCGAGCACGTCGCGCAGGTCGAAGACGGAGAGGCTGGTCAGGCCCTCGCGGCGGATCATGGCGGCGAGTTCGTCGGAGTAGGCGTCGATGTGCGGATCGGGGACGCGGATCAGGTCGCCGAAGATGTGCCCGTCGGAGCAGACCTCCATCCGGGCGCCGGGCTCGTACACCTCGCCGACCGCCCGGCAGAGGTCGTCGAGGAAGGTGAGCGAGAGCCGCTCGCCCTCGTCGGGGAGGTGTCCGAGGACCTTGGCGGGGCTGGGCGACTTGCAGGGGAAGCCGGGCAGGGTGAAGACGATCCGGTCCCCCGCCTCGACGAACTCGGCCAGTTGCCGGAGCTGTTCGGGGAAGTCGTCGGCTCCGGCCGCAGCGGCGGTGTCGGTGGCTCGGCGGTGGGGCAGCAGCAGGTCCAGGACGGCGGCGCAGGTCTGCCGGACGGATCTGGAGGTACCCAGAACGGACGGGGTGGGCATGCGTCTCCTCCGTGAGGGCATGGTGGGGCGGCGGCCCGGCGCCCGTTCCCCCGGAGGGGCGGGTGCCGGGCCGCCCTGGCGGGCGGGGCGGAAGCGGGGTGTCAGGTGGTCGGGCGGGTGTGGAGCGGGGCGCGCCGGTCGTAGGCGACCGGGAGCCGGTTGACGCCGCGGGCGAGGACGGCCGGGATCCAGGTGAGGTCGTCGAGGGGTTCGGCGGGCCGCAGTCCGGGCAGCCGGGCGAGCAGGGTGGCGAGGGCGGTCTGCAGTTCGGCCCGGGCCAGCGCGGCACCGGGGCAGAAGTGGACGCCGTGGCCGAAGGCGAGGTGGGAGTTCGGGCTGCGTTCGAGGTCGAGCGTGTCGGCGTCGGGGAACTGCCCGCCGTCCCGGTTGGCCGCGCAGAGCGAGACGATCACCGAGTCGCCGGCCGGGATGCGGGTGCCGTGCAGGTCGCTGTCCTCGGCGAAGAACCGCCAGGTGGTGAGCTCGAAGGCGCTGTCGTAGCGCAGCAGTTCCTCGACCGCGCGGGGCACCAGGGCGGGGTCGTCGCGCAGCCGCTCCAGCTGGTCGGGGTGGCGGAGCAGGGTGATCAGCATGGTGGTGATCTGGTTGGTGACGGGCTCCTGACCGGCGACCAGGAGCTGGAAGATCATCGAGTCCAGTTCCTCCCGGGTGAGCTCCCCCTCGTCCCGGGCGGTGACCAGGCGGGAGAGCAGGTCCTCCTCCCGGTGCGCGCGCTTGTGGGCGACGACCTCGGCGATGTACGTCTGCAGGCCGAGCAGCCGCGCCTCGTAGGCGGGCCGGCCCGGGTCCTGGGGCCCGACGGGCTGGACGACCTTGCCCCAGTCCCGGTCGAAGCGGGCGGCCAGCTCCGGCGGGAGGCCGATGACCTCCGCCAGGACCCGGAAGGGGTAGTGGGCCGCGAAGCCGGCCACCAGGTCCGCGCCGCCCTCGGCGGGCAGCCCGTCCACGAGGGCGTCGGCGAGCTCCTGGAACCGCGGGCGCAGCGACTCCACCCGGCGCGGCGCGAAGGCGTCCAGGACGAGGCGGCGCATCCGGGTGTGCTCCGGCGGGTCCTGGTGCAGCAGGTGGGCCTGGAGCTGGGAGTGCTGGGGCTCGGGCATGATCGAGGCGAGGGCGCGCCAGTCGTCGTTGCCGAGCGCGTGGTTCTTGCCCAGGCGCGGGTCGTTGAGCGCCTGGTGGGCGGCCTCGTAGCCGGTGACCAGCCAGGCGGCGATGCCGGAGGGGAAGCGGACCCGGTGGACGGGGGCGGCGTCGCGCATCCGGCGGTAGAGGTCGTACGGGTCGGTCTTGTAGGCGGAGCCGTACAGCGGGATCGGCTCGCCGGCGGTGGCTCCGGTGACGGGGCAGCGGGCCCCGGTGCGGTCGGGGGTGGTCATGTCCGGTTCCTTCGGGCACATGGCGGTCGGGGTGGGGCGGCGGGGGTGCGGCGGAGGTGGGGCCGCCGGGTCAGAGGGCCAGGGCGGGGCGGTGGTGGTCGAGCCAGAGCGCGAGGTCCACGACCCGTTCCAGCCGGAGTCGGTGGCCCCACTGCAGGCGGTCGGCCGGGGTGTCGAGGGTGGCCTTGACGACCGTCTCGTCCGCGATCTCCCGCACGTGGGGTGCGTCCAGCGCCTCCAGGGCGAGCCGCTGGAGGCCGGCGTTGTAGTCGGCGTGGTGGGTGGCCGGGTAGTGGTTCTTGGGCCGCCACAGCACGGAGTCCGGGGCGATGCCCCGGCCGGCGTCGCGCAGCAGGCTCTTCTCGCGCCCGTCGTGGTTCTTCATCGCCCAGGGGGTGTTGAAGGCGTACTCGACGAGGCGGTGGTCGCAGTACGGCACCCGGACCTCCAGGCCCCGGGCCATCGAGAGGCGGTCCTTGCGGTGCAGCAGCTGGCGCAGCCACCGGGTGAGCGAGAGGTGCTGCATCTCGCGCTGCCGGTGCTCGACGGGCGTCTCGTCGTCGAGGTGCGGGACGCCCGCCAGGGCGGTGCGGTAGGTGTCCTCGCGGAAGTCGCGGATGCGCAGGTCGGCGGCGAGCTCGGGGTGGAGCGGCATGGCGGCCTCGTCGCCGGTGACGAGCAGCCAGGGGAAGGTACGCGCGGCGAGGGCCTTCGGGTCGTGGAACCACGGGTAGCCGCCGAAGACCTCGTCCGCGGCCTCACCGGACAGGGCGACGGTGGAGTGCCTGCGGATCTCGCCGAACAGCAGGTGGAGCGAGGTGTCCATGTCGCCGACGCCGATCGGCGAGTCCCGGGCGACGACGACGGCCCGCCGGTTCTCCGGGTCGAGCAGGGTCCGCGGGTCGAGGACCACGGTGGAGTGGTCCGTGCCGATGAAGGCGCCGGCCTCGGTGGCGAAGGGCGTGTCGTGGCCGGTGCGCAGCACGTCGCCGGTGAACCGCTCGGCCTGGTCGCTGTAGTCGACGGCGTAGGAGCGGAGCCTCGCCCCGGGGCCGTCGGTGCGGCGGAGTTCGTCGGCGATCAGGGCGGTGACGACGGTGGAGTCCAGGCCGCCGGAGAGCAGGCTGCAGAGCGGGACGTCCGCCTCCAGCTGGGTGCGGGCGGCGCGGTCGACCAGCTCGCCGACGCGCTCCTGCGTGGCGGCCAGGTCGTCGGTGTGCGGGCGTGCGGTCAGCTGCCAGTAGCGGCGCTCGCGGACGCCGTCCCGGTCGAGGACGAGCAGTCCGCCGGGCTCCACCTCCCGGACCCCGGCCCAGACGGTGGGGCCGGTGTTGAACAGCAGGCTGTACGCCTCGCGCAGGCCGTCGGCGTCCACGGTGGGGGTGAGCTCGGGATGGGCGAACAGGGCCTTGGGCTCCGAGCCGAAGGCCAGCCCGCCGTCGACGGCCGACCAGAACAGCGGCTTCACGCCGAGCCGGTCACGGACCAGCAGCAGGCGCTGTTCGCGTTCGTCCCAGACGGCGAAGGCGTACATGCCCTCCAGGTGGTCGACCAGGGCGTCGCCCCACTCCAGGTAGGCGCGCAGCACCACCTCGGTGTCGCTGCGCGTCCCGAAGCGGTGGCCCCTGCTTCTGAGCCGCTCGCGCAGCTCGTGGTGGTTGTAGACCTCGCCGCTGTAGGTGAGCACCACCCGCGGCCGGTCGGGCCGGTCCGCCATCGGCTGGGCGCCGCCCTCGGGGTCGAGCACGGCCAGGCGCCGGTGGCCGAGCGCGGCGTGGGCGCCGAGCCAGACACCCCCGGCGTCCGGCCCGCGCAGGGCCATGGTCTCGGTCATCGCCTCGATGACGGGGGCACTGTGCCGGACGTCCTGGTGGAAGGACGCCCAGCCGGTGATTCCGCACATGCGCATGCTCCAGTGGTGTGAACGGTGGTGGCGGGAGGGGGAGGTGGGGCGGGATCAGGCCGCCTGCGCGACGGCGGGGCGGCCGTGCCGCGCCAGCAGCGGCACCGCGAGGCAGCTGCCGGCGGCGGCGAGGCCGAGGCCGAGGTGCAGGCCGCCCGCACCGGAGCCGCCGAGGCTCCAGGCGGCGGTGGCCAGGGCCGGGCCGAGGGTGAAGCCGAGGCTGCGGGCGAGCTGCACGGTGGAGGCGGCGGTGGCCACCGTCGCCGGGGTGGCGGAGGTCATCACCATGGCCTGGGTCGGGCCGCCGTACAGGCCCATGCCGGTTCCGGCGAGGGCGAGGCGCCAGGCGACGTCCGGCAGGGTCCAGGTGTCACCGAGCGGGGCGAGCAGCAGGAAGCCGAGCGCGGTGAGCGCGGCGCCGGCGGTCGCGGTGGGCCGGGCGCCGTAGCGGTCGGCGAGCCGGCCGCCGAGCGGTCCGGCGATCCCCATGGCGAGGGGGAAGCACAGGATGGTCAGGCCGGTGGCGGTGGCGCCGGCGGCCTCGTCGCGCTGCAGGTGCAGGGCGAGCAGGTAGTGCACGGCGGCGAAGGCCCCGGCGACGGCCAGCACCGCGGCGTTGAGGCCGGCCGTCCGGTTCTCCCGCAGCACCGACCTGACGGGCTGTCCGCCGGCCCGCCGCAGCCACAGCGCGGTCAGCGGGACGGCCGGGGCGGCCAGCAGCAGCCAGCCGGGGGCGTCCGCGGTCAGGGTGAGCCCGAGGAGGACGGCGCAGACGGCGCCGCCGATGAGCGCCGCGTCGGTGACCTCCGTCCGGGCCGGCCGCGCCAGGGCGCCTCCCCGGGGCAGGTGCCGGCAGGCGACGAGCCAGGCGGCCAGGCAGACCGGCAGCTTCACCAGGAAGACCGCCCGCCAGCCCAGGTGGTCGACGACCAGCCCGCCCAGGGCCGGGCCGGTGACCGCACCGAGCGGCCCCAGTGTGGCCGGCAGGCTCATCGCACGGCCCCGCAGCTCGGGCCGCACCGACCGCATCGCCAGCACCGGCATCAGGACGAACAGCACCGCGCCGAAGGCCCCCTGGACCATCCGGGCCGCGATCAGCGCACCCGCCCACGGCGCGGCCGCGGCCGCGGCGCTGCCCAGCGCGAACCCGCCGACGGCGGTCAGCAGCGCCGGGCGGGTGCCGACCGCGTCCAGCCACCGACCGGCCGGCAGGAGCAGCGCCACCAGGGGGAGCTGGTACCCGAGGGCGGCCCACTGGGCGGTCTGCGCGGACACCCGCAAGCCCCCGGCGATGTCCGCGAGGGCGATGTTGACGATGTTCATGTCGAGCATCGCCACGAACGACAGCATCCCCGCGACCGCCACCAGGCTCCAGCGGTCCGTGACCGCCGCCGGCGCCTCCCGGCCCGTCACCGCGCTCACAGCGCGCACCCCCGGCCGACGCGTCCCGGCCGACGCGACGAGCAGCTCCTGGGCCGCATGCTCCGCCCTCCTCCCGTAGCAGGCACCGTCGGCGACGGCACCCGGCACAGGAGTCGGGCCGGAACCCCGGGAAGTTCCGAACACCTGGATGAATCTTCGCCGGGCGGGCGCACGGCCCCCGAGCTGCGGGTCCCACCCCGGCACGGCGGTCCCGGGCGGGCGCTCGCCTATCCTTGTTGCCAGCTCATCGCAAGTACTGGGTCTATGCAACAAGGAGTCGTGGGTGATGGCGGGATCGCCGGTGGTGCTCGGGATCGAATCGTCGTGCGACGAGACCGGCGCCGGACTGGTGCGCGACGGCGTCCTGCTGGGGCACGCGGTGGCGTCCAGCATGGACGAACACGCGCGCTTCGGCGGCGTGGTGCCCGAGATCGCCGCCCGGGCCCACGTCCACGCCATGGCCCCGGTCGTCGACGAGGCCCTGACCCGGGCCGGACTCACCCTGGCCGACGTCGGCGCCGTCGCCGTGACCGCCGGCCCGGGCCTGTCCGGCGCCCTGCAGGTCGGCGTCGCCGCCGCCAAGGGCTACGCCTTCTCGCTCGGCGTCCCGCTGTACGGCGTCCACCACCTCGCCGGCCACGTCGCCGCCGCCACCCTCGACGGCGGGCCGCTGCCCGACCCGTGCATCGTCCTGATCGTCTCCGGCGGGCACACCTCGCTGCTGCTGGTGCGCGACCTGGCGCGCGACCCGATCGTCCACCTCGGCGACACCCTGGACGACGCCGCCGGCGAATGCTTCGACAAGGTCGCCCGCATCCTCCACCTGCCCTACCCCGGCGGGCCCGCCATCGACCGGGCCGCCCGCGACGGCGACCCGAAGGCCGTCCGCCTGCCCCGCCCGCTGAGCGGGCCGAACGACCCCCCGTACGCGTTCTCCTTCTCCGGCCTCAAGACCGCCGCCGCCCGCTGGGTGGAGGCCCAGCGCGCCGCCGGCACCGAGCCGCACGTCCCCGACGCCGCCGCCGCACTGCAGGAGGCGATCGCCGACACCCTCACCCGCAAGGCCGTCCGGGCCTGCACCGACCACGGCATCGACACCCTGGTCGTGGTCGGCGGGGTCGCCGCCAACTCCCGCATCCGCGCCCTGACCGAACGGCGCTGCGCCTCCGCCGGCATCACGCTGCGCGTCCCGGCGCTGCGGCTCTGCACCGACAACGGCGCCATGATCGCCGCCATCGGCGACCTGCTCGTCCGCGCGGGTGCCGCACCCGCCCCGATGAACCTCTCCGTCGACCCCTCGGCTCCGCTGGAGTACGCCGCCCTCACCCCCGTCGCCGCCACCCGCGCGGCCTGAGGGGCGCCGAGGCCCGCATCGACGACGCTGGAGGCCGCAGGAGCACGCACTGCGACCTGCGCCGCCGCGCCAGGATGTGAGATGCTCGCGCCAAGGCAGGCAACAGGGGCGCGTACGCCCGGAGTTGCCACATGCGTCGGAGGGGGCCGATGGAGCCGTTGGGGGACGCGGACCGGCTCGCCGTCGGTCCGTACCGGGTCGTGGCAGAGTTGGGGCGCGGCGGCATGGGGCGCGTGCTGCTGGGCGTCGCACCGGACGGGCGCCTGGTCGCGGTCAAGGTCGTGCGCTCACAGTTCGTGGAGGACGGCGGATTCCGTGCGCGCTTCCGCCGCGAGGTGGAGACGTCCCGGCGGGTGTCCGGCGCGTACACGGCGGCCGTGCTCGATGCCGACGCGGACGCGCCGCTGCCGTGGCTGGCCTCGGTCTTCGTGCCCGGCCCGGCCCTGAGCGACTCCGTGGAGCGGGCCGGTCCGCTGCCGGCCGAGGCGGTGGTGCGCCTGGCCGCCGGGCTGGCCGCCGCGCTGGGCGGGATCCACCGGGCCGGGCTCATCCACCGCGACCTCAAGCCGTCCAACGTCCTGCTCGCCGCCGACGGGCCCCGGGTCATCGACTTCGGGATCGCCCGGGCCACCGACAGCGAGGGCGGCACCGAGATCACCCACACCGGCTGGCTCGTCGGTTCCCCCGCCTTCATGTCCCCCGAGCAGGCCGAAGGTGGTGAACTCACCCCGGCCAGCGACGTGTTCTCGCTCGGTGCGGTGCTGGTCCAGGCGTGCACCGGCCGCAGCCCGTTCAGCGGCACCTCCGCACCGCAGACGCTCTACAACGTGGTCCACACCCGACCCGACCTCTCCGCCGTCCCGGAGGAGCTGCGCGAGCTCGTCGCGCGGTGCCTGTCCAAGGACCCGAAGCTGCGGCCCACGCCCGCGGGGATCGCGCACGAACTCGGGCCGCTGGCCCCGGCCGTACGGCCGTGGCCGGCCGCCGTGCACGCCCTGATCGACGAGCAGCAGGCCGCCGTCACCCGCCTCCTCGGCCTGACCGAGGGCGCCGGCCGGCTGGTGGCGTCCGACACCGGGACGATCGTCCTGACCGGACACGTCGCGAACGAGGACCTGCCGACCAGGACCGCGCTCCCGGTGCCGACCGGGCCCGCCGGGCCGGAACGACCGGTCCCGACGCCCGGTGCGGCGGATCCACCGGCGGCCGAGGGATCCGACGTGGATCCGGCGCGGCGCCGGCGCCCGAGTCGGCGAACGGTGCTGTTCGCCGTGCTCGGCGCGGGTGCCGCCGCGGCGACGGCCGTGCCGCTCGCACTCGACCGGACCTCGGGCTCCCCGACCGCGGGCGGTCCGCAGACGCTCCCGCCGCCGAGGACCTCGCCGAGCACGTCGTCGGCGGCCCCGGTCGGACCGAGCCCGTCGCCCACGCCCGCGGCCACCCCGACATCTCCCGGTACTCCGTCGGAACCCGCCTTCAGGGTCTCCCCCAAGTGGCGCACCCGGCAGACCGCCCTGGACTACAGCCCGGACGGCAAGCTCCTCGCGGTGGGCGACCGCGGCAGCGGCCTGACGTTGTGGAACAGCCCCGGCCTGGACGTCGCGGCCGACCTCGGCACCTCGGCCGTGCCGGGCATCGACGGCAACCTCACCTTCGCCGTGAGGTTCAGCCCGGACGGCTCGCTGCTCGCCAGCGTCGACGACTTCGCGACGATCACGCTGTGGGACACGGCGTCCCGGAAGAAGGCGGCCACCCTCCAGGGCGACCGGAACCAGAAGAAGGCCGGATACGCGAACCTCGCGTACAGCCCGGACGGCAGGACCCTGGCCTACAGCGCCAACCGCGTGATCACCGTGTGGGACGTCGGGAGCCGCACCCTGGTCACCACCATCACCAATCCGATCGAGCACCCGGCGTTCGAGGCGGACGGGGAAGTGTTGAGCATGGCCTTCGCCCGGGACGGCCGCACCGTCGTCGCCACGACCGGCCAGGACCGGCAGAGCCTGCTGCGCTTCTGGGACGCCCGCCAGGGAAGGCTCCTCGCAACGGTGGAGAACGCGGGGGACGGTGCGATCGCCCTCGCGGTCAGTCCGGACGGCAAGGTCCTCGCCACCGCCTCCCGGGGAGAGGTGAAGGTGTGGGACATCACCACCCGCGCCGTGGTCGAGACGCTCCCCTTCCCCTCCAACCCGGTGTCCGCCCTGGCGTTCAGCCCGGACGGCGGCCTGCTCGCGGGCGCCGAGCAGGACGGACGGGTACGGGTCTGGTCCACGGCCACCTGGAACCCCGTCCGCGGACTCGACGAGGCGAACGCCCTCACCCCCAGGCCCTTCATGCCGGAGCACCTCGTCTTCAGCCCCGACAGCAGGTTCCTGGTGGGATGCTTCGACGCCTACCTGGCGCTCTGGAAGGTCGGTTGAGCCTGCGGGCCCCGGTACCCGCGGGCCCCGGTACCCGCGGGCCCGGTACCCGCGGGACGCCCTACCGGTGCGGGTGGCCGAGCCAGCGGGCCGCGGCCCGCTCCACAGCTGCCGCGCCCCCGACGGCGCGGCGGACCGCGCAGGCGCCCTTCTCCGCGGGCGACATCGCCGCTCCCCCGTGGCCGGGAGCAGCCCGCTCGCGCCCGTCCGGACGGACGGCGATGATGGGTGGATGCGACGGGATCTCGTCGTGGTCGGCGCACCGACCAGTGCGGGCAGCTACGCGCCCGGCCAGGAGGCCGCACCACGGGTGTTGCGCGAGCTCGGCCTGGTCGAACGCCTGAGCGCGGCGGGCCGCCGGGTGCGGGACGCCGGGGACGGGCCGCTGCACGTGTGGGCCCCGGACCGGCAGCACCCGCGGGCCCAGAACCTCGCGGCGGTGGTCCGGGCCGTCGAGGCCGTCGCCGACCACGTCGCCGCGGCGCTGGACGAGGACGCGGACGTCCTGGTCATCGGCGGCAACTGCACCGTCGCCCTGGGCGTGATGGCCGCTCTCACGGCACGCGACCCGGACGCCGGCCTGCTCTACATCGACCGGCACTTCGACCTCAACACCCCGGCGAGCACCCGCGAGGGCGCCCTCGACTGGATGGGGCTCGCCCACGGGCTGGACCTGCCCGGAGCCGCGGAGCCGCTGGCGGCCGCGTTCGCCCGTCGCCCCCTGCTCACCCCGGACCGGCTCCACCTCCTCGGCATCGACCCCCAGGCCGCGACCTCCTGGGAACGCGAGCAGGCACGGGCCCTGGGCCTGCGCTGGGGCTCGCACACCGACCTCGCCACCGCGCCGGGCACCGAGGTGACCCGGGCCCTCGGTACGCTCCCCGCCGGCCCCCTGGCCGTGCACGTCGACGTCGACGTCCTGGACTTCACCGACGCTCCGCTCGCCGAGAGCACCGACGGCCGCAACAGCGGCTCGACGCTCGACGCCCTGTCCGAAGCACTGGACACCGCCTGCCGGGACCCGCGCTTCCGGGCGCTGTCGATCTGCGAGCTCAACCCCTCCCGCGCCGCCGGAGACCCCGCCGTCCTCGACCGGTTCACGGAGTGCCTCCAACGCGCCCTGCGCGCGACCCCGTGAACCGCGGCCGGGACATCGGGTACCGCCTCCGGGCCCTCGCAGCCCCGGCACCGTAGGGTCCTCTCCGAGGAGACGGGCCCGACCGGTCACCCGGACCGGGGCGCCGGAAGGCGCCGGGCCTCGGGACGATCGAGACGAAGGGCTGGCACGCCACATGCAACAGCGCAGTCTGCGGGACCTCCAGGTATCGGCCATCGGCCTCGGCTGCATGGGGATGTCCGCCTTCTACGGCACCGCCGACCAGGCCGAGGGCGTCGCGACCATCCGGCACGCCCTGGACCTGGGCATCACGTTCCTCGACACGGCGCAGGTCTACGGGCCGCTCACCAACGAGTCCCTGGTCGGCGAGGCCGTCCGGGGGCACCGCGACGAGTACGTGATCGCCACGAAGTTCAACTACCGCATGGACGGCGCCGTTCCCGGCGACATGTCGACCGTGGGCCGCCAGGACGGCTCGGCCGAGCACGTCCGCGGTTCCGTGCACGGCTCGCTGAAGCGGCTCGGCACCGACCGCATCGACCTGTACTACCAGCACCGGGTCGACCCGACCGTGCCCATCGAGGAGACCGTCGGCGCGCTCGGCGAACTCGTCGCCGAGGGGAAGGTGCGGCACATCGGGCTGAGCGAGGCGAGCGGCGACACCATCCGCCGCGCCCACGCCGTCCACCCGATCACCGCCGTCCAGAGCGAGTACTCGCTCTGGACCCGGGACGTGGAGGCCGAGGTGCTCCCCACCTGCCGGGAGCTGGGAATCGGCTTCGTGCCGTACTCCCCGCTCGGCCGCGGCTTCCTCGCGGGCCGCTTCAGCTCCCCGGACGAACTCGACGAGGGCGACTTCCGCCGCACCAACCCGCGCTTCACGGAGGCCAATCTGGCGGCCAACCTCCGGCTCGCCGGGAAGGTGAAGGAGATCGCCGCGGAGAAGGACGTGACACCGGCCCAGCTGGCGATCGCCTGGGTGCTGGCCCGCGGCGAGCACCTCGTGCCGATCCCGGGCACCAAGCGCCGCACCTACCTGGAGCAGAACGCGGGCGCCGTCGACGTCGAGTTGACCGATCAGGACCTGGCCCGCATCGAGGCCGAACTGCCCGAGGTGTCCGGCGAGCGCTACGACGAGGACGGGATGCGGGCGGTGAACCGCTGAACGACCCCCGCCGACCGAGCGCGGACGACCCGCGGGACGGCGTTTCGACGCGCTGAGGGCCGCTGCCCGTCACGCGAAATTCACAGGCGGGGGTCTACTCGCATAGACACCGGTCGGGCATCCTGGGGCGGTGCCGGCGCCCGGCGGCGCCGCGCTGATCGGCCGGCCCTCGCGCCGGAGCACCGCCGCGTCACAGCACTGCGTACGACCCACTCGTCCGGGCCGGTTTCCGCGGGCCCGGCACCGGCTTCCCGTCCTGCCGCCGAGGCCTGACGGCACGGCGGGGAGCCGAGTCCGAGGCACACCATCCTCACCGGGAGATGCAGTTGAAGCCACGCACCGCAGCCACCCTCGTCGCCCTGACCGTGGCCGGCCTCGCCGTCTCGGCCCCCACGGCCGGTGCCAGCGGCACCAAGCTGTCCCAGTCGGCGGCCGCCGCCCAGCTCAGCGGCGCCGGTGTCACGTGGAGCTCCAGCGGGGGCTGCACCACCAGGTCCAACTCCACCTGCACCTCGTTCGAGCAGATCAACTCGGGCACGGTGAGCGCCGTCATCACCCTCAAGCGGGCCAGCGGCTGCGCCATCAACATCACCGGCGGGACTGAGGTGGGCCACGCCTCCGGCACCTACAGCCACTACAACGGCTACAAGGTCGACATCGCCCGCAACTCCTGCATCGACGGCTACGTCCAGAACAGCTTCACCTACATCGGCCTCCGGGGCGACGGCTACCCGCAGTGGCAGGCCGCATCCGGCAACCTGTACTGCAACGAGGGCACCCATTGGGACGTCCTCGTCTACTGACGCCCGCCGGGTGCCGGCTCCCCGACGGGGCGCCGGCACCGGGGCAGCCGAGCCGGCTCGCGAACCGCACGGAGCGGCGGCCCCGCACCCCCGACGAGGGTCCGGGGCCGCACAACATGACGCACGATCAGCCGTAGAACCGCCAGATGTGGTCGTCGTAGCCCTCGTACACGCCACCGTGCCACGAGCTGTCGTAGCAGGGGTACGCCGTCAGGGGCAGGTCGTCGGCCCGGTCGCTCCCGTCTCCGGCCCAGCCGGCGACGTCCAGGCAGAGGCCGCTCTTGTAGTTGACGATCTCGTAGCCCCCGTTGCCGACGACGTCGACGAGGTACCACTCCTGGTTGTCGGTCGCGGGGTCGGAGGCGCAGGTGTAGACGGTCACCGGGGCACCGGCCGGGGCCGCGCCGTAGTCGGGCAGGTCGAGGCAGTAGCCGCTCTTGTCGTTGGCGAACTGGTACAGGGCCCGGCCGTCGACGGTCCGGGTCCGCTCCAGCCGCCACATCTGGTTGTCGTCGCGGCCGGGCCGGCAGGGGTACTGACTGACGCGGGTGTCCACCGGGTTCCAGCCGTAACCCGGCAGGTCGGCACACTTCATGGTGGTGACGTTCATGAGCGAGATCGTCTGCAGGTACGTGGCCGCGTGTGCGTCGGCTGCGAAGGACAGCGGGAGCAGCGCCGCGACACCGGCGGCGGCCAGGAAGCGGGCGATTCTGGGCCTGGGCATGAGGACTCCCCCATCGTGGGTGGTTCGGGCGGGAATTCCGTGCGTGTGTCGCCCGGCTCCGACGGAGCCGCGATCGGGCACGAGAATAGGGGGACCGGATCCCGTGCGAACCGTCGATGGTCCGACTACGGCCGAAAATGACCGCGCGGCCGAAATGCGTCCAATGGTCCAGACCACCCGGGTCGGGGGGGGGGGGTGCGGGGGGGGGCGGGCGACGAAGAGGGGTGGGGGCCCACCGCGCGCCCGGGGGGCGAGGGAGCCACCGCCAAAGAGTGATTTGAGTGC
>NZ_JBIWPA010000017.1:0-89097 GCF_044768035.1 Kitasatospora sp. NPDC101176
GTCCGATATCCGCTCACCCGCAGACGACTTGACCTGCCCCACCCTCGCCATACCCCAATCAACGAGACGACAGCGCCAAAGTCACTGGCATTGCGCCTAGGGGAGGAGCAGCCGGTGGGCGCGGAGGCGGCCCAGGGGCCGTCCGGCGAGGCTCTGAGCCCCGGTCCGGGGGCTGTGAGGGGAGTGTGTGAGGGATGTCCCGCCCGCGTGGCCACCCGGTTCGGCGAACCGGTAGCGTGGGCGTGACGTCCAAGGAACTGTGATGCTCCCAAGAACCGACGAGATGTGGTCCGCCGTCAGCGCGCGGTCGTGCACAGGTGAGGAATCGCGTTGAGCCAGCGCCGCTCGTACCCGAACTCGGGTGACTTCAACCTGGACGACCTGTTCCGCCCCGAGCCCGGCCAGCAGCCCCAGGGGCAGCCGGGCCAGCCTGGCCACCCGCAGAACCAGGCGCCGGTGCCGCCGGTGGGCCAGCCCTCCGGGCAGCCGGAGTACCTCGGCGACGGCGCGCACGCGCTGCCGACCCAGGCCATGCCGGCCCAGCAGCCCCCGTGGGCCGGTGCGCCGCAGCCCGGCTACGGCGTCCCGCAGCAGGACCACGCGCCGGAGACGCAGCACCTCCCGCCGTACCCGGTCGCGGACCCGCGGGGCGGCGGCTACCCGGCTCAGCAGGCCCAGCCCGGCTACCCGCAGCAGCACCAGCCCGCCCCGGGCGGGTACGGCTACCCGCCGGCGGGCCAGCAGGTCGTGCCGCAGCAGGCCGCACCGGCCTACCAGGACCAGGGCTACGGGCAGGGCTTCGAGGCCACCCAGGCGGTGCCGTCGGCGGCCCCGGCGAGGCAGGCCCGCGGCGGCCGCCCCTCCAACAAGCTGGTCATCGGCGGTGTGCTGGCGGGCCTCGCGGCGGCCGGCGTGCTGGTCGCGGTCCTGATGAACGGGGACGACACCGCCTCCGGCGGCGACAAGAAGACCGGCACGGTGGCCGCCACCGGCAGCACCGCACCCGGCACGGCGAGCGCCAGCGGCTCGGGCGCGGCCGTCGACCCGGACGTCAAGGCCCAGGCGCAGCCGCTGTCGGACCTGCTGGGCACGGCGAGCGACAGCCGTTCGGCGGTGGTCGGCGCGGTCTCCTCGGTGCAGAAGTGCGACAAGCTGCCCGAGTCGCAGCAGGCGCTCAGCGGCGCGGCCGGCAAGCGGCGCGAGCTGCAGACGAAGCTCGGCCAGCTGAAGACGGACAAGCTGCCCGGCGGCCAGCAGCTGGTCGACCAGCTCAACGCGGCCTGGACGGCATCGGCGCAGGCCGACGACGAGTACGCGGCCTGGGCCGGCGACTCCCAGGCCCCGGGCGCCTGCGACCCGAAGAAGCAGGACAACCAGCACTACAAGAACGCCGTGCAGGCCAGCGGCACGGCGACCACCGCGAAGAAGCAGGCCTCGGCGCTGTGGAACGCGATCGCCGTCCAGACCGGGCTGCCCAGCCGCGGCGACGGCGACCTCTGAGGACCCGGACGGACGGGCCGGGCGGGACGGCGCGGGGTCGGACGGCGCGGGGTCGGACGGCGCAGGGGCGGGCCGGAGCCCGCCCCCGTGTGCCGGTCAGGCCGGGGGCCTGCCCCCGGTGAGCACCCAGCGGACGTCCACGAAGCCCGGCTGCTGCAGGGTCATCCGGCCGCCCTTGACCACCTGGTAGGTGACCCAGGTGTTCACCAGCCTCGGGGACTCGGTGCTGGGCAGCATGTTGGTGGTTCCCCAGTTCAGCGGCGGGGTCAGACCGACGTCGATCCCCTCGCCGCTGTCCAGCAGCGCGGTGATGGTCTTCTCGGTGACCTGCTTGCCGGCGGCCGTGAGCTTCTCGACGACCATGCGGAACACCTCGTACGCGACCCAGGTGGTCTCCACCCCGGGGTCGGAGACGTCGATGGTGCGGCCGCCGGTGGTGTCGGCGCGCACCACCGCGCGCAGCCCGTCCCAGGTCTTGGCCGACTCCGGCGGGTACCAGCTGGTGACGTACGCGCCGGCCAGCGGGCCGGAGTCGCCGCCGGTGGAGTCGACCACCGACTGCTGCACGCTGCCGATCACCGAGGCGATCCTGGTGTTCTTCGGGTTCAGCCGGCGGTAGGAGTCCAGCAGGTTGCCGGTGGGCTCGGCGGCGAGGGCACTGGTGATGCAGTTCCCGGACTCGTCGCGGCCGATCGCCTTGCGGGCCACCGCGGTGTAGTCGGTGGACTGCTCGGGCGCCTTGACGTCGAGCAGCTTGATCCCGGCCGGCTTGAGCGCGTTGGCCAGGTAGCCGAGCAGGTTGTCGCCGGCCGGGGTGTCGGGGCGCACCAGCGAGACGGCCTTGCAGCCGGCCTCGACCAGCTGGCGGCCGCTGCCGCCGATCAGGGCGGGCATGCCGCCGTCCACCGGGTACGACAGCGGGCTGCTGAACTCCGGCTGGGAGAGGCCGTAGCCGCCGATCAGCGGGATGCCGGCGCGCTCCAGCGTCGGCATGAAGGCGTCGCCCCACTGGCTGTAGGAGCCGAGCACGGCGACGGCCTTGGCGTCCACCGCCTGCTGGGCGCAGGCCCGGGCACCGTCCGCGGTGTTGTGCTCGTTGCAGGTGATCACCTTCAGGCGGCGGCCGTTTAACCCGCCCTTGAGGTTGACGTCCTGGCCGACCGCCTCGGCGAGCGCGGTCATGCCCGGGCGGTCGGCGGACCCGGTGCCGGACGGGGCCCAGGTCATCACGGTGAGGTCGCCGCCGTTGGTGGAGGCGTCGGCCGGTCCGCCGCACGCGGAGGCCGAGAAGAGGGTGGGGATCAGGGCGGCCGCGGCGGCTGCCGCGGCGATCGGGCGGCGTCGTCTCGAGGCGTGGTGCCGGGCCTGGAACGCGTCCCTTCGGCTGGTCATCGGTCTTCCCTCTCTGGGCGCCATCCGGCGCACCGGATCCAGCCAAACGCCGGTGCCACACGTCGAGAGGGCCGAAGTGCGAACAGTCGGCAAACGGGGGCTGAAATCCGGACGGGTACGCGTGTAGATCGCGAGTGGAGCACGAACGGACCGGGAACGTACGATCGTTCTCCATGTCCGCCAGCACAGATTCTTCGCACCGGTCCGCCCGAAACCCTTCTCGTCCGGGCCACCGCTCCAGCAGCATGGGCGGCATGCCGCTCAACGACCTGCCCTGGTGGCGCTGGCGAGCCCGACTCCGCTCGGCGCTGCACATGCTGTCCGACCCCGGGTTCCAGCACGAGACCTGGCTGACCGGCCGGGTCGGCTACGGGGACGTGACCGACGCCGTCTACCGGCTGGTCGAGGACACCTGGCTGGACCGCTGGTCGGCCGGGAAGTACGTGGGGACGATCTTCCGCGACGCCACCGAGGCGGCCCTGGTCGACGTCGCGGTGCTGAGGGTGGTCCACCTGCTGCACGAGGTCGGCGCGGACGCCCCGGCCTCCGCCTACCTCGGGCACCCCGGCTGGCCGGAGGCGGTCCGGGCGGCCCGCGAGGCGCACGTCGTGCTGGCGTCCAACGACGGGGACGACCCGGACGCGGCGCCCAAGTCGCTGGACGTGCTGCGCATCCTCACCCAGGTCTGAGCCCCGGGCCGCAGCCCGGGGCGGTGTCGGGCCGTGGCGGCGCCGTGGGCGGGCCGCGCCGTCGCGGCGCCGCGACCGGGCTCCTGAGCAGGGCCGTCCCGCAGTACGGGCAGCGGGGCGGCGAGTGTCCAGGATGTGACACGCTGGACCACCCACGCACGCCACGACCTCAGGACGGGATACCCCCAGTGGACCAGCAGCCGGCCAGCGCCCAGTACGTCCTCACGCTGTCCTGCCCCGACAAGCAGGGCATCGTCCACGCCGTCTCCAGCTACCTCTTCATGACCGGCTGCAACATCATCGACAGCCAGCAGTTCGGGGACGGCGACAGCGGGCTGTTCTTCATGCGGGTGCACTTCTCCGCCGTCGAGCCGGTCACCGCGGACAAGCTGCGGGCCAGCTTCGCCGCGATCGGCGCCTCGTTCGGGATGGACTGGCAGATCCACCCGACCGAGCAGCGGATGCGGATCGTCCTCATGGTCAGCAAGTTCGGCCACTGCCTGAACGACCTGCTGTACCGCACCCGGATCGGCGCCCTGCCGGTGGAGATCGCGGCGGTCGTCTCCAACCACACCGACCTGCGCGACCTGACCGAGAGCTACGGCGTCCCGTTCCACCACATCCCGGTCACCCGGGACACCAAGGCCGAGGCCGAGCAGCAGCTGCTGGACCTGGTCGCCAAGGAGGACGTCGAGCTGGTCGTGCTCGCCCGCTACATGCAGGTGCTCTCGGACCAGCTGTGCACCGCGCTGTCCGGCCGGGTGATCAACATCCACCACTCCTTCCTGCCGAGCTTCAAGGGCGCCAAGCCCTACCACCAGGCGCACGCCCGCGGCGTGAAGCTGATCGGCGCCACCGCCCACTACGTCACCGCCGACCTCGACGAGGGCCCGATCATCGAGCAGGAGGTGGCCCGGGTGACCCACGACACCACCCCGGACCAGCTGGTCGCGCTCGGCCGGGACGTCGAGTGCCAGGCGCTGGCCCGCGCGGTGAAGTGGCACAGCGAGCACCGGGTGCTGCTCAACGGCACCCGCACGGTGGTCTTCGCCTAGGCACCGGGGCCAGGGGCCCAGGGTCCTGGCCGGCGGCCGGCCCACGGGCCTGCCGCCGCGGCCGCTCGCGCCGGCCGCGGCCCGGCGCTACGGCCGGGAGAGCAGCGGGAGGGCGTGCAGCACCTCGCGGATCGCGGCCCGGTCGCCGTGCTCGCCGACCGGAAGCCGGTCCGGGTCGCGGTGCGCGGCGGCGAGCTGGCAGAGCTCCAGGCCGTCCAGCACCATCGAGGCCACCGGCTCGCCGCTGGGCGGCCCCGCCTCCGGACCGTCCAGGGGTATGAGCCACTCGCCGGCCGCCGGGCCGTCGACCACCAGGCGCAGCCGGCGGCCGCCCCGCTCCGGGCCGCTCGTGCCGGCCGGTGCCCCGGCGGCCGCCGCGGCGGGTCGGGCGGCGCGCAGACCGGCCAGGGCCTGCGGGAGCATCCGCACCGCCAGGTCCACCAGCTGCCGCAGGTGCTGGGGTGCGGGCGGCTCGTACGGGTAGGCGACCGCGCGGGCCACGTCCTCGCCGTGCACGTAGCACTCGAAGGCACGGTCGAGGAAGGCGTCGCGCAGCGGCAGGACGGCGAAGCCGTAGTCGACGGGGGTGTTGCCCTGCGGGGCGAGCGCGGCGGTGCGCACCAGCTCGTGGGTCTGCCGCCGCCACCGGGCGCGCACCGACTGCGGCGGGAGGTCGGCCTGCTCGGCGATCAGCCGGGCGGTGCGCCCGGTCACCCCGGCGAACCGGCCGCCCTGCGGCGGGACCCTGGGCGGCGGTGCGACCGCCTCCTGCGGCGGCACCCGCCGTTCGGCCGGGGGCGTCGCGGTGCCCGGGGCGGCGGGCACCGGGTCGGGCAGGCCGAGGGCCAGCGCCAGCCAGCCGTCCACGGCGGCGAGGTGGCCGAGGACCTCGGCCGGGCGCAGCCGCTCGACGCCGCCGTGCCAGGGCAGTTCGGCCACCTCCTGCCACTCCTCCGGGCCGAGGTCGCGCAGCAGCGCGTCGAGCTTGGCGGTCTCCGCGCCGTAGGGCATGCCCCAGACGGGAACGGGCAGTTCGGCCGGGCGGCGGGCCAGGCACCAGTCGAGCACCTGCTGGCGCAGCGGTCCGGGCTGGTCCAGCGGCTCGTCGAGGGCGAGCCAGCCGGCCGCCTCGCTCAGCCGGGCGGCCTCGTCGGCGCAGTCCGCGCAGCCGGGCAGGTGCTGCTCCAGCTCGGCGGACTCGTGGCCCTGGCAGGCACCGAGGGCCCAGGCCCCGAGCAGCGAGCGCAGGTCGTCGTGCCGGTCCCCGGTGCTCATGCGCCCCCGTTCCCGTGCTCGTCGCCGGGGCCGTCCCGGTGGCCGTCCGCCTCGTCCGCCTCGTCAGGCCCGGCGGGCCCGGCGGGCCGCCCGTCCCGGTGGCCGTGGTCCTCGTCCTGGCGGGCGCGTTCGTCGGCCAGTTCGGTGGCCAGCAGCGACAGTCCGAGCCGCATCCGCTGCTTGGCGGCCTGCTCGGTGATGCCGAGCAGGCGGGCCGTCTCCTGGTAGGTGCGGCCGTCGTAGTACGTCACCGTGATGGTCTCACGCAGGGGTTGGGGCAGGGCGTCCACCACGTAGCGCACCCGCGCGGCGGTGGACACGGCGCGGATCTCGGCCTCGGCCGCGCCGCGGTCGGGTTCGCCGGCGTGGCCGTACTCGGCGGCCCGGCGCAGCCGCAGCCGGTCGACCGCCCGGCGGTGGGTGAGCGTGCCGAGCCAGGAGCGCAGTGAGCCCCGGGCCGGGTCGAAGTC
Organism: Kitasatospora sp. NPDC101176; assembly: GCF_044768035.1. NCBI lineage: Bacteria > Bacillati > Actinomycetota > Actinomycetes > Kitasatosporales > Streptomycetaceae > Kitasatospora > Kitasatospora sp. NPDC101176. Next base: position 6,382 of record NZ_JBIWPA010000017.1, read on the forward strand.
CTCCGGGTGCTCCCAGACGTGGGCGAATATCTCCCGGGTGAGCTGGGCGGCGGCGGTCTCGTCGGCGAGTATCCGCCCGGCCAGGCCGTGCACCATCGGCGCGAGCTGGTCGTAGAGTTCGCCGAGCGCGGTCTCCTCGCCGCGGGCGAGGCGGTGCTGGAGCTGTTCGTCCCAGCGCGGTGCGCGGTCGGGGGTGGCCATCGGGAACCACCCTCCTGCCGGGTCCGCTGGCTTACCCAACGGTATCTTGCGGCCGCTCGGCGGTGGGAGGATTCCCCGAAGAACGGAACCAGGGCTCGCGGATCGTCACATGGTGGGACGGTCGGCTGGTGGGACGGTCCGTCGGACGTTCCGCCGGAGCCGCTGTTCGAGCACCGGTGGACATATGTCGCACGGGTGGTTCGCGAGTGGCGGGCCGGGCGCGAGGGGCGTGCGGCGGTAGGTTCGCCACTGCGGGACCGGCGGGTCGGCCCGGGTCGGCCGAGTGCCGGTACGAGGCTCGCGAGAGTGAACGGGACAGTATGCACCGCGCTGTCCCCCGATCGCTGGAATATGCCCGAAGCGCTTGCTGCGGCCCGTCCGCCCAACCATCCTGAGGCGTATTCGAGTCGCGGCCAGTGCGCGACGGACGAGGTGGCGCGGGCGGACGGATCGGGTGAGCGCCGGGCGGGAGCCCGGGTGGGCCCGGCCGGCTCCGGGCGACGTGCGAGGCCCGCCGGCTGGATGATCCGGCCCGATCGGGACGATGGCCGAACTGCGAGTGCAGGTGGTGGAGCGGTGCAGGTTCTTCAGGTACAGCTGGCCGTGCAGGCGGACCCCGCAGAGGTCGGCCGGGCCCGCCGGTGGGTGCGCTCGCGGCTGCTGAACCACGGCGTCGACCCGGACGCGCCGATCGCCGAGACGGTGGTGCTGGTGGTCTCCGAGCTGGTGACCAACGCCGTGGTGCACACCGGGAGTCCGGCCGTGCTGCGGCTCTGCCTGCCGGTGGAGGACGGTCCGGCCGGCACCCCCGAGGCCCCGCTCTGTCCGCTCCGGGTGGAGGTGGCCGACGCGAGTCGGACCGCCCCGGCGCCGCGGCACGCGGGCGCGGACGAGGACGCCACCAACGGGCGCGGCCTGGAGCTGGTGGAGCTGCTCTGCGAGCGCTGGGGCTGGTACCCGGACGGCTCGGGCAAGCGGGTGTGGTGCGAGATCGGCGCGGACGCCCGGCCGGTGGACCCGATGGCCGGCGTGGACTGGGCGGCGCTGGCGCAGTAGCCGTGGGCGGTGGCGGTGGCGGTGGCGGTGGCGGTGGCGGTGGCGGTGGCAGCGGTGGTGAACCGGGGCGCCGGTGTGCGCCGTTGATGCGCCGCCGGAGATCACCGGCTGAAAGTTGACGCAACCATTCCGAATTTCGGACTACCCATTGACGTGACGTATCCGACTGATCACGCTTGGGTGCAGCTCTTCGTTGCGAGGGGACGTCGAGGGAAGCCCGAACGCCGCCACGGTGCTGTTGTCCAGGGGGACCGCGCCAGCAGGGGGGCCGTGGAACGTCGGCCGCGGGCTGTCCTTGGCGAGTGCGGGGAGCACGACGCGGGTTCAGGGCCCGTGCGTCGCGATCGGATGGCGGTCTGCCGTGCCGCGCTCGGGGTGAGCACGGTCGGCCGCCATCCGATCCGCCGTGGTACTACGGCGCTTTCCGGCCACCCGGACCACACCCGGCCCACCGACCGCAGGGGTACCGCGCGTCACTCCGGAACGGCGCGGCGCTCCGGAGCCGCGCGTCACTCCGGAACGGCGCGGAAGGTCCGCCGGTACGCGCTCGGCGCGACGTCCAGGCGCCCGCGCAACTGGAGCCGGAGGGAGGCGGCGGTGCCGAATCCGGACTCCCTGGCGATCTGGTCGACGGTCAGGTCGGTGCGCTCCAGCAACTGCCGGGCCCGCTCGGTGCGCTGCACGGTGAGCCACTGGCCGGGGCTGGAGCCGGTCTCCTCGCGGAAGCGTCGGGTGAAGGTCCGCACGCTCATGCCGGCCCGGTCGGCGAGCCGGCTCAGGGCCAGCGGCTGGTCCAGCCGCTCCAGCGCCCAGGCGCGCACCGCGGCGGTGCCCTGGCCGGTCGACTCCAGCGGACTCGGCGCCTCCACGTACTGCTTCTGGCCGCCCTCGCGCCACGGCGGCACCAGGCAGTTGCGGGCCACCGCGTTGGCCACCGCGCTGCCGTGGTCGCGGCGGACCACGTGCAGGCACAGGTCGACCCCGGCGGCCACCCCGCCGGAGGTGAGGACGTCGCCGTCGTCCGTGTACAGGACGTCGGGGTCGAGCAGCACCTGCGGGAACAGCTCGGCGAAGCGTCGGGTGTAGCGCCAGTGGGTGGTGGCCGGCCGGCCGTCCAGCAGCCCGGCGGCGGCCAGCAGGAAGGAGCCGGTGCAGATCGACATCAGCCGGGTGCCGGGCCGGATCCGGGCCAGCGCGGCGGCGAGTGCGGGGGTGAAGGCGGCGTCGACGGTGGCCGGGCTGGAGTCGGCGGAGGCCGGGACCACCACGGTGTCGGCCCGTTCCAGCAGCTCCGGGCCGTGGTCGACGGCGATCCGGAAGTCCGCACTGGTGGCGATCGGACCGCCGTCCAGGGTGCAGGTGGCGACCTGGTAGAGCGGCTGCCCGAGCGGGTCCCTGGCGCCGCCGAAGATGCGAGCGGGGATGCCGAGTTCGAAGGCGATCACGCCGTCCAGGGCGAGTACCGCGACCAGGTGCGCCATGCCGTTCCCTCCGGTGCCGTGGTGGTCGGGCCAGCGTACGCTGGGCCGTGGCCCGATTCTTGCGAAACCTGTCATTCAGGCCACTCGTGTGGGCCCCGCGGCTTCGGGACACTCGTCCGCGTGACCGAACGCAACGTCCTCGCCCCCACGCCCGCCCCCGCCCCCGGGGGCCCGTCCGACCCCGCCCGCCCCACCCGCTTCCGGGTGCACTACGCCTGGGTGGTGGCCGGCGTCTCGCTGCTGGTCCTGCTCGGCTCGGCCGGCTTCCGGTCCACGCCCAGCCTGATGATGGACGCCCTGCACAACGAGTTCGGCTGGTCGGTCGCGACGATATCCAGCGCCACCTCCGTGAACCTGACCCTCTACGGCCTCACCGCCCCGTTCGCCGCCGCCCTGATGGACCGCTTCGGCGTCCGCCTGGTGGTGGTCTGCGCGCTGCTGACCATCTCGGTCGGCTCCGGGCTCACCATGCTGATGCGCGAGCCCTGGCAACTCGTGCTCTGCTGGGGCGTCCTGGTGGGCCTGGGCAGCGGCTCGATGGCCGGCGCCTTCGCCACCACGATCACCGGTCGCTGGTTCCGCGCCCGGCAGGGCCTGGTCACCGGCGTGCTGACCGCCGCCGGGGCGGCCGGCAACCTGGTCTTCCTGCCGGTCGGCGCCTGGCTGGTCGAGCAGCACGGCTGGCGCTCGGCGGTGATCGTGGTCTCGCTCGCGGCCAGTGCGGTCGCCGTCCCGGTGCTGCTGCTGATGCGCGAACGCCCGGCCGACCTCGGCCTGCTGCCGTACGGGGAGACCGGGGAACTCCCCTCCCCGGCCGCCGACGGCTCGGAGGGGACCGCGACGGCGACCGCTGCCGACGGCCGCGCCCTGGTCCGCACGCTGCGGGTGCTGCGGGAGGCCGCGCGCAGCCGGGCGTTCTGGCTGCTGGCAGGCTCCTTCGCGATCTGCGGTGCCACCACCGCCGGCCTTGTCGGCACCCACTTCATCCCGGCCGCCCACGACCACGGCATGCCGGTCACCACCGCGGCGAGTCTGCTCGCCCTGATCGGCGTCTTCGACGTGGCCGGCACCGTGTTCAGCGGTTGGCTCACCGACCGGGTCGACTCCCGGCTGCTGCTGGTCGTCTACTACGGACTGCGCGGGCTCTCGCTGCTCCTGCTGCCGCAGCTGTTCGCGGGCTCGCTGGAGCCGCCGATCCTCGCCTTCGTCGTCTTCTACGGACTGGACTGGGTCGCCACCGTCCCGCCGACCGTCGCGCTGTGCCGCCGGCACTTCGGCGAGGACGCCCCGATCGTCTTCGGCTGGGTGCTGGCCAGCCACCAGATCGGCGCCGCCGTGGTGGCCGGCCTGGCGGGCCTGGCCCGCGACGCGCTCGGGAACTACGACCTGACCTGGTACGGCGCCGGTGCGCTGTGCGCGATCGCGGTCGGGCTCTGCCTGGCCCTGCGCGGAGGGCGGACGACCGCGCGGCCGGCTCCGGCGCTGTCCTGAGGCCGTCCACCGCCGCCCCGGCGCTGTCCTGAGGCCGTCCACCGCCGCCCCGGCGCTGTCCTGAGGCCGTCCACCGCCGCCCCGGCGCTGTCCTGAGGCCGTCCACCGCCACTCCGGCTCTGTCCCGAGGCCGTCCACCGCCGCCCCGGCGCTGTCCCGAGGCCGTCCACCGCCACTCCGGAGCGGACCGCTAGGCTCCGCAACCATGGCGCTCATCTTCACCGTGGACCCGAAGCTCGACCCCGACCTGCGCACCGCCGTCGTCCGGCTGTGGACGGACGTCACCAATTCCGGCGGAGCGGTCGGCTTCGTGGCGCCGGTCACCGAGGAGGAGGTCTGGGACACCGCCGAGCAGCAGTTCGCCGGGGTGCGGCCGGACGGCCCGGACCGGATGCTGGTCGCCCACGAGAGCGGTACCGGCCGGCTGGTGGGCGTGCTCTTCTTCGAGTCGATGCGCTTCGAGCTCATGGAGCACTGGCGGATGCTCAAGCGGGTCATGGTGCACCCCGACTTCCAGGGCCGCGGTTACGGCGCCGAGCTGCTGGCCGAGGCCGAGCGGGTGGCCCGCCGGTGGGGCCTGCAGTCGCTGCGGCTCACCGCGCGCGGCGGCCAGGGCCTGGAGGGCTTCTACGCCCGCAGCGGCTACCGGGAGGTCGGCCGGGTGCCGGCCGCGATCAGGGTCGCCCCCGGGGACGACCGCGACGACATCACCCTCTGGCTCGACCTGCGGTGATCCGGGCCGACGGCGGGCGGCGGCGGGCGGGGCGCGGACGCCCCCGGCCCCGCGCCGCCCGTCAGGCATGCTTCACTGGGAGACCGGCCCCCGCCCAGACCAGTGAAAAGGACGTGTTCCCGTGAGCAGCACCGGCCAGGAGAAGTCGCACGCCACGCTCCGCTACACCTCCCTGCGGGTCAGCATCTTCCTCGGCTGCCTGCTGGTCTCGCTGCTGCTCGGGCACTTCGGGATCATCCCGGTCAGCGGCCAGGCCGGCGTGGTCTTCCTGTTCCTGCTGGCCGCGGTCGCCTCCGCGCCGCTGAGCTACGTGCTGCTGAGCCGCCAGCGCGACGAGATGTCCAGCCAGATCAGCGGCAAGGTCGAGGGCCTGCGCAGCCGCACCGCCGAGCGGATCGCCGCGCAGAACGCCGAAGAGGACGCCGCCGACGACGCCGCCCGCGCGGCCGCCGCCGGGCAGAGCTGACCCCGGCCGGACCAGCGACCGCAGCCCTCGTGCCCGCCTCCGCCACCTCCGGTTCGGGTTCCACCTCCGGTTCCGGGGCCGTTCCGCCCGAGCCGTCCTCCGCCGCGTCCGGCGACACCCCTGCCGGGCCGTCCACCGACACCTCCGCCGTTCCGGCCGTGCCGTCCGCAGAGCCGTCCGCCGACTCCCGTGCCGTTCCGGCCGCCGGGTCGTCGGCCGAGCCGCCGGGCAGCGGCGCCACCGGGACCTGGCCGGCCCCGGTCCGGCGGCCCACCGGCCGCGACGTGGCCAGGCTCGCCGGTGTCTCGCAGGCCACCGTCTCGCTGGTGTTCTCCGGTGCCGAGGCCGGTCGCCGGGTCTCCGACGCCACCCGGGAGCGGGTCCGGGAGGCCGCCCGCAGCCTCGGCTACCGCCCGCAGGCGGCCGGCCGTCAGCTGCGCCTGGGCCGCAGCGGGATGATCCTGCTGGCGGTGCCGAACATCCTCGGCCCGTTCTTCGGCCGGGTGCTGGAGGGCGTCCACGAGGAGGCCGGCCGGCACGGCCTGGCGGTGGTGGTCAGCTCCGGCTGGGGGAGCGCCACCCTCGCGGAGGCCGCCACCACCAGCCGCTTCGACGGCCTGCTGATCTGCTCCCCGGACGACAGCCAGCTCGGTGAGCTCCCCGCCGACACCCCCGCCGTCTTCCTGGACGCCGACCCGGGCACCGACCGCGCCCGGCCGACCGTCGAGCTCGACGTCGCGGGCGGCATGCGCGCCGCCGTCGAGCACCTGGCCGCGCTCGGCCACCGCCGGATCGGGCGGCTGCGCTCCACCCACTCCGCGTACACCTTCCGGGTCCGGCAGGCCGCTTTCGAGCAGGCCGTTCGCGAACTCGACCTGGACGTGGTCGAGTTGGGGGTCAGCCTGAACGAGGGGCAGCCGGCCGCGCGGAGTGTGGCGCACCGCCTGCTGGAGCGCGCGGACCACCCGCGCGCGGTGGTCTGCGACGACGACGTCGTCGCCTCCGGGGTCTACCAGGCCGCCGCCGAGCGGGGGCTGCGGGTGCCCGGGGACCTGTCGGTGGTGGGCATGGACAACGTTCCGGTGGCGGCGCTGCTCGCCCCGCCGCTGACCACCGTGGACCTGCCCGGCGAAGAGCTGGGCCGGGTGGGGGTGGCGGCGCTGGCCGGCCTGCTGCGCGGGGAGCGGGTGGCGCCGGTCGAGCCGCTGGCCACCTCGCTGGTGCTGCGCTCCTCCACGGCGCCGGCCCACGGCTGACTCCCGGGAGGGGCCCGGCGTGATCCCGGGCGGACCGCTACGTGGACTGCGACGTGGGCTCCGGCGTGTCCCGGGCGGACCGCCACGTGGACCTCGGCGTGGAATCCCGGCGTGGGCCCCGGCGTGGACCCCGGTGTGGAGTCCGCCCGCTGATCGGAGCGCACGGCGGCCGGGGACGACCGCAGGGGAGTGGAAAGGACCGCGCCCACCGGCCAGACCCCGGTGGGCGCGGTCGTCTACAGGGGCGCCTCAGCCCACCGGCACCGGCTGCGCCAGCGGCGCGACCGGTGCCGGGTGGAACCAGCGCCGGGCGCCGAACAGCAGCAGGCCGCCGAGCGCGATCCCGCCGGCCGCGCACAGCGCCACCGGGCGCAGCGAGTCCTCGGCGAGGTGCCCGGCCACCGCGTAGCCGAGCGAGTTGCCGGTGGCGAATAGCGTCACCAGCCAGGCGAACGCCTCGGTGACCGTCCCGGTCGGCGCCAGCTCGGCGACCAGTACGAACGCCGCCGCCAGCAGGGGGGCCAGCACGATCCCGGACAGGAAGGCCAATGCGGCCATCGGGTACGGCCCGGGCAGCAGCACCAGCGGGAGGTAGGAGGCGGCCATGGCGAGCGCCATCACCCAAGTGCGGGTGGCGGTGCTGCTGCGCCACCGCACCGCGCCGTAGGCGAGCGCGCCGAGCAGGCCGCCGAGCGCGGCCAGTGCCAGCAGGGTGCCGGCCCCGCCGGGCAGCTCGCCGGCGTGGTGCTCCGCGTACGCGATGAACAGCACGTTCTGCGCGCCGACCGCCCAGCCGGCGCCGGCCAGTCCGACCAGCAGCAGCACCAGGCCGGGGGAGCGCAGCGGCCCGAGCAGGCCGGCGGAGTGCTCCCGGGCCGGGGCGCGCCAGGCCCGGGCGGGGGCGGTGGTGGAGACGATCAGCGCGCCGGCCAGGCCCAGGCCGGCGGCCACCCAGAGCGCGGCGACCGGGCTGAACAGCCCGGCGATGCCGGCGACGGCCAGCGGGCCGGCCACGTAGAGGATCTGCTGGGAGGCGGAGTCGAAGGCGTAGGCGGTGTCGAGCTGCTCCTCCTCCACCACCTCCGGCCAGAGCGAGCGCAGGCAGGGTTCGAGCGGGGGCATGGCGAGTCCGGCGATCGCGGCGCCCAGCGGGGCGGCGAGGGCGGAGCCGGGGGCGAGGGCGAGCAGGGCGTAGCCGCCGCCGGCGACGACCGCGGAGGCGAGCAGGACGCGCGGCTGCCCGGTGCGGTCCACGACGCGTCCGAGCACCGGCCCGCCGACCGCGGCGGCGATCGCGTACGCGGCGGTGGCCAGCCCGATCCGCCCGTAGGGCGTGCCGGCCTCGCGCAGGGCGAGGGCGATGACCAGGGCGGTCATGCCGGCGGGCAGGCGGCCGAGCAGCGTGCCGAGGAGCAGGCGGCTGACGTGGGGGGCGCGGAGCAGGGCGAGGTAGCCCATCGGCGTCTTCTTCTCCGGTCTGGGCAGGCGGGGGCGGGGACAGGTCAAAGTTATACGTATAACTGCCTGCGGTCAATCGAGCCGGTCGGCATTGACTGATGGGGCGTCAGCTTCGTTCGTGTCCGGATCTCGCCGCAACCTCAAACAACTACTTTGAACATCTCAAACCTTTACTGCTAACGTGTCGGCCGTGACCACCTCAGACGCACCGCGGACGCACGGCCTGGGCTCGCTGCCCGGCGCCGCCCGCCCGTGCGCTCTGACCGGTGCTGTGGACAGCCCGCGCCGTTGTCGCGCCATGAGCTGTACGTCGGCGGCACGCCCCTGACCGGGGTCTGTGACCTTCCTGTCCGGCCCCGCGCCGTGCCGCCTTCCCCGCCCCGCCCCGCCGTCAGCAACGCCCTCCCCCGGAGCCGCACCGTCATGTCCACAGCGCCCGAGGCGACCTCGTCGCCGTCCGTGCTCACCAAGATCCGAAAGACCCCGTTCTGGGTGCAGATCGTCGCCGGCCTCGTGCTCGGCGCCGGCCTCGGCTACCTGGCACGGACCGCCGACATCTCCTGGCTGGCCACCACCCTGGAGACGATCGGCAAGATCTTCGTCCAGCTGCTCAAGCTGGCCGTCCCGCCGCTGGTGTTCACCGCGATCGTGGTGAGCGTCGCCAACCTGCGCAACGTCACCAACGCGGCCCGCCTGGCCACCCGCACCCTGCTCTGGTTCATGATCACCTCGCTGATCGCGGTGGCCATCGGCCTGGGCCTCGGTCTGCTGACCAACCCCGGCCGGGGCACCGACCTCAAGACCGAGGGCCTGAAGGCGCTCGACTCCAAGGGCACCTGGATCGACTTCCTGACCGGGATCTTCCCGACCAACATCGTCGACGCCTTCGCCAAGGTGAACGTCCTGCAGATCGTCTTCATGGCGGTCGTGGTCGGCGCCGCGATCATCAAGCTCGGCAGCCGGGCCGAGCCGGTCCTCAAGCTCAGCGAGTCCGTGCTGGAGCTGACCCAGACCGCCCTGTGGTGGGTCATCCGGCTCTCCCCGCTCGGCACCCTCGGCCTGATCGGCAAGTCCGTCGCCAAGTACGGCTGGGACCTGCTCAAGCCGTTCGCCACGCTGACCCTGGACGTCTACATCGGCTGCGCGCTGGTGCTGTTCGTCGTCTACTCGCTGGTGCTCCGGTTCGCGGCCGGCCTCAACCCGGTGAACTTCTTCAAGGGCGCCTGGCCCGCCATCCAGCTGGCTTTCGTCTCGCGCTCCTCGGTCGGCACCCTGCCGGTCACCCGCAGGGTCACCGAGCGCCTCGGCGTCCCGAGCGAGTACGCGTCCTTCTCCGTGCCGTTCGGCGCCACCACCAAGATGGACGGCTGCGCCGCGATCTACCCGTCGATCGCCGCGATCTTCGTCGCCCAGGTCTACAACATCGACCTCGGCATCAAGGACTACGTGCTGATCGCCTTCGTCTCGGTCGTCGGCTCGGCCGCCACCGCGGGCCTCACCGGTGCGATCGTCATGCTGACGCTCACCCTCTCCACCCTGGGTCTGCCCCTGGAGGGCGTCGGCCTGCTGCTCGCCATCGACCCGATCCTCGACATGGTCCGCACCGCGACGAACGTCGCCGGCCAGGCGCTGGTGCCGGTCGTGGTCGCCGCGCGGGAGAAGATCCTCGACGTCGCCGCGTACAACGACCCGTCGGGCGACCTGTACGACGCCGCCCCGGCGGCCGTGATCCCGGCGCAGGCGGGCAAGGAGGCGGCTCCGGCCGCGGTCTGACCCTCCGCAGTGCAGAAGGGCCCGCCCCCGCACCGAACGGTGCGGGGGCGGGCCCTTCTGCACGCCGCCCCGGGGTTCCCGGGCACGAGGCAGGGGGCCCGCCGGTCGGGCGGGCCCCCTTGGGTGTTGCTCTTGTGCTCATGGTGACGGCTGTCGGGAGCCGCCGACGGACCCGGTGGGGTCCCGAGCGATCAGAACATCAGAGGATGGTCAGATAGCGGTGACGTTCTCCGCCTGCGGGCCCTTCGGGCCCTGGGTGACGTCAAAGCTCACCGCCTGGTTCTCCTCCAGCGAGCGGAAGCCGCTCGCGTTGATGGCGGAGTAGTGGACGAAGACGTCGGGGCCGCCGCCCTCCTGGGCGATGAAGCCGAAGCCCTTCTCAGCGTTGAACCACTTGACGGTTCCCGTGGCCATGCCGTTCTCCTTGCGAGGGACGTATCGGGGGCCACACCGTGTGGCACCCGGTCCGCTGCGCTGATCGCCCTGCCTCCGGACGAGTCCGAAGTTTTTCGATATTGCTGAAAAACTACAAAAAGCCTGCGGTTACATGCTCCGCAGGCTTCAAGTACTGCAAGGGGAATCAAACTGCAACTGAGGGCAACGCTAGCATGCGGTCGCTGTGACGACCAGGGGTGACTTGCGGCCCGGACGGCGCGTGTCGTAAGGGCCCGCGCGAGGGCGCGGGGCGGGCGGCGCAGGGGTGTTGGGCAGGCGGCGCGGGCGCCCCGCGAGGGTCGGGAGGCGGGTCGCGCGCAGGCGTGCGGGGCATCCGCGGCGGAGTCGGCGCGGGCGTGTCGGGTGGCCGGTGCGAGCCATTCCGAACACCGGGCATACGCTGCGGGGAAGCGCACGAACAGCACGAGGGAGCGGCGCAGTGGCAGCACCGGACGGACAAACGCGGGAGCCCCAGGAGAACACCCCGGAGATCACCCCGGTCAGGCCGCGCGTCGGCCATATTCAGTTCCTGAACTGCGTCCCCCTGTACTGGGGCCTCGCGAGGACCGGCAATCTGCTCGACCTCGACCTCACCAAGGACACCCCGGAGAAGCTGAGCGACCAGCTGGTCGACGGCCGGCTGGACATCGGGCCGATCACCTGCGTCGAGTACCTGCGCAACGCGGAGGACCTGCTCGTCCTGCCCGACATCGCGGTCGGCAGCGACGGCCCGGTGATGTCCTGCATCATCGTCAGCAAGGTCCCGCTGGGCGAGCTCGACGGCCGACGGGTCGCGCTCGGCTCCACCAGCCGCACCTCCGTCCGGCTCGCCCGGCTGCTGCTCGAGGAGCGCGAGGGCGTCCGCCCGGAGTACTTCAGCTGTCCGCCCGACCTCAGCGCCATGCTCGCCGAGGCCGACGCCGCCGTCCTGATCGGCGACCCGGCGCTGCGCGCCTACCTCGGACAGGCCGCCGACCTCGGACTGACCGTCCACGACCTCGGCGAGATGTGGAAGGACTGGACCGGACTGCCCTTCGTGTTCGCCGTCTGGGCGGTGCGCCGGGAGTTCGCCGAGCGCCGGCCCGAGCTCACCGCGGCCGTCCACCGGGCCTTCCTGGAGTCCCGCGACCTCTCGCTCGTCGAGGCCGCCAAGGTCGCCGAGCAGGCGGCCCGCTGGGAGGCCTTCGGGGCCGACGTGCTGGAGCGCTACTTCAGCGAGGCCCTCGACTTCTCCCTCGGCGGGCGCCAGCTCGCCGGGGTCGCCGAGTTCGCCCGGCGGGTCGCCCACGACAGCGGCTTCGCATCGGACGTGGCCGTGCGGTTGCTCGAACCGGTGGCGCTGCCCGTCGGGTGAGCGCGGCCCCCGCCCGGCCCGGTACGGTCTGCTCCCGGGTGCGTCCTGCGGGCGACCGCAGCGCGCCCCGGGAACGGCGGACGCGGCCGGGCGGCCGCGTCGACGGCGCGAGGGGAGCGTGCGGGGCATGCGGGCACTGGGGTCGGACGACCCGCGTCAGGTGGGCGCCTACCGACTGCTGCGGCGGCTCGGCGCGGGCGGGATGGGCCGCGTCTACCTCGGCCGCACGGCGGGCGGACGCACCGTCGCCGTCAAGGTGGTGCGCAGCGAACTCGCGGACGACGCCGAGTTCCGCGCCCGCTTCCGGCAGGAGGTCGCCGCGGCCCGGCGGGTCGGCGGCGCCTGGACCGCGCCCGTGCTCGACGCCGACACCGAGGGCGAACACCCCTGGGTCGCCACCGGCTACGTGGCCGGCCCGGCGCTCGCCACCGCCGTCCGGGACTCCGGGCCGCTGCCCGAACCGGCCGTGCGCGCCCTCGGCGTCGGGCTCGCCGAGGCGCTCGCCCACGTGCACGGGCTCGGCCTGGTGCACCGCGACGTCAAGCCGTCCAACGTGCTGCTCACCCTCGACGGGCCGCGGCTGATCGACTTCGGCATCGCCCGCGCGCTCGACGCCACCAGCGGCTTCACCCAGTCCGGGTACGTGGTCGGCTCGCCCGGCTTCATGTCCCCCGAGCAGGCGAGCGGACGGCCCGTCGGCCCGGCCGGCGACGTCTTCTCGCTCGGAGCCGTCCTCGCCTTCGCCGCCACCGGGGTGCACCCCTTCGGTGAGGGCGTCAGCGCCGCCGTGCTGCTCTACCGGGTGCTCCACGAGGAACCCGACGTCGCCGGCCTGACCGGGCCGCTGCGCGCGCTCGTCCTCGACTGCCTGGCCAAGGACCCGGCCGCCCGGCCCACCCCGGCCCGGCTGCGCGAACGGCTCGACCCGGACGGCGGCGCCACCGCCCTGCTGGGCCACGGCGGCTGGCTGCCGCCCGCGCTGGCGGCGGCGGTCGGGCGCAGCGCCGTGGAGCTGCTGGACCTGGAGGGGGATCCGGACGTCGGCGGCCCGCCGGACGAGCCCGTGCCGACACCGACCTACGTGCCCCGCGGCCACTACCCGCCCCTCGGCCAGCACCCGCCCGCACCGGTGACGCCATTGGAGCCGGGGCGGCCCGGCCGGCCGGGGCAGCGCGGGCGGCGGCGGGCCGGGCGGGCGGCGGCGGCCGTGCTGGCCGTCGCGCTGCTCGCCGGCGCCGGGTACGGGCTGTACGCGTGGACGCACCGGCCCGATCCGGCCGGGACCGCACCGACCACGGGACCACTGGCCGTCCCGTCCGTCGACCCGGGCCGGTCCGGCGCGTCGCCGGGGGCGTCCGGGGAAGGCGGGGCGGACGGACCGTCCGATCCGTCGGCCGCCGCGTCACCGGCCGGGCGCTCCGGGCCGCCCGCCGCCCCCGCCACCGCACCGGCGTCCGGGGCGGGAGGGACCGGCGGGCCGAGCGCCGTACCGGCCGCCTTCCTGGGAACCTGGCGCGGAGACATGGTCAGCGACAAGGGCCTGCCCGCCGGCACCACCACGCTCACCATCGGCCCCGCCGCGATCGGCCAGGAGAACACCACCAGCCGCAACGCCTTCACCGGCCTGATCCCGCTCAGCTGCGACGGCGCCTGGACGCTCAAGTCCGCCTCCGGCAGCGCCCTCGTCTTCACCTCGCGGCTGGTCCGCTCCTCACTCCCCGGAGCCTGCACCAGCGGCTCCTACGCCGAGACGCTCACCCTGCAGGCGGACGGCACGATCCGCTTCACCTCCGCCGACCCGGCGGCCGGGAACCCGGCCGGCACGATGCGCAGGGTCGACGGGACAGCGGGCTGACGCGGCCGCCCGAAGGGCCTGGCGTAGGCTGGTTCGGCCGTACCCGGACGCCCGCCGTCCGGGGGCCGGCAGCGCCGAGAACAGCAGTACCCGAGAGAGAGAAGGCCGCCAGGTGACCGAGCTCGCAGCGACCACCCTCGATGCGCCCAGCACCGACCTGCAGGCCGTGCTCGACCGCGCCGCCGCCGGCGGCCGGATCACCCCGGAGGAGGCGCTGGAGCTGTACCGCTCGGCGCCGCTGCACGCGCTCGGCTCCGCCGCCGACGCGGTGCGCCGCCGCCGCTACGCCGGTACCGAGCACATCGCGACGTACATCATCGAACGCAACATCAACTACACCAACGTGTGCGTGACGGCGTGCAAGTTCTGCGCCTTCTACGTGCCGCCGAAGAGTGACAAGGGCTGGTCCCGCGAGCTCGACGAGATCCTGCGCCGCTGCGCCGAGACCGTCGAACTCGGCGGCACCCAGGTCATGTTCCAGGGCGGTCACCACCCCGACTACGGCGTGGAGTACTACGAGCGCGCGTTCTCGGCGATCAAGGCCGACTTCCCGCAGCTGGTGATCCACTCGCTGGGCGCCTCCGAGGTCGAGCACATGTCCCGGATCTCGGGCGTCTCGATCGAGGAGGCCATCACCCGGATCCACCGGGCCGGCCTGGACTCCTTCGCCGGCGCCGGCGCCGAACTGCTGCCCGCGCGGCCGCGCAAGGCGATCGCCCCGCTCAAGGAGTCCGGCGAGCGCTGGCTGGAGATCATGGAGGCCGCGCACGGCCTCGGCGTGGAGTCCACCTCCACCATGCTGATGGGCACCGGCGAGACCAACGCCGAGCGGATCGAGCACCTGCGGATGATCCGCGAGGTGCAGGACCGCACCGGCGGCTTCCGGGCGTTCATCCCGTACACCTACCAGCCGCAGAACAACCACCTGAAGGGCTCGACCCAGGCCACCGTCTTCGAGTACCTGCGGATGATCTCCATCGCCCGCCTGTTCCTCGACAACGTCGCCCACATCCAGGGCTCCTGGCTCACCACCGGCAAGGAGGCCGGCCAGCTGTCGCTGCACTACGGTGCGGACGACCTGGGCTCCGTCATGCTGGAGGAGAACGTCGTCTCGGCGGCCGGTGCCAAGCACCGCTCCAACCTCACCGAGCTGATCCACCTCATCCGGGCCGCCGACCGCGTCCCGGCCCAGCGCGCCACCACCTACGAGCACCTGCGGGTACTGGACGACCCGGCCAACGACCCGGTCGACCCGCGGGTGGCCTCGCACATCGCCTCCACCGCGATCGAGGGCGGCACGGCGCACCCCGAGCTGAAGATCCTGGACAACTGAGGAGCGGGGCGCCGACGTGCTGACCCTCCACCGGGCGGCCCTCGTGCTGCCCGACCCGGCCGACCCCACCGCCCCGTCCCTCGCGGACGGGGCGGTGCTGGTGCGCGGCGAACGCGTCGAGGCCGTCGGGGCGTACGCCGAGCTCGCCGCCGCCCACCCGGGGGCACGGGTGCGGGACTGGGGTGCCGCCGTGCTCACCCCGGGGCTGCGCAACCCGTACGGGCACCGGCTGCTGGAGCGCGACTACCACCCGGACCCGCGCGAGGGGATCGGGGTCGAGCCGCTCGTGGACGGGTTGGTGGACGCTAGGGGTACCGGGGCTGCGGGGGCTACGGCTGGTGCGGGTGCTGCGGGTGGTGCGGGTGGTGCGGGTGGTGCGGGTGGTGCGGGTGGTGCCGGTGGTGCCGGTGGTGCCGGTGGTGCGGGTGCCTCGGGGGCTTCGGGTGACGACGTGCGGTGCGGGGCCAGCGCCCGGCGCGGGCTGCAGCGGATGCTCGGTTTCGGGGTGACGGCGGTCGCCGGGCCGTTCGAGCGGAGCCCCGTGCGCACGGCTGTGGCGCGCTCGGGGCTGGTGGCGCTGCCGGGCGACCCGGCCACGGGTGCCGACGCGGACCGGGGTGCCGCTCCGGGTGCGGCCGGTGGTCGGCTGCTGGACCCCCTGGCGGTGCTGCCGCTCTCGCGGGCCGTCCACGGACGGGTGGCGGTGGGCGGACGGGCCGACTTCGCGGTCTTCCCGGCGGGTCGGGGAGCCGTCGGGGACGGCCTCGGGGACGGCCGTGTCGGTGGTGCGGTGGACGCGATCGGGGACGCGACCGGGGGCGAGGCCGGGGGCGAGGCCGGGGACGAGGCCGGGGCGGGAGAGGCCGCCGTGGGCGTCGGGCCGCTGCCGGGCGGCTGCCTGGCGACCGTGCTCGCGGGGCGGTTGGTGTACCGCCGGCGCTGAGCGGCGCCCGGGCCGTTCGTCCGTACCGACCGGTAGCCGGACTTCCCTGCGGCGCAACGGACTTCCTTCGTGTGCTGCCGAACTGCGGTGTCCGCAGCGTGGAGTGATTACCCCTTCGCCGTGACCTGAGGGCCCGCCAGCGGCTACGATCCCGAACAGCTCACTCCGTACCCTCACCACACCACCGCCCGTGCCCGCGGGCGGCGCGGCCCCGTCCCAGGGCCCGAAGGCAAGCCAGGACAGGAACCATGCGATCCGCGACCGTCCCCCCACCGCGAACCCCGCGGTTGGGCCGTGGTTGGTACCTCGCCGCCGTGCTCAGCGCCGTGCTCGCCGTCGGCATGTGCCTCCTCGGCTGGCGCCAGGCCGAGCAGGCCGACCGGATCGCCGCCCACCCGGTGAGGGTCGAGGGCGTCGTCACCCAGCTGCCCACCGGCGGTGGCTCCTACAGCGCCGTCAGCTACCGGGCCTCCGGCCAGCAGCACACCGCGGCCGCGCTGCCGCTGACCGACGGCGCCAGGGTGGGCGACACGATCTGCCTGGAGCACGCCGCCGACGACCCGGGCGCGGTGCGGATCTGCGGCGACACCTATCCGCAGCCGGTCGGCGTCGGCCTGGCCCGGTTCAGCGTTCCGGTCGCCGTCGGGCTCTTCGCGATCTGCGTGCTGCGCATCCGGCGGCACCGGCGGGCCGTCGCGGTCCGCGCCGGCCAGGGCCGGCTGGCCACCACCGTCGCCCTGGCGACCGGGGCACTGGCCGACGGGATGCCCGCCATAACGCACGGCAAGCGCTCCCGCCGCCGGCGGCGCCCGGGCGGGCGGCGCGCCCAGCACTGACGGGGCCGGCGTGCCCGCCGCGGGCCGGGCGGGTGCCGGACGGGGGCCGGATCCGGTGGCCCGGCGTGCCCCGTTGGTCGGGGCGTCGGCGCCAGGGTGAACAATGGGGTCGTGACCCGAGCCTCTCTGGACAAGCAGCCGCACGAAGTCGCCGCCATGTTCGACGACGTCGCGGCGAAGTACGACCGCACCAACGACGTGCTCTCCCTCGGCCAGGCCCGCGCCTGGCGCCGGGCGGTGGCCGAGGCGGTGGCCGCCGGACCCGGGGACCTCGTGCTCGACCTCGGAGCCGGCACCGGCACCTCCTCGCTGCCCTTCGCCGACGCCGGCGCGCAGGTCGTCCCGTGCGACTTCTCCGTCGGCATGCTCGCCGAGGGCAAGCGCCGCCACCCCGAGCTGCCGCTCACCGCCGGCGACGCTACCCGGCTGCCTTTCGCGGACGACACCTTCGACTCGGTGACGATCTCCTTCGCGCTGCGCAACGTCCACGACACCGACGCCGCGCTGCGCGAGATGCACCGGGTCACCAAGCCCGGCGGCAAGCTGGTGATCTGCGAGTTCTCCACCCCGACCTGGACGCCGTTCCGGACGGTCTACACCGAGTACCTGATGCGCGCCCTCCCGCCGGTCGCCACCGCGGTCAGCAGCAACCCCGACGCGTACGTGTACCTCGCCGAGTCCATCCGGGAGTGGCCGGACCAGCCCGCGCTGGCCGCCAAGCTGCAGGAGAGCGGCTGGTCCAAGGCCGCCTGGCGCAACCTCACCGGCGGCATCGTCGCGCTGCACCGGGCCTACAAGCCGGCGTAGCGCGCACCGCCGCGGCGCCCCCGGACGCGGGGCGCGGTCGGGGGTGCGGGGCGAGGGGCGGTCCGGCGTGCGGTCCGGGGTCCGGGGTCCGGGGTCCGGGGGTGGGACGCAGTCGGGGGCGTGGTCGTTTCCGGCGCCGTGAACGGAACTAGACTGCCCGAGACAACGCCGCCGTCCCCCAGCCGCAGCTCCAGGAGAGTGTCCACCGTGTCCGAGACCGCAGCCGACCTGACGAAGCCGGACAGCCCGATCGAGAGCACGGCCGACGTCATCGTGGTCGGCGCGGGCCCCGCCGGCTCCACCACCGCGTACTACCTCGCCCAGGCCGGGCTGGACGTGCTGCTGCTGGAGAAGACCGCCTTCCCGCGCGAGAAGGTCTGCGGCGACGGCCTGACCCCGCGCGCCACCAAGCAGCTGGTGGACATGGGCATCGACGTCTCCACCGGGAACGGCTGGCTGCACAACAAGGGCCTGCGCATCATCGGCGGCGGCGTCCGGCTCGAGCTCGACTGGCCCGAGCTGTCCGCGTTCCCCGACTACGGCCTGGTGCGCAAGCGCGCCGACTTCGACGAGCTGCTGGCCCGTCAGGCCGAGAAGGCCGGCGCCCGGCTCTACGAGCGCTGCAACGTCAGCGGGCCCGTCCTGGACGACCGCACCGGCCGGATCGTCGGCGTCACCGCCAAGCTCGGCGACGAGAAGCGCCCCGTCACCTTCCGCGCCCCGCTGGTCGTCGCCGCCGACGGCAACTCCACCCGGCTCTCGCTCGCCATGGGCCTGCACCGCCGCGAGGACCGCCCGATGGGCGTCGCCTACCGGACGTACTTCACCTCGCCGCGCCACGACGACGACTACCTGGAGTCCTGGCTGGAGCTCTGGGACACCCGCGGCGGCCAGCGCAAGCAGCTGCCCGGCTACGGCTGGGTGTTCGGCATGGGCGACGGCACCTCCAACGTCGGCCTCGGCATCCTCAACTCCTCGCCCGCCTTCGGTGAGCTCGACTGGCGTGAGGTGCTCAAGGCCTGGTGCGCCGGCATGCCGGAGGAGTGGGGCTACACCCCCGAGAACATGACCGAGCCGATCCGCGGCGCCGCGCTGCCGATGGCCTTCAACCGGCAGCCGCACTACACCCGCGGCCTGCTGCTCGTCGGCGACGCGGGCGGCATGGTCAACCCGTTCAACGGCGAGGGCATCGCCTACGCGATGGAATCCGGCCAGATCGCCGCCGGGGTCATCGCCCAGGCCCACGCCCGGGTCACCGAGGCCGGCCGCGAGCGCGCCCTCCAGGGCTACCCGCGCATCCTCAAGGACGTCTACGGCGGGTACTACACGATGGGCCGCGCCTTCGTGAAGCTCATCGGCAACCCCAAGGTGATGCAGCTCGCCACCCAGCGCGGCCTCACCCACCCGATGCTGATGCGCTTCACCCTCAAGATGCTCGCCAACCTCACCGACCCGCAGGGCGGCGACGCGATGGACCGCATCATCAACGGCCTCGCGAAGGTCGCCCCGAACGCGTAGCACCCTCGGGGCGTCCTCGGGGGAACGCCCCCCGGGGCGCCCTCCGGCGGCCCTCCTCGGTGCGGCCTTCAGTGCGTCGCATCCTCCGCCGCCCCCTGCTCCCGGTCTGCCGGGCGGCGGGAGGCGGCGGAGCGCTGTTCGACGTAGGCGAGGCGCTCGGCGAACACCCGGGCCGCGTCCGGGGTCAGCGTCCGGAGCGCGACGAGGGCCGAGAAGACGACGTCGCAGAGTTCGTGCTGGACGTCCTCCCAGCTGTGGGTCACGCCCTTGCGCGGGTTCTGGCCGGTGGCGCCGATCACCGCCGCGCCGACCTCGCCGACCTCCTCGGAGAGCTTGAGGATCCGCAGCAGGAGCTCCTCCCGGGGCGACTGCGTGCCCTCCGCGTCGAGCCACGCGACGACGTGGTCGACGCTCTCCCAGATCCGGCTGTCCATGCGCGCTGCTCCCGTACGGTGTCGGTGGTGCTGCCACCGTACGGGAGCGGCGGCGGACAGCGCCCGGCTCGCGCGGGCCGGGCGGTCGTGACCCGATGGTCGTGACCCAGTGGTCGCGGGCCGGGGGCTGCGAGCCGGGCGGTCCTGAGGCGAGCGGTCCTGGGCCGGGTGGTCCTGGGCCGGGTGGTCCTGAGCCGGGTGGTCCTGGGGCGAGCGGTCACCCCCCGAGCGGTCGTGGGCCCGGGCCCACGGGGTGCCGGCCCCGGGTCAGCGGGTGCTGATCTTCACATTGCGGATGTTCACCGGGAGGGTCGGGAAGCCGTCGCCGGGGTTGTTCTGGTCGTCCTCGCCGCCCGCGGCGATCTTCTGCAGCACGTCCAGGCCCGCCGTGACCCGGCCGAACGGGGTGTAGGCGGGGGAGAGCTTGGTGTCCTTCCAGACGAAGAAGAACTGGCTGCCGTTGGTGTTGGGGCCCGCATTGGCCATCGCCACCGTGCCCGCCGGGTAGGTGGCGCCGGTCAGGTTCTCGTCCGGGAAGGAGTAGCCGGGGCCGCCGCTGCCCGTTCCGGTCGGGTCGCCGCACTGCAGGACGTAGATCCGCTGGGTGGTGAGACGGTGGCAGTGGCTGCGGTCGAAGTAGTCGTGCTCGGCGAGGAACCGGAACGAGAAGGTGGTGCAGGGCGCCTTGTCGGTGAGCGCCTGGAAGGTGATCGAGCCCTGGCTCGTGCGCAGGGTCGCGCGGTAGGGCTGGGCGGCCTTCTTGGCGTCGAAGACCGGGATGCCCTTGAAGTTGTCGGCCGGCACTGCGGGCGTGTAGGCGCAGGTGGGCGCGGGTGTGGTGGGCGGGGTGTCCGCGACGGCGGTGCCGGTGCTCGCCACGAGCGGCAGGACGGTGGCGACGGCGAGCAGGGCCCAGGGTGCGCGCTTCACGTGACTGGCCTTCCGAGGGGTGGTGGACGGCGGGTTTGGCATGGCGACATCATCCACGCCGGGGCGGCGATCCGGTAGGGGGCGGAGTGGTGTGGGTTCCCGTTCGGTGTCGGAGGGTCAGGAAGTCGCACCCGTCGCGGGGTTCGCCTCGGGGGTGTGGATGAAGAGGCCGGCGCCGGCGGCCAGTGCGGCGGCGTCCGCGGCCCGTTCGGCGGACCGGGCGTCCAGCGGCTCGCCGGTGACGAACAGCCGGTAGTAGAGCGGGGCGGTGGCGGCCCGGACGACTTCGGCGCCGTCCGTGCCGGTGGGCAGTTCCCCGCGGGCGACGGCCCGGTCGGCCACCTGCGCGGCCTGTCGGTGCCGGGCGGTGAAGAAGGAGCGCAGGGCGGCCGCGCCGGTGTCGGAGCGCTGGGCGGCGGTGATCAGCGCCGTGGGAGTGGGGCCCTGCTCCGGGTCGGTGAAGACGGCGAACACCTCCCGGGTGATGAGGCGGAGGTCCTCCCGGAAGTCGCCGGTGTCGGGTACCGGCCACGGCTGGTCGGCCGAGATGGTCAGGGCCTCGGCGACCAGGCCGTCCACCCCGCCCCAGCGACGGTAGAGCGTCGCCTTGTGGACGCCGGACCGGGCCGCGACCGCCTCCACGGTGAGGCCGTCGTACCCCTTCTCGGTGACCTCGGCGAGCGTGGCGGCGACCACCTCCGCCCGGACCCGGGCGCTGCGACCGCCGGGGCGCGGAGTCGGAGCTCGGGGTGGCTCGGCTCCCGCGGCGGGGCTGGCGGCTGGGCCGGCGGCTGGGTCGGGGGTCGGGGTGGCGTCGGGGGTGTTCGCGGTGTCCGTGGCGTCCGTGGTGTCCGCGGTGTTCGTGGCGCTCTCGTTCAAAGTCGACTCCAGTCGCGTTAAAGCTTGCCGTGTGGATGCTCTCGATGCCATGCTCATCGTAATGCGACAACGGTCGCATTACGAGAGGAGCCCTTCCCCGATGACCGCCACCGCCATCCCCGACCCGACCGCACTGCACCCGCTCGCCGGCCATGACCGGGTGGTCCTGCTGCGCCCGCTCGTCACCGACCCGCGGATCGACGTCGGCGAGTACACCTACTTCGACGACCCCGAAGGGGCCACCCGCTTCGAGGAGCGCAACGTCCTCTACGCCTACGGGCCCGAGCGGCTGGTGATCGGCCGGTACTGCGCCATCGCCACCGGCACCCGCTTCCTGATGGCCGGCGCCGCCCACCCCACCATCGGCGTCTCCACCTTCCCGTTCACCGTGTTCGGCGGCGACTGGACCGAACGGACCCTCGACATCGTCACCGGCCTGCCCAGCCGGGGCGACACCGTGGTCGGCAACGACGTCTGGTTCGGCTTCGGGGCCACCGTGCTGCCGGGCGTCCGGATCGGCGACGGGGCGATCATCGCGGCCGGCGCGGTCGTCACCGCCGATGTCGAGCCCTACACCGTCGTCGGCGGCAATCCCGCCCGCCCCATCCGGCGCCGCTTCGACGAGGCCGACATCGAACGGCTGCTCCGCGCGGCCTGGTGGGACTGGCCGGTCGAACTCGTCACCGAGCACGTCCGCGCCGTCATGTCCGGGACCCCGGCCGACATCGAGGAGATCGCCGCGGCGAACGGTCTGCTCGCCCCCTGAACCGTCCGGCCCGTGAAAGGCCGTTGATCAGGGGCGGGCCGGTGCGCGAAGATGGCGCACCGCCGCTCCACGCTCCGCCCGTTCGCCGCCGAGCCCGCCGCTCGGCCTCCTCCTGGGTCCGTCCGACGCCGTACGGTACTCGCGCCCGCCGGTTCCGTTCGCTCGGAGGGGTCAGACCCATGCGCTCCCGCCTGTTCAGTTCCAGCTCCACGTCCAGCTCCTCGCTCTCGTCCTCGTTCGCTTCCTCGTCGGTCCTCCGGGACCTGCCGGTCCTCCTGGTGGCCGTGGTGTGGGGGTCGAGCTTCCTCGCCGTCCAGCGGGTGGCCGAGCCGGGGACCGCCGTCGCGATGCTGGTGCTGCGATTCGGGCTGGTGCTTCCGCTCCTCGGGGCCGTCGCCTGGTGTGCCCTGCGGAGGCTGAGCCGCGCCGAGTGGCTGGGCGGCGGTGCGCTGGGCCTGGTGCTCAGCGGGATCTTCCTGCTGGAGACGTACGGCGCCGTGCACACCTCCGCCACCAACGCCGGACTGATCATCAGCCTCGCCATGGTGCTGACCCCGCTCGGCGAGAGCGTGCTCACCCGGACCGCCCCGCCGCGCGCCTTCCTCGCGGCCGCCGTGCTGGCCGTCCTGGGCGTCGCCCTGCTCACCGGCGACGGAGGGCTCCGCCCGCCCACGCTCGGTGACCTGCTGGTGCTGGGCGCCGCCCTCGTCCGCGCGGCGTTCGTCCTCACCACGGCCCGCACCCGGGCCGTGCGCAACACCGACGCGTTGGCCCTGACCTGGGTCCAACTCGCGGTCGCCACCGCCGTCTTCACGGTCGTCGCGCTTTCCGCGGGGCCGGCACCGTGGGCCGTCGCCGCCTCGTACGGGCCCGGACAGTGGGCCTGGCTGCTCCACCTGTCGCTGTTCTGCACGCTGTTCGCCTTCTTCGTCCAGACCTGGGCCGTCCGAGCCACCTCGCCGTCCCGGGTGAGCCTGCTGCTGGGGACGGAGCCGCTCTGGGCCGCCGTCTTCGGCATCACGATCGCGGGCAACCGGATGGGCCCGCTGGCCCTGCTCGGCGGAGCCGTGGTCCTGTTCGCGACGGAGTGGGGCCGTCGCACCGCCCCGGCTCCGAGGCGGCAGGCCGGGGACGAGGCCCGGGGCGACTCCGAGGGCGCGGCCCCGGCCCCGGCCCCGCCGCCGGCTCCGGCTCCGGAGGCGGAGGCGGCGCGGGCCTGACCGGGCTCGGTGATCACCGGCGCCCCAGTGTCCGGCGGGCGTAGTCGACGGTGACCGCGCCGAGCAGCGGGCCCCAGACCACCAGGGGCAGGTAGGCGAGGGTCATCACCACGGCGGCGGCCCCGCGCGGCGAATCCGGCTCGGCCAGGTTGGCGGCCCAGCGGCCGAACAGCCCCTCCGCGCCGAGGACGGTGAGCATCACCGAGCCCAGCAGCGCCGGGACGATCGCGGCAAGCGGCCGCACCCGCCGGCCGCCGATCAGCGGGACCCATCGGGGCACCACCAGGCCCCAGGGCCGGACCAGGCCGAGGGTCAGGAACGCCAGCGCCTCGGCCAGGGCGCTCAGTACGACGCAGTAGACGGTGCCCCAACCCGGCTGGTGCTCGCCGTAGGCCGCGGCCGTCGCCCCGGTGAACCCCATCGGGATGCCGAAGCCGAAGGCGACCCGCCACACCCCCGAGGGGACGGTGCTCAGGGCCGCGGCCCCGGCGGCGAGCTCGGCCCACCGCGGTGCGGGCGGGACGGCCCGGGCGTTGCGACCGCCCGGAGCGACGAGGGTGTCCGGAGCGACGGCGACGGCCGGGGCGGCTGCCCAGGCCCGGTGGCCGGTGCCGCGTGCGTCGATCGCGATCTTCGACATGGTGGTGGCTCCCTTCCTGCCCGGCCCTCCCGGCCGGTTCGACGACTCAAGGCTGACCCCTCCCACCGGCTCCGCGGCAGATGCCGATCGGGCTGTTCCACCTGCTCAACCGGCCTTTGAAATATGCCGATCGGCACAAGCGGACCCCGGGTGCCCCGTCGTACGGTGACGGCAGTCCAAGGGAGGAGATGACGATGACTCAGCTGCTCGCACTCGTCGTGCCGGCCCTGCTGCTGCCGGCGTGGGTGGCTCGCGGTCGCTGCGGGGTGGCGGCGGTGACGGCCGTGGTCGGTGCGTCGTCGGCGGCGGTCACGATCGCCGTCTGGTTCGTCGGCCGGTGGGCGGAGGCGGACAGGTGGCCGGGGCTGCTCGGCCTGGCCGAACTGGCAGCCCTGCTGTTGGCGGTGGTCCTCACCCTCCGGTCTGCGGACGGCCCGCGGTCCGCCGCGGCCGCCTGGACGGCCTGCGGCGCCGTCGGCCTCTGGCCCTCCCGGTTCGAGGCGGTCGACGGGCCGATGGGGGCGCTCGACCTCTTCGGCTTCGGGTCGATGCTGTCCCTCCCCGCGGTGCTGATCGGCCTCTACCTGCGCGGCCTGGACGGCGCCCGGCTCCGGGCGGTGGCGGAGGCCCGGCGGGCCCAGCGGCTCGAGCTGGCCCACGACCTGCACGATTTCGTGGCGCACGACGTGAGCGGCATGGTCGCCCAGGCCCAGGCGGGGGCCTACCTGGCCACGATCGATCCCGCGCGGGCGGCGGAGATGTTCGAGCGGATAGAGCAGGCCGGGCAGCGGGCCCTGGCCTCGCTGGACCGGACGGTGCAGCTGCTGCGTGCGGAGGAGGGTGCCGGCCGCGCCCCGCAGCCGGGCCTGACCGAACTGCGTGAGGTGGCAGCGCAGTTCGTGCTCTCGGGCGGCGCCGAGGTCAGGCTGGAGCTCCCGGAGGACCCGGTCCCCCGGGAGGTGGCGGGCACCGTCCACCGGATCGTCGTCGAGGCGCTCACCAACGTCAGACGGCACGCACCGACCGCTCGGACGGTGGACGTCCGGGCGCTCCGAGCCGGCGGCCGGCTGGAGCTGACCGTGACCAGCGACGGGCGGGGCGTCGCTCCAGGAGGCCGCCCACGGCGCGGCGGAGGAAGCGGACTGTCGGGGCTGGCGGCCCGGGTGGAGGCCCTGGGTGGTTCGTTCGAGGCGGGGCCGCACGGAGTGCGGTCCTGGCGGGTGGCGGCGGTGCTTCCCCTGGGGGAGGCACACGACCGGCAAGGAGTTCGGCGGAGTGCGGCGAAGGCCGCAGCACGGGAGGAGCACGCATGAGCAGCACCGGGCCGATCAGGGTCTTGATCGCGGACGACCAGCCCGACGTCCGCAGTGCGTTCCGGATGATCCTGGACGTCCAGCCGGACATGGCGGTGGTGGCCGAGGCCGCGGACGGCGCCGCGGCGGTGGCGGAGGCGAGGAGGCTGCGTCCGGACGTGGTCCTCGCGGACATCCGGATGCCGAAGCTCGACGGTCTGGAGGTCACCCGGCAGCTGGCCGGTCAGTGCAAGGTGATCGTGGTGACCACGTTCGACCTGGACGAGTACGTGCACACAGCGCTCCGGCACGGTGCGGCGGGTTTCCTGCTCAAGCGCTCCGGCCCGGTGCTGCTGATCGAGGCGATCAGGGCGGCGATGGCCGGGGACGCCTTGATCAGCCCCCAGGTCACCGTCAGGCTCCTGCGGCACATGGCGGCGCCCGGTCCGGAGGAGCGCTCCGGTTCGGGGGCGGCGGCGCCGCCTGCGGCCGGCCCGGTGGAGGAGTTGACCACGCGGGAGCGGGAGATCGCCGAGCTGGTGGCCGACGGCGCGACCAACGCCGAGATCGGCTCCGGGCTGTTCATCTCACCGGGCACGGTGAAGAACCACCTCGCCAACGTCCAGCGCAAGCTCGGTGCCAGGAACCGGGTGGGCATCGCGGCCTGGGTCTGGGAGCAGGCCGCCGGCAACCGGTAGCGGGGTGAGTGGCGAGGGGTGGCCGACCGGCGGGGGCGACGGCAGCAGGGAGACACCGGCGGGAGGGGGGCCGTGCGGAGGGGCCTCCGGCGAGCGGTGGGGGCCGCGTGGCGAGCAGAGGAGAACCCCAACTCCACCCCGCGCTCGCGCGCTTGTGAACGAAGGGTCAAGCGGACGTTCGGAGCGCCGCCACCCCTCTGGGTGAGCCGCTATAACACGTCAACATGACGCCCGGAAATTTGCTTGAGACGACGCATAGTTGATATAGGAGTGCGCCTCTGACCAGCCGCTTCACAAGTAAATGCGACTGGTTGTGACCATTTGACTTCTTTGTGTTGACAACTCTCGGCATGTTCACATTCGACGTGATTCCAAGGGTGTCGTAGATCACAAAGATGGCGTTGAACTGCGTGTCGCAGATCACAAGCCGACGGGCATAGGATGCGCTCGTTCCAGGCTTTGTGAACTGCCTCACATGAGGTGGATCCCGGGAACCGGAACGCGGGTTCACCACAGTGTGACCTGCCGGTTCCGATCTGCAGTCAAGGACGACTGGACGGAGGGAGCGGGGGCTATGAATGCCTACGCGCCGATCCTCGTACTCGGTGCCATCGCGGCGGCGTTCGCGGTCGGCTCCGTCGTGATGGCCTCGCTGACCGGCCCCAAGCGCTACAACCGGGCCAAGTTGGAGGCGTACGAGTGCGGCATCGAGCCGACCCCGCAGCCCGTGGGCGGCGGTCGGTTCCCGATCAAGTACTACCTGACGGCGATGCTCTTCATCGTCTTCGACATCGAGATCGTCTTCCTCTACCCGTGGGCGGTCACCTTCGACGCCCTGGGGATCTTCGGGTTGGTCGAGATGCTCCTGTTCATCGCCACCGTCTTCGTCGCGTACGCCTACGTGTGGCGCCGCGGCGGTCTGGAGTGGGACTGAGCGCGGGGTGGCCGCCGCCCTTGTGAACGAGCGGACAAGCCCGAACGGGCCGGACGTACCACAGGACTTGAGGGCTTTCTGAGGGCATTGAGAGGGATCTGATGGGAATCGAGGAGAAGCTGCCGAGCGGCTTTCTGCTCACGACCGTGGAGACGGCCGCCGGCTGGGTGCGCAAGGCGTCACTCTTCCCGGCCACCTTCGGTCTGGCCTGCTGCGCGATCGAGATGATGACCACCGGTGCCGGCCGCTACGACCTGGCCCGGTTCGGCATGGAGGTGTTCCGGGGTTCGCCCCGACAGGCCGATCTGATGATCGTGGCGGGCCGGGTGAGCCAGAAGATGGCCCCGGTGCTGCGCCAGGTGTACGACCAGATGCCCAACCCGAAGTGGGTCATCTCGATGGGCGTCTGCGCCTCGTCGGGCGGCATGTTCAACAACTACGCGATCGTGCAGGGTGTCGACCACATCGTCCCGGTGGACATCTACCTACCCGGCTGTCCGCCCCGCCCGGAGATGCTGATGGACGCGATCCTGAAGCTGCACGACAAGATCCAGCACGAGCCGCTCGGCGTGAACCGGCGCCGGGCCGAGGAGCTCGGCGAGGCGCTCGCCCTCCGGGCCACCCCGGTCAGCGAGATGCGGGGGCAGCTGCGATGAACGAGCAGGTACCCGAGACCCGGCGGGAGCGGCCCGTCCGCGAGATCCCGGTCGAGGTGGTCGGCCGCCGCCAGGGCATGTTCGGCGCCCAGGGCACCGGTGACACCTCCGGCTTCGGCGGTCTGGTCGCGCCGGTGGTGCTGCCCGGCCCGAGCGAGCGGCCGTACGGCGGCTGGTTCGACGAGGTGGCCGACGAGCTGGAGGGCGCCCTGGAGGAGCAGGGGCTGGACCCGGTCGACGTGATCGGGAAGACGGTGGTCGCCCACGGCGAGATCACCTTCCACGTCGAGCGCGAGCACCTGTTGCGGACCGTCCGCATCCTGCGCGACGACCCGGCGCTGCGCTTCGAGCTCTGCCTGGGCGTGAGCGGCGTGCACCACCCCGGAGACAAGGGCCGCGAGCTGCACGCGGTCTACCACCTGCGCTCGATCACCCACGGCCGGCTGATCCGGCTGGAGGTCACCGCACCGGACGCCGACCCGCGGATCCCGTCGGTGGTGAGCGTCTACCCGACCAACGACTGGCACGAGCGCGAGGCCTACGACTTCTTCGGCCTGGTCTTCGACGGTCACCCGGCGCTCACCCGGATCATGATGCCGGACGACTGGCTGGGCCACCCGCAGCGCAAGGACTACCCGCTCGGCGGCATCCCCGTCGAGTACAAGGGCGCCCAGATCCCGGCACCCGACCAGCGGAGGTCGTACAGCTGATGAGCACCCAGCACCACGAACAGGCCCCGCAGGGAGCGGACCCGCGGGAGGACGCCGAGCGGGCACACGCCCGGGAGACCACCGAGGGCCGGGTCTTCACGGTCACCGGCGGCGACTGGGGCGAGGTCGTCGAGGCGGTCGGCCGGGCCGACGACGAGCGCATCATCGTCAACATGGGCCCCCAGCACCCGTCCACCCACGGCGTGCTGCGGTTGATCCTGGAGATCGACGGCGAGACGGTCACGGAGGCCCGCTGCGGCATCGGCTACCTCCACACCGGCATCGAGAAGAACATGGAGTTCCGCAGCTGGGTCCAGGGCACGACCTTCGTGACGCGGATGGACTACCTGACCCCGCTGTTCAACGAGACCGCGTACTGCCTGGCCGTCGAGAAGCTGCTCGGCATCACCGACGACGTCCCGGACCGGGCCAGCGTCATCCGCGTGATGATGATGGAGCTCAACCGGATCGCCTCGCACCTGGTCTGCCTGGCCACCGGCGGCATGGAGATCGGCTCCACCACCCTGATGATCTACGGGTTCCGGGACCGCGAGCTGATCCTGGACGTCTTCGAGCTGGTCACCGGCCTGCGCATGAACCACGCGTACGTGCGCCCCGGCGGTCTCGCCCAGGACCTCCCGCCCGGGGCGGTCGACCAGATCCGCGAGGCGGTCCGGACGTTCCGCTCCCGGATGCACGAGTACGACAAGCTCGCCACCGGCAACCCGGTGTTCAAGGCCCGCCTGGTCGACGTCGGCTTCCTGGACCTGCCCGGGTGCCTGGCGCTCGGCGCCACCGGTCCGATCCTGCGCGCCACCGGCCTGCCGCACGACCTGCGCAAGAGCGACCCGTACTGCGGCTACGAGGACTACGACTTCGAGGTCGCGACCGCCGACAGTGCCGACTCCTACGGCCGCTTCCTGATCCGGCTGGAGGAGATGAAGCAGTCGCTGCGGATCGTCGAGCAGTGCCTGGACCGGCTGCGCCCGGGCCCGGTCATGGTGGCCGACAAGAAGATCGCCTGGCCGGCCCAACTCGCCGTCGGCCCGGACGGGATGGGCAACTCGCTCGACCACATCCGCAAGATCATGGGCACCTCGATGGAGGCCCTGATCCACCACTTCAAGCTGGTCACCGAGGGCTTCCGGGTCCCGGTCGGCCAGGCGTACACGGCGGTCGAGTCGCCCAAGGGCGAGCTGGGCGTGCACGTGGTCAGCGACGGGGGGACGCGCCCGTACCGGGTCCACTTCCGGGATCCGTCGTTCACCAATCTGCAGACGATGGCGGCGATGTGCGAGGGCGGCCAGGTGGCCGACGTGATCGTCGCGGTGGCCGGGATCGACCCGGTGATGGGAGGCGTGGACCGGTGACAGACGTCCAGTTGGGGATGCCGGCGATGCCGGCCGCACCGTACCCCGAGGAGGTGCACGCCCGGCTGACCGCGGACGCCGCGGAGCTGATCGGCCGCTACCCGCAGGCCCGGTCGGCGCTGCTGCCGCTGCTGCACCTGGTGCAGGCCGAGGAGGGCTTCGTCAGCGCGACCGGCATCCGGTTCTGCGCCGAGCAGTTGGACCTCACCACCGCCGAGGTCACCGCCGTCGCCACCTTCTACACGATGTACCGGAGGCGGCCGGCCGGGAAGTACCACGTCGGGGTCTGCACCAACACCCTGTGCGCGGTGCTCGGCGGCGACCAGATCTTCGACGAGCTCCAGCAGCACCTCGGTGTGCGCAACAACGAGACCACCGCGGACGGCGCGATCTCGATCGAGCACATCGAGTGCAACGCGGCCTGCGACTACGCCCCCGTGGTGATGGTCAACTGGGAGTTCTTCGACGACCAGACCCCGGAGAGCGCCAAGCGGCTGGTCGACGACCTGCGCGCCGGCCGCGAGGTCCGGCCGACCCGGGGCGCCCGGCTGTGCGGCTTCAAGGAGACCTCCCGGATCCTGGCGGGCTTCCCCGACGAGCGCCCGGGCGCCAACGACGAGTCCGGCGCGGGCGGTGCGCCCTCGCTCGCCGGCCTGCGGCTGTCCAGGGGCGAGGCGCTGCCCGGCACCGGCGGCACCAAGGTCGTCGCGCCCCGCCACGAGGGCACCGGCCACGAAGGGACCGAAGCGTGATGACCTCCGCCGAGCCGGCCGAGAAGCTGCTCACCCCCGTGCTGTCGGCCTCCTGGGACGACAGCCGGCCCTGGACGCTCGCCACGTACCAGCGCCACCACGGCTACGAGGGCCTCAAGGCGGCGCTGGCCATGCCGCCGGACGACGTGATCGCCCTGGTGAAGGACTCCGGGCTGCGCGGCCGCGGCGGCGCCGGCTTCCCCACCGGGATGAAGTGGCAGTTCATCCCGCAGAACGACGGCAAGCCGCACTACCTGGTGGTCAACGCGGACGAGTCCGAGCCGGGCACCTGCAAGGACATCCCGCTGCTGTTCGCCAACCCGCACTCGCTGATCGAGGGCATGATCATCGCCTCGTACGCGATCCGCTGCGACCACGCGTTCATCTACCTGCGCGGCGAGGTCGTCCCGGTGCTGCGCCGCCTGCACGAGGCGGTCGCGGAGGCGTACCGGGCGGGGCTGCTGGGCCGGAACATCCTCGGCTCGGGCGTCGACCTCGACATCACCGTGCACGCCGGCGCCGGCGCCTACATCTGCGGCGAGGAGACGGCGCTGCTGGACTCGCTGGAGGGCCGGCGCGGCCAGCCCCGGCTGCGGCCCCCGTTCCCGGCCATCGCCGGCCTGTACGCCTGCCCGACGGTGGTCAACAACGTCGAGTCGATCGCCTCGGTGCCGCCGATCCTGGCCCGGGGCAAGGAGTGGTTCAAGGCCCTGGGCACCGAGAAGTCCCCCGGCTTCACGCTGTACTCGCTCTCCGGCCACGTCACCAACCCCGGCCAGTACGAGGCGCCGCTGGGCATCACCCTGCGCCAGCTGCTGGACATGAGCGGCGGCGTCCGCTCCGGCCACCGGCTGAAGTTCTGGACCCCGGGCGGCTCCTCCACCCCGATGTTCACCGACGAGCACCTGGACGTCCCGCTGGACTACGAGGGCGTCGGCGCGGCCGGCTCGATGCTCGGCACCAAGGCGCTGCAGGTCTTCGACGAGACGACCTGCGTGGTGCGGGCCGTCACCCGCTGGACGGAGTTCTACGCCCACGAGTCCTGCGGCAAGTGCACCCCCTGCCGAGAGGGCACCTACTGGCTCGTCCAGCTGCTCAAGCGGATCGAGGCGGGCGAGGGCGTCGCGGGGGACTTGGAGAAGCTCATCGACATCGCCGACAACATCAACGGCAAGTCCTTCTGCGCGCTGGGGGACGGCGCGGCCAGCCCGATCGTCTCCTCGCTCCAGCACTTCCGGGCCGAGTACGAGCAGCACCTGGCCGAGCGCCGCTGCCCGTTCGACCCGGCCGCCTCCACCGTCTGGGCCGACGGCCCCCGCCCCGGCCACCAGTCCGCCACCGAAAGGGAGGTGCACGCGTGACGATCACAGAGCCATCCACCTCCACGGGCGACAAGGCCCCGGTCGAACTGGTCACGCTCACCATCGACGGCGTCGAAGTGCAGGTCCCCAAGGGGACGTTGGTGATCCGGGCCGCCGAGACCATCGGCACCCAGATCCCGCGCTTCTGCGACCACCCGCTGCTCGACCCGGCCGGCGCCTGCCGGCAGTGCATCGTGGAGATCGAGGGCCAGCGCAAGCCGGTCGCCTCCTGCACCATCCCGGTCGCCGAGGGCATGGTGGTGCGCACCCAGCTGAGCTCGCCGGTGGCGGAGAAGGCGCAGCGCGGCGTGATGGAGCTGCTGCTGATCAACCACCCGCTGGACTGCCCGGTCTGCGACAAGGGCGGCGAGTGTCCGCTGCAGAACCAGGCGATGTCCACCGGGGAGACGGACTCCCGCTTCGAGGGGATGAAGCGCACCTACGAGAAGCCGGTGCCGATCAGCAGCCAGGTGCTGCTGGACCGCGAACGCTGCGTGCTGTGCGCGCGCTGCACCCGCTTCTCGCAGCAGATCGCCGGCGACCCGTTCATCGACCTGGTGGAGCGCGGTGCGCTGCAGCAGGTCGGCACCGGTGAGGGCGACGACTTCGAGTCGTACTTCTCGGGGAACACCATCCAGATCTGCCCGGTGGGCGCGCTGACCTCGGCGGCTTATCGTTTCCGCTCGCGTCCGTTCGACCTGGTCTCCTCGCCGAGCGTGTGCGAGCACTGCTCGGCCGGCTGCGCCCAGCGCACCGACCACCGGCGGGGCAAGGTGCTGCGCCGGCTTGCGGGCGAGGACCCGGCGGTCAACGAGGAGTGGAACTGCGACAAGGGCCGGTTCGCGTTCCGCTACGCCCAGCAGCGGGACCGCCTCACCACCCCGCTGGTGCGGGAGGGCGGCGAGCTGGTCCCGGCGTCCTGGCCGGAGGCGCTGGCCCGGGCCGCCGCGGGGCTGCGCGGCGCCCGCGCCGGCGTGCTCACCGGCGGCCGGGTCACCGTCGAGGACGCCTACGCGTACGCGAAGTTCGCGCGGGTGGTGCTCGGCACCAACGACGTGGACTTCCGGGCCCGCCCGCACAGCGGCGAGGAGGCGGACTTCCTGGCCGCCGCCGTCGCCGGGCGCGGCGTGGACGTGGACGGCACGGGCCTGAGCTACGAGCGGCTGGAGCAGGCACCGGTGGTGCTGCTGGCGGGCTTCGAGCCGGAGGAGGAGTCGCCGATCGTCTTCCTGCGGCTGCGCAAGGCGGCCCGGGCGCGCGGCACCAAGGTGTACTCGGTGGCGACGTTCGCCTCCCGGGGCCTGACCAAGCTGCGCGGCGCACTGTTGCCGGCGGCCCCCGGCACCGAGCCGGAGTGGTTCGCGGCGCTGGCCGCGGACGAGCCGCTGAACGACGACGCCGGGCGGGCGGCCGAGCTGCTGCGCGGCCCGGGCGCGGTGATCCTGGCGGGCGAGCGGCTGGCCTCGGTGCCGGGCGCGCTGACGGCGGTCCTGCGCCTGGCGCACGCGACCGGTGCGACGCTGGCCTGGGTGCCGCGCCGGGCGGGTGAGCGCGGGGCCGTCGAGGCGGGCGCGCTGCCGGGCCTGCTGCCGGGCGGCCGTCCGGTGGCGGCGCCGGGGGCGCGGGCGGAGGCCGCCGCGCTGTGGGGCGTGGCGGAGCTGCCCGCGCGGCTGGGCCGGGACACCGACCAGATCCTCGCGGCGGCGGTGAACGGCGATCTGGACGCGCTGCTGGTCGGCGGTGTGGATCCGGACGACCTGCCGGATCCGGCGCTGGCCGACGAGGCGCTGGCGGCGGTGCCGTTCGTGGTGTCGCTGGAACTGCGGCCGTCCGCGGTGACGGCGCGCGCGGACGTGGTGCTGCCGGTGGCGGCGGTGGCGGAGAAGGCCGGCACCTTCCTGGACTGGGAGGGCCGGGTGCGGATGTTCGAGGCGGCGCTCAAGCCCGACCAGCAGATGGGCCGTCACCTGCACCCGGACCTGAGGGTGCTGAGCATGCTGGCGGACGCGCTGGGCCACGGGCTCGGCCTGCCGGACGTCCGGGCGGCCCGCCTGGAGCTGGACCACTTCACCCCGTGGACGGGCGACCGCACCGCGGACCCGGCCGCGCACCCGGCCGTGCTGCCGCGGCCGGCCAACGGTCAGGCGGTGCTGGGCGGTTGGCGCCAGCTGCTGGACGGCGGCTCGCTGCAGCAGGGTGATCCGCACCTGGCGGGCACCCGGCACCGGGCGGTGGCCCGGGTCTCCCCGGTCACCGCGGAGGAGATCGGGGCCGTCGCGGGCGGTGCGCTGCGGGTGACGGGCCCGGCGGGCTCGCTGACCCTGCCGCTGGAGGTCGTCGACTCGATCCCGGACCGCACGGTCTGGGTGCCGCTCAACTCCACGCCGGGCGGCGCGCACCGCGCGCTCGGCACCACCGTCGGCCACCTGGTGACGATCGCCGCGGCCGCACCGGAGCCGGCCGAGCAGGACGTGGCCCCGGTCGGCGACGCGAGCAGCGAAGGGGAGGAGCGATGACTCCGCAGCCGTACGAGACGCTCCACTTCTTCGGCCACGACCCGTGGTGGCTGGTGCTGCTGAAGGCGGTGTTCTGCTTCGGCTTCCTGGTCCTGACGGTGCTGATCGCGATCGTCTGGGAGCGCAAGGTGGTGGCCTGGATGCAGTTGCGCATCGGGCCGAACCGGCACGGGCCCTGGGGGCTGCTGCAGTCCCTGGCGGACGGCGTGAAGCTGGCGCTCAAGGAAGACCTGGTGGTCAAGGGCTCGGACAAGGTGGTCTACGTCCTGGCCCCGATCGTCTGCGCCATCCCGGCCTTCATGGCCTTCGCGGTGATCCCGTTCGGTCCGCCCGGCGACGAGGTGTCGATCTTCGGGACGCGGACGGCGATGCAGCTGACGGACTTCCCGGTGGCGCTGCTGTACATCCTGGCGACGGCCTCGGTCGGCATCTACGGCATCGTGCTGGCGGGCTGGTCCTCCGGGTCGACGTACCCGCTGCTGGGCGGTCTGCGCTCCTCGGCCCAGATGATCAGCTACGAGATCGCGATGGGCCTGTCCTTCGCGGCGGTCTTCATCTACTCGGGGTCGATGTCGACCTCGGAGATCGTGGCGCACCAGCAGCCGACCTGGTTCGCGGTGCTGCTGCCGGTGTCGTTCATCGTCTACATCATCGCGATGGTGGGCGAGACCAACCGGGCGCCGTTCGACCTGCCGGAGGCCGAGGGCGAGCTGGTCGGCGGCTTCAACACCGAGTACTCCTCGCTGAAGTTCGCGATGTTCATGCTGGCCGAGTACGTCAACATGGTGACGGTCTCGGCCGTCGCCTCCACCCTGTTCCTGGGCGGCTGGCGGGCCCCGTGGCCGGTGTCGACCTTCTGGGAGGGCGCCAACCACGGCTGGTGGCCGATGCTCTGGATCACGTTGAAGATCCAGCTGCTGCTGTTCTTCTTCATCTGGCTGCGCGGCACGCTGCCCCGGTTCCGCTACGACCAGTTCATGAAGCTGGGCTGGAAGGTACTGATCCCGGTCTCGCTGGTCTGGCTGGTGCTGATCGCGAGCGTGCGGGCGCTGCGCAACGAGGGCTACGGCTTCGGCGAGGTGGTGCTGTACGTCGGCGCGCCGGTCGGGGGGATCCTGCTGCTCGCGTTGCTGCGGGACTTCCTGAAGAAGGAGCCCGAGGACTCTGCGGCGTCCGGTGACGGGGCGTCGCCGCAGGGCGGGTTCGACCCGATGGCGGGAGGTTACCCGGTGCCCCCGCTGCCCGGCCAGGAGCTGCCGCCGGTGCCGCGCCGGCGCAGCCGCGCCCCGAAGCAACTGCAGGACGCCCTCAACGGGGCCGACCATTCCGAAGGGAGCTGAACCGAGATGGAGTCCGACCAGACGGAGCGGGACGAACGCCCCGACAAGCCGTCGATCCTCGGCCCGGCCGCCGGCTTCGGCGTGACCTTCAAGGCCATGTTCAAGAAGCGGCTGACCGAGCAGTACCCGGAGCAGAAGAAGCCCACCGCTCCGCGTTTCCACGGCCGCCACCAGCTGAACCGGCACCCGGACGGCCTGGAGAAGTGCGTCGGCTGCGAGCTGTGCGCGTGGGCCTGCCCGGCCGACGCGATCTACGTGGAGGGCGCGGACAACCGGGAGGACGAGCGCTACTCGCCCGGGGAGCGCTACGGCGCGGTCTACCAGATCAACTACGCCCGCTGCATCCTGTGCGGGCTCTGCATCGAGGCCTGTCCGACCCGTGCACTGACCATGACGAACGAGTACGAGCTGGCGGACTCCTCCCGCCGGGACCTGATCTTCACCAAGGAGCAGCTGCTGGTGGGGCTGTCCGAGGGCATGGTGGACTCCCCGCACGCGATCTTCCCGGGCGCCGACGAGGGCGCGTACTACCGGGGCGAGATCACCGCGGCGGCGCCCGGGACGGTCCAGCAGGAGCGCACCGACCGGGAGAAGGAGGTCCGGTCGTGAGCCCCCTGACCACCCTCGCCGCGACAGGGACGACCTCCACCGGGGAGGCCGTCCAGTTCTGGGTGCTCGCGGTCGTCGCGGTCGGCGGCGCGCTGGGCATGCTGCTGATGAGGAAGGCCGTGCACAGCGCGCTGTGCCTGGCGGCGACGATGCTGGCGCTGGCGGTCTGTTACATGGCCCAGGGCGCGGTGTTCCTGGGCGTGGTGCAGATCGTGGTCTACACCGGCGCGATCATGATGCTGTTCCTGTTCGTGGTGATGCTGGTGGGCGTCACCAGCGAGGACTCGCTGAAGGAGCAGCTGAAGGGCCAGCGGTTCGCCGCCGTGCTGTGCGGGCTGGGCTTCGGCGTGCTGCTGGTGGCGGGGATCGCCAACGCGAAGCTGAACCACTTCACCGGCCTGTCCGAGGCGAACGCCGAGGGCAACGTGCCGGGCCTGGCCCGGCTGATCTTCACCCGGTACGTGTGGGCCTTCGAGGTCACCGGCGCGCTGCTGATCACCGCGGCGATCGGGGCCATGGTGCTGACCCACCGCGAGCACGTGAAGGCGCCGAAGACGCAGCGCGAGCTGGCCGCGCAGCGGGTCAAGGACAACATCCAGCTCCCGCCGCTGCCGGCGCCGGGCGTGTACGCGCGGCACAACGCGGTGGACGTCCCGGCGCTGCTGCCGGACGGCACGGTGGCCGAGGACTCGGTGATGGCGACGCTGCGCGAGCGCGGCCAGGTCCGGGACGTCAGTCAGGAGATGCTGCGGCGGATGGCGGAGCTGGAGAACAGCACCGCCGACTGGCTGGGCCGCCCGTCCTCCGAGCGGCCGGCCGTGTCCGGGCCACGCAAGTCCCTGGAGCCGGTGCCGGCCGGTCAGCAGGACGGGCCCCAGGCGGGGGCCGAGCGCACCGACGAGGAGGGCGAGCAGTGAACCCGGTCAACTACCTCTACCTGTCCGCCCTGTTGTTCACCATCGGCGCCTCCGGGGTGCTGATCCGGCGCAACGCGATCGTGCTGTTCATGTGCGTGGAGCTGATGCTCAACGCCTCGAACCTGGCCCTGGTGACCTTCTCCCGGATGCACGGCACCCTGGACGGTCAGATCATCGCGTTCTTCACGATGGTGGTGGCGGCGGCCGAGGTCGTGGTCGGCCTCGCCATCATCGTCTCCATCTTCCGGACCAGGCACTCCGCTTCGGTCGACGACAGCAACCTGATGAAGCTGTAGGCGGAGGGCCTCTCGGTGAACTCTCTCATTCCGCTGCTGGTGGCCGCCCCGCTGGCCGGCGCAGTCCTGCTGCTGCTCGGCGGCCGGGCGCTGGACCGCTTCGGCCACTGGCTGGCCACCGCACTCGCGGCACTCTCGTTCGGCTTCGGCCTGGCGCTGTTCTCGGCGATGCTGGGCCGTGACGCCGAGCACCGGGCCGTGACCGAGTACCTGTACACCTGGATCCGGGTGAACGGCTTCCAGGCCGACGTCTCGTTCCAGCTCGACCAGCTCTCGATGACGTTCGTGCTGCTGATCACCGGTGTCGGCACGCTGATCCACGTCTACTCGGTCGGCTACATGGCGCACGACGAGCGCCGGCGCCGCTTCTTCGCGTACCTGAACCTGTTCCTGGCCGCCATGCTGCTGCTGGTGACGGCCGACAACTACCTTCTGCTGTACTTCGGTTGGGAGGGCGTGGGCCTGGCCTCGTACCTGCTGATCGGCTTCTGGCAGCACAAGCCGAGCGCGGCGACGGCGGCCAAGAAGGCCTTCATCGTCAACCGGGTCGGCGACCTGGGCCTGTCGATCGCGATCATGCTGATGTTCGTCGAGTTCGGCTCCTTCGCCTTCGGGCCGGTCTTCGGTGCGGCCGACCAGGCGAGCGAGGGCAAGCTGACGGCGATCGGCCTGATGCTGCTGCTGGCGGCCTGCGGCAAGTCCGCCCAGGTGCCGCTGCAGTCCTGGCTCGGGGACGCCATGGAGGGCCCCACCCCGGTGTCGGCGCTGATCCACGCGGCCACCATGGTGACCGCGGGCGTCTACCTGATCACCCGGTCCGCCGCGATCTTCAACCTGGCGCCGGACGCGCAGACCGCCGTGGTGGTGGTCGGCACGGTCACGCTGCTGTTCGGTGCGATCGTCGGTTGCGCCAAGGACGACATCAAGAAGGCGCTGGCCGGCTCGACCATGTCGCAGATCGGCTACATGGTGCTGGCGGCCGGGCTCGGTCCGATCGGCTACGCCTTCGCGATCATGCACCTGGTGACCCACGGCTTCTTCAAGGCCGGGCTGTTCCTCGGCGCCGGGTCGGTCATGCACGGCATGAACGACGAGGTGGACATGCGCCACTACGGAGGCCTGCGCAAGTACCTGCCGGTCACCTTCGCCACCTTCGGGCTGGGCTACCTGGCGATCATCGGCTTCCCGGGCCTGTCCGGCTTCTTCTCCAAGGACAAGATCATCGAGGCGGCGTTCGCCAAGGGCGGCACCGAGGGCTGGATCCTCGGGCTGTGCGCGCTCGTCGGCGCCGGTGTCACGGCGTTCTACATGACCCGGGTGATGCTGATGACGTTCTTCGGCGAGAAGCGCTGGCAGCCCGACGCCGACGGCAACGCCCCGCACCCGCACGAGTCGCCGAAGAGCATGACGATCCCGATGGTCCTGCTGGCCCTCGGCTCGGTCTTCGCGGGCGGGCTGTTCGCCTACAACGACTCCTTCCTGAACTGGCTGGAGCCGGTCACCGGCCACGCCGAGGGCGACTCGCCGCTCACGCCGCTGGTGGTCACCCTGCTCACCACGGTCTGCATGCTGGTCGGCGTCGGCGTCTCCTACCTGATGTACGGGCGCTCGCCCGTCCCGGTGGTGCCACCGGTCGGCTCCCCGCTCACCCGGGCGGCCCGCCGCGACCTGCTCCAGGACGACTTCAACCACGCCGTCCTGGTCCGGCCCGGCTCGGCCCTGACCGCCACCCTGGTCTACTTCGACAGCCGCGGACTGGACGGCTTCGTCAACGGCCTGGCCGCCACCATCGGCGGCGTCTCCAGTCGGCTGCGGCGGATCCAGAACGGCTTCGTCCGCTCGTACGCGCTCTCCATGTTCGGCGGCACGCTGGTGCTGGTCGCCACGACTCTCCTGATGAGGTCCGTGTGATGACTCGTCCTGACAAGAACCCGGGGGGCCGGCCATGAGCGCGCTGTTGACCGCCACCTGTGCCGTCCCCGCGGCCGGCGCGGTGCTCACCGCGGCGCTGCCCGCCGGGTCCACCGAGGGCCGGCGCCGGACCACCAAGGCCGTCGCCCTGGGCGTCTCGGCCGTCACCCTGGTGCTGGCCGCCGTGGTGGCGGCGCGGTTCGACCCGAACGGCGCCCGCTACCAGCTCACCGAGTCCCACAGCTGGATCCGTTCCTTCGGCATCAGCTTCTCGCTCGGCGTGGACGGCATCGGCGCCGTCCTCGCCCTGCTCACCGCCGTGCTGGTGCCGGTCGTCATGCTGGCCTCCTGGCACGACGCCGACCCCTCCTCCCCGCCCGCCGCCGGGCCGGAGGGGGCCGGCCCCCTCCGGCCCGACGGGACCTTCGAGAACCGGCGCCGGACCCAGGGCTTCTTCGCCCTGATCCTGGCGGTGGAGGCGATGGTCGTCGTCTCCTTCTACGCCACCGACGTCTTCGTGTTCTACGTGTTCTTCGAAGCCATGCTGATCCCGATGTACTTCCTGATCGGCGGCTTCGGCGACCGGGCCGGTGGCCCCGACGCGGCGCGCCAGCGCAGCTACGCGGCCGTCAAGTTCCTGCTCTACAACCTGCTCGGCGGCCTGGTGATGCTGGCCGCCGTGATCGGCCTGTACGTGATCGCGCAGGACCAGGGCTTCGGCACCTTCGACCTGCCCACCCTGGCCTCGGCGATCGCGGACGGGAAGCTGCAGCTGACCGGCACCGCCGAGAAGGCGCTGTTCCTGGGCTTCTTCTTCGCCTTCGCGGTGAAGGCCCCGCTGTGGCCGCTGCACACCTGGCTGCCGAACGCGATGGGCGAGGCCACCGCCGGCACCGCGGTGCTGATCACCGCGGTGGTGGACAAGGTCGGCACCTTCGCGATGCTGCGCTACTGCCTCGGCCTGTTCCCGGACGCCTCGAAGACCTTCGCCCCGGCGATCCTGGTCCTCTCGGTGATCGGGATCCTCTACGGCGCGCTGCTGGCGATCGGGCAGAAGGACATCAAGCGGCTGGTCGCCTACGCCTCGATCTCGCACTTCGGCTTCATCATCATGGGCGTGTTCGCGCTCACCAGCCAGGGCCAGAGCGGCGCCACCCTCTACATGGTCAACCACGGCATCTCCACCGCCGCGTGGATGCTGGTCGCCGGCTTCCTGATCTCCCGCCGCGGCTCGCGGCTGATCGCCGACTACGGCGGCGTACAGAAGGTCGCCCCGGTGCTCGCCGGGACGTTCCTGATCGGTGGCCTGGCCACCCTGTCGCTGCCCGGCCTGGCGCCCTTCGTCAGCGAGTTCCTGGTCCTGGTGGGCACCTTCACCCGCTACCCGGCGATCGGGATCGTGGCCACCTTCGGCATCGTGCTGGCCGCGCTGTACGCCCTGCTGCTGTACCAGCGCACCATGACCGGCCCGGTGAAGGCCGAGGTCAGCGGGATGCCCGACCTCAAGGTCCGGGAGCTCGCGGTGGTCGCCCCGCTGGTGGCGCTGACCGTCCTGCTCGGCGTCTACCCCAAGCCGCTCACCGACCTGGTCAACCCCTCGGTGAACGCGACGCTCTCGCAGGTCCACGAGACCGACCCGGCGCCGGTCCACCCGGTCGCCGCCACTTCAGGAGGTGAGCAGAAGTGAGCACCACCGGCATGCTCGCCGCCGCCGGCGGCAACACCGCCAGCATCCCGGCACCCCACATCGAGTACGCCCAACTGTCCCCGATGCTGGTGGTGTTCGGCGCCGCCGTGCTCGGCGTCCTGGTCGAGGCCTTCGTGCCCCGCCGGCACCGGCACTGGACGCAGGTCTCGCTCGCCCTGGTCGGGCTGATCGGGTCCTTCGTCGCCGTGGTGGTGCTGGCCGCGCAGGGCTACGG
The DNA here is from genome assembly GCF_044768035.1 of Kitasatospora sp. NPDC101176. NCBI lineage: Bacteria > Bacillati > Actinomycetota > Actinomycetes > Kitasatosporales > Streptomycetaceae > Kitasatospora > Kitasatospora sp. NPDC101176. The sequence goes on from NZ_JBIWPA010000017.1 coordinate 47,531, forward strand.
CTCCACCAAGGTCGACCTGCTGGCGATGGAGTCGGTCGCGCTGGACGGCCCGGCGCTGTTCCTGCAGGGCGTCATCCTGCTGGTCGCGGTGGTGGCGGTGCTCACCTACGCCGAGCGGAAGCTCGAGCCGAAGGCCGGCGGCCTGCCGGCCGACGCGTTCGCCGCCCAGGCCGCCGCCACCCCCGGCGGCGAGCAGGAACGGGCGGCCGTCCGGGCGGGCTTCGCCACCAGCGAGGTCTTCCCGCTCACCCTCTTCGCGGTCGGCGGCATGCTGCTGTTCCCCGCCGCGAACGACCTGCTGACCATGTTCGTGGCGCTGGAGGTCTTCTCCCTCCCGCTCTACCTGCTCTGCGCGCTGGCCCGGCGCCGCCGGCTGCTCTCCCAGGAGGCGGCCGTCAAGTACTTCCTGCTCGGCGCCTTCGCCTCGGCGTTCTTCCTGTTCGGCACCGCGCTGCTGTACGGCTACGCGGGCAGCGTGAAGCTCGGCGACATCTCGGACGTCATCTCCGGCAAGGCGATGACCACCCCGGCGCAGCTGAGCAGCACCCAGAGCGACGCGCTGCTGCTGATGGGACTGGCGGTGCTCTCGGTCGGCCTGCTGTTCAAGGTCGGCGCCGTCCCCTTCCACTCCTGGACGCCGGACGTGTACCAGGGCGCGCCGACCCCGGTGACCGGCTTCATGGCGGCGGCCACCAAGGTCGCCGCGTTCGGGGCGTTCCTGCGGCTGTTCTACGTGGCCTTCCCCGGCCTGCGGCTGGACTGGCGGCCGGTGCTCTGGGGGGTGGCGATCCTCACCATGGTGGTCGGCGCGGTGCTCGCGGTGACCCAGCAGGACGTGAAGCGGCTGCTGGCGTACTCCTCGATCGCGCACGCCGGGTTCATCCTCACCGGGGTGATCGCCACCAACAAGCAGGGCCTCTCCTCGGTGCTGTTCTACCTGCTGGCGTACTCCTTCGTGACGCTCGGGGCCTTCGCCGTGGTCACCCTGGTGCGCGACTCCAAGGGCGAGGCGACCCACCTGTCCAGCTGGGCCGGGCTGGGGCGGCGCTCGCCCCTGGTGGCGGCGGTGTTCGCCCTGTTCCTGCTGGCCTTCGCCGGGATCCCGCTGACCTCCGGTTTCACCGGGAAGTTCGCGGTGTTCCAGGCGGCCGCGGCCGGCGGGGCGACTCCGCTGGTGATCGTCGGTGTGCTGAGCTCGGCCGTCGCCGCGTTCTTCTACATCCGGGTCATCGTGCTGATGTTCTTCTCCGACCCGAAGCCGGGCGGCCCGACCGTCGCGATCCCGAGCGCCTTCACGGCGACCGCGATCGGGGTGGGGGTCCTGGTCACGCTGGGTCTCGGTCTGCTGCCGCAGTACTTCCTCGACCTGGCGTCCAAGGCTGCGCTGTTCGTCCGCTGACCCCGCCGGGGCGGCGCCGCCGCCCCGGGCCCGTCGTCCGGGCCGTGCCCCCGTGCGCGGCCCGGACGCGCGTCCGCCGCCGGTGCGTCCGCCGCGGTTCTCCCGGCGGGTTCACCGGCGGATTCCGCCCCCACCGCCGGATCGCCGCGACAGCCGCCCTGACCTGGGCGTCCGGCCCGATCATGACAGGATCCGCACGCCCGTGCAGTGATCCACTCGCGACCGGATACCCTGCCTGTATGGCCAGCGGCGGCACTCAGGGACCAGGCCGCTAGATCGACCAGGGACAGAGGAGTGGTCTTCGTGACCGTCGTGGGACCCTTCGGGCTCAGCGTGCAGGACCGCGACCTGACCCGGGACGTCCAGGCCGGACTGGACGCGGTGGAGACGGCGCTCGCCGAGGCCGTCAAGAGCGACGTCCCCTTCATCACCATCACCGCCAGTCACCTCATCGAGGCCGGCGGCAAGCGCTTCCGCCCGCTGCTCCTGCTGCTCGCCGCGCAGTTCGGCGACCCGGGCGCCCCGGGCGTGGTGCCCGCCGCCGTCGTCGTCGAGCTGACCCACCTGGCCACGCTCTACCACGACGACGTCATGGACGAGGCCCCGGTGCGCCGCGGCGCCCCCAGCGCCAACTCGCGCTGGGACAACTCCGTCGCCATCCTCACCGGCGACTTCCTGTTCTCCCGCGCCTCCCAGGTGCTCGCCGACCTCGGCCCCGAGGCGGTCCGGATGCAGGCCGACGCCTTCGAGCGGCTGGTCACCGGCCAGATCCTGGAGACCCGCGGCGCCGGCCCGGACGGCGACCCGCTGCTGCACTACCTCGACGTGCTGGCCGGCAAGACCGGGTCGCTGATCGCCGTCTCCTGCCGGATAGGAGCACTGGTGGCCGGCGCCGAGCCGTGGATGGTGGACACCCTCGGCGAGTTCGGCGAGCGGATCGGCATCGCCTTCCAGCTGGCCGACGACGTGCTGGACATCGCCAGCGACGGCCACGAGTCCGGCAAGACCCCCGGCACCGACCTGCGCGAGGGCGTGGCGACGCTGCCGACCCTGCTGCTGCAGCAGATGCCCGCAGACCCGGCCGACCCGGCCGACACCCGGCTGCGCGAGCTGATCGCCCAGCCCCTCGCGGACGACGAGCTGCACGCCGAGGCGCTGCGGCTGCTGCGCCGCCACCCGGCGCTGGAGCGCGCCCGCCGGGAGACCCTGCGCCAGGCCGAGGACGCCCGCGCGCTGCTCGCCCCGCTGCCGGACTGCCCGGCGAAGGCGGCCCTGGAGGGCCTCTGCGACTCGGTGGCGATCCGCACCATGTGACGGCCCGGCCGGAGCACCCGCCCGGCCGGAGCACCCGCCGGCCCGGCGGTCGCCCGGGCCCGGCACTCAGCCGGCCCGCCCGGCATCCGCACCGCCCGGCACCGGCCACGCGGCGGTGGGCACCCCCCCCGGAGGACAGTTGTCCCGCGCCGTGAATCCCCCGGCGGGCGGACACCCGAATGGGGGAGACTGACCCCTGTCAGCTCACCCTGCCGGGAAGGTCGCCATGCGCCGCGTCGTCATCGCCGAGGACTCCGTACTGCTGCGGGAGGGCCTGACCCGGCTGCTCACCGACCGAGGCCTGGAGGTCGTGGCCGGGGTCGGTGACGGCGAGGGCCTGCTGAAGACCGTCCACGAGCTGGCCGCGGCCGGCGAGCTGCCGGACGTGGTGGTCTCCGACGTCCGGATGCCGCCGACCCACACCGACGAGGGGCTGCGCGCCTGCGTCGAGCTGCGCGGCCACTACCCGCAGCTGGGCGTGCTGGTGCTGTCGCAGTTCGTGGAGGAGCGCTACGCCTCCGAGCTGCTGGCCGGCTCCACCCGGGGCGTCGGCTACCTGCTGAAGGACCGGGTCGCCGAGGTGCGCGAGTTCGCGGACGCGGTGGTCCGGGTCGCCGAGGGCGGCACCGCGCTGGACCCGGAGGTGGTCCAGCAGCTGCTCAGCCGCAGCCGCAAGGGGGACGTCCTGGCCCGGCTGACCCCGCGCGAGCGCGAGGTGCTCGGCCTGATGGCGGAGGGCCGGACCAACACCGCGGTGGCCAGGCAGCTGGTGGTCTCGGACGGCGCGGTGGAGAAGCACGTCAGCAACATCTTCCTGAAGCTGGGCCTGGCGCAGAGCCCGGAGGACCACCGCCGGGTGCTGGCGGTGCTCACGTACCTCAACTCCTGACCGGCCGGGAGCGGAGCCCGGGGCACGACCGGCCGCCGGAGCCCTCGGAGGGCCGCCGGAATGATCTCCGGAGGCCGGACGTTGGACCTCGTGTGCGGCTCGGGCGCGGGTCGGTGATTTCCCGCCGCACGCGGGAGTTCCGTCCCCGGCCGACCTCCCGCGCATAGGATGCGGGAGGTGCACCAGGCGGACGGGGCACGGGGCCGCGCCCGCGGTGGTGTGCCCACGAGGAGGTCCGCGGCAGTGACCAGTCAGGTCGATCAGTCAGAGGCAGTGGACGGCCCGGACGGCGACGAGGGTCGTTCCGGGAGCGGTGACGGACGCTCCGGCCCGACCGTGCCGGCCGGTCCTCCCGCCCCGGGAGGCCCTCCGCAGCGGCGGGCCAAGCCCATCCGCAGACTCGACCGGGTGATCATCCGTTTCGCCGGCGACTCGGGTGACGGGATGCAGCTCACCGGGGACCGGTTCACGTCGGAGACGGCGTCGTTCGGCAACGACCTGTCCACGCTGCCCAACTTCCCGGCCGAGATCCGGGCGCCCGCCGGGACGCTGCCGGGGGTGTCGAGCTTCCAGCTGCACTTCGCGGACCACGACATCCTGACGCCGGGGGACGCGCCGAACGTGCTGGTGGCGATGAACCCGGCGGCGCTGAAGGCGAACCTGGGGGACCTGCCGCGGGGTGCGGAGATCATCGTCAACACGGACGAGTTCACCAAGCGGGCGCTGGCGAAGGTCGGGTACGCGGCGGATCCGCTGGAGGACGGCTCGCTGGAAGCCTTCCACCTGCACAAGGTACCGCTGACGACGCTGACGCTGGAGGCGCTGAAGGACAGCGGGCTGGCCCGCAAGGACGCCGAGCGGGCGAAGAACATGTTCGCGCTCGGGCTGCTGTCCTGGATGTACCACCGCCCCACGCACGGGACGGAGGCGTTCCTGCGCACCAAGTTCGCCAAGAAGCCGCAGATCGCGGAGGCGAACATCAGCGCGTTCAAGGCGGGCTGGAACTTCGGCGAGACGACGGAGTCGTTCGCGGTTTCGTACGAGGTGCCGCCGGCGCGGTTGCCGGCCGGGCGCTACCGCAACATCTCGGGGAACCTGGCGCTGTCCTACGGCCTGATCGCGGCGGCGCGGCGCGCCGAACTGCCGTTGTACCTGGGCTCCTACCCGATCACACCGGCCTCGGACATCCTGCACGAGCTGTCCCGGCACAAGAACTTCGGGGTGCGGACCTTCCAGGCGGAGGACGAGATCGCGGGGATCGGCGCGGCGCTGGGCGCGGCGTTCGGCGGGGCGCTGGGCGTGACGACGACCTCGGGCCCCGGGGTGGCGCTGAAGAGCGAGACGATCGGCCTGGCGGTGTCGCTGGAACTGCCGCTGCTGGTCGTGGACATCCAGCGCGGGGGCCCGTCGACGGGCCTGCCGACGAAGACGGAGCAGGCCGACCTCCTGCAGGCGATGTTCGGGCGCAACGGCGAGGCGCCGGTGCCGATCGTGGCCCCGGCGACGCCGGCCGAGTGCTTCGACGCGGCGCTGGAGGCGGCGCGGATCGCGGTGACGTACCGCACGCCGGTGTTCCTGCTGTCGGACGGCTACCTGGCCAACGGCTCGGAGCCGTGGCGGATCCCGGAGGTGGACGAACTCCCGGTGATCAGCCCGGACTTCGCGACCGGGCCGAACCGGGAGGACGGCTCGTTCTGGCCGTACCTGCGGGATCCGAAGACGCTGGCGCGGCCGTGGGCGGTGCCGGGGACGGCGGGTCTGGAGCACCGGATCGGCGGCATCGAGAAGCAGGACGGCACCGGGAACATCTCCTACGACCCGGCGAACCACGACTTCATGGTGCGCACCCGGCAGGCGAAGGTCGACGGGATCGCGGTGCCCGAGGTGGAGGTCGACGACCCGAGCGGTGAGGCTCGGGTGCTGGTGCTCGGGTGGGGTTCGACGTACGGGCCGATCACCGCGGCGGTGCGCCGGGTGCGGGCGGACGGCGGTGAGGTGGCGCAGGCGCACCTGCGGCACCTGAACCCCTTCCCGGCGAACCTCGGGACGGTGCTGAGGAGTTATGACAAGGTCATCGTGCCGGAGATGAACCTGGGGCAGCTCGCGTTGCTGCTGCGGGCGAAGTACCTGGTGGACGCGGAGTCCTACAACCAGGTGCGTGGGCTGCCGTTCAAGGCGGCGCAGTTGGCGGACGTGCTGTCGGCGGCGATCGGCACCCTGGACGAGGAGGACCACCGATGAGCGAGAACGGCTTCCCGTCCCTGCGCCTGGTGCCCCGCGCCGAGGGCGCGCAGAGCGCCCGGGACTTCAAGACTGACCAGGAGGTGCGCTGGTGCCCGGGCTGCGGGGACTACGCGGTCCTGGCGGCGGTGCAGGGCTTCATGCCGGAGCTCGGCATCCGGCGCGAGAACACGGTGTTCGTGTCCGGGATCGGTTGCTCGTCGCGTTTTCCGTATTACATGAACACCTATGGGGTGCACTCGATCCACGGGCGGGCGCCGGCGATCGCGACGGGGCTGGCGTCCTCCCGGCCCGACCTGAGCGTGTGGGTCGTCACGGGGGACGGGGACGCGCTGTCGATCGGCGGGAACCACCTGATCCATGCGCTGCGGCGCAACGTGAACCTGAAGATCCTGCTGTTCAACAACCGGATCTACGGTCTGACGAAGGGCCAGTACTCGCCGACCAGCGAGCTGGGCAAGGTCACCAAGTCGACGCCGATGGGCTCGCTGGACGCGCCGTTCAACCCGCTGTCGCTGGCGATCGGCGCGGAGGCGACGTTCGTGGCGCGGACGATCGACTCGGACCGCCAGCACCTGCAGTCCGTGCTGCGGGCGGCGGCCGCGCACGAGGGCACCGCGCTGGTGGAGATCTACCAGAACTGCAACATCTTCAACGACGGCGCGTTCGAGGTGCTGAAGGAGCCGGGCACGCGCGACGAGGCGCTGGTCCGGCTGGAGCACGGGCAGCCGATCCGCTTCGGCGCGGGGCTGGCCAGCGGGGTGTTCCGCGGCCCGGGCGGTGAGCTGTCCGTCGGGGCGGTGACGCCGGACAACGAGGCGCAGGTGCTGGTGCACGACGTCCACGCGGCCAGCCCGGCGACGGCCTTCGCGCTGTCCCGGATCGCCGACGCCGACACCCTGCACCACACCCCGATCGGGGTGCTGCGCGACGTGCGGAGGCCGGTCTACGACGAGTTGATGGCCGATCAGCTGGACGCGGCCGTGGCCCAGCACGGGTCGGGCGACCTGGCCGGGCTGCTGGCCGGTGCCGACACCTGGACGGTGGACTGACCGCTCCGGACGGTGCGACGGCGCCCCCTCGGCCACCGGCCGAGGGGGCGCCGTCCGTTGTCGGGCCCGTTGTCGGGCCCGTTGTCGGGCCCGTTGTCGGGCCCGTCGTCGGGTCCGCTGTGGCGCCCGGCGTGCCGTGCGTCACCTCGCGGCCTGCTCGACCAGCTCGATCACGACCCCGTTCGGGTCGGTGACCTGGAAGAGCTTCTCGCCCCACGGCTCCTCGCGCAGCTCCATGGTGATCCCGGCGCCCTCCGCGCGCAGCCGCCGTTCCTCGCCCGCGAGGTCCGCCACGACGAAGGCCAGGATGGTGCCGGCCACCGTCCGGTGGCGCTGGTCCTCGGGCAGCACCTCGATGCCGCGGCGCAGGTAGACGACGTCGACGCCGCCGCCCGGGTGCCGGAGCGAGACGAAGCCGTCGGCCGACATCGCCTCGGCGTAGCCGAAGTGGCGCCGGAGGAAGTCGGCGGAGGCGGTGGTGTCCTCGACGGTCAGGGCGATAGCGGAGGTGGTGATCTGCACGGTGGGCGTCCTCTCGTCGGCAAGCCGGCACGGTTATCCCGTACGCAGTACACTATACATAGTACGGAGAATCGCGCCAGGGCTCTCCGTCGATGCGGGTGGGGAGGCCCCCGGGCGGGAGCCTCCCCACGGTGCGGTGCGGCGGATCGAGAGGCGTGACGGGTGCGGCCGGCGTGACCGGTGTGGCCGGTCAGCGGCCGCGCCGGGTCAGTAGACGCAGGGGATGCCGCCGTCGGACTCCGCGTCGACCGCCGGGCCCTGCACCGGCAGGTTGGCGGTCGGGTCGCCCGGGGCCCCGGAGGCGCCGGCGCTCGCGGTGGCGGTGGGCTTGTCGTCGGCCGCTCCGGTGAACCCGGTGCCGAGGGTGACCACCACCCGGCCGGTGGGCGTCGCGGCGGACTCGGTGGCGCTCACGCCGTAGCGCGCGGCGACCAGGTCGGCCGCGTCCTTGCCGCCCTTGCCGTAGACGACGGTGGTGGTCTTCGGGCGGGTGCTCGCGCTGCCGGTGCGGCCGGCCTTGAAGCCCATCGCGACCAGCGCCTTGGACTCCGCGCCCGAGGAGACCCCGGCGGCGGTCGAGGCGTTGAAGACGTCCACGGTGGCGGAGGCCGCGGCGGCCGTCGTCGTCGGGGACGCGGTCGGTGTCTGGGTGGGCGTCGCGGTCGGTGCGCCGGGGGTGGCGGCCGCGGTGTCCGCGGGCGCGGGGGCGGGGGCGGAGTCCGCGTAGCCGAAGATCTGCTTGACCACCTTCTGGACCTTCGCCGGGGTGACCAGGTTGACGTCCTGGCCGTTGCGCTTGCCGAAGTCGTCGAAGGTCAGGGTGTTGAACTCGACGTTGCCGCCGGTGAGGTTGGGCGCCTGCTGGGCGAAGTCGAGGACGTTCCACTCGTTGTCGATGACGAGGTCCTTCTGCACCACGCCGAAGAGCTTCTGCAGCTTGCCCAGGTCGCTGACGATGCCGTCCTGCTTGAGCTTGTGCACCACGGAGGAGATGAAGGCCTGCTGGCGGTGGGTGCGGGCGAAGTCGCCGCTGTTGCCGTCCGGGCCGTCCAGGTTGTGGCGCTGGCGGACGAAGGAGAGCGCCTGGGCGGCGTTGAGCTTGTTGACGCCCTTGTGGAAGTCGGCGCCAGAGCCCTGGCCCTCCATGGCCGGGTCCTTGGTGTCGTGGGTGAGGCAGACCTCGATCGGTTCGACGGCCTTGGCGATGTCGTAGAAGCCCATCAGGTTGACCTCGGCGATGTGGTCGACGGGCTGGTCGAGGAACTTCTGCACGGTCTGGATGGTGGCCGCCCGGCCGGCGTCACGGCCGGCCTTCTCCAGGTCCGCGCCCTTGAGGCCCTTCGCCTGGAGGCCCGGCGTGGCCTTCTCCTTGGCCTCGCCGTAGGCCTCCTTGATCTTGCGCATGCCGGCCTGCTTGCCGTCGGCGCCGTACGTCATGACGTAGTCGTCGCGGGGTATCGAGACGGCCTGCACCTTGCCGCCGCCGGCGGGTATGTGCAGCAGGATCAGCGAGTTGGTGTTGTAGCCGCCGACGTCGGAGCTGTGGCCGGCGTGCAGCTCGTCCTGGACGAACTCCGGCGGCAGGTCGGTGCCGTCCATGTTCTTGCGGCTGTCCAGGCCGATCAGCAGCAGGTTGACCGAGTTGTCGAGGTGCTTGGGCGCGTCCTTCTTCGTCCCGGCGATGACGTCGGAGGTGGTCATCCCGTCGGTGAGGGACGTGTACTCGTACCAGACCACCCCGCTGGCGGCGAAGACCGCCAGGGCCACCGAGCAGGCCGCGGTGCGGCCCGCGATCAGCAGTGGGGAGCGCCTGCGGGCGGGTGCCGGAGCCGCCTCCGTGGCCCGGTCGGCGGTCCGTTCCTCAGCCATGGGCCCTCCTCCGGCCCAGGACCACCCGGACCACCATCACCAGCGCGGCCGCGGCTGCGGCTGCGGCCATCACGGGGAATCCGTGCACCACCCACTTCGCGGAGCCGGTGGCCAGGGCCCTGCCCCGGTAGGCGTCGCCGTTGGCCAGCAGTTCCGCGCCGGCGGTGACCCCGAGGACCAGCAGCGGGGAGGCGGCGAGCACCCACCACCACCCGTTGCGGCCGCTGAGCGCGGCGGCCAGGCCGGCGCCGAGCACCGCGCCCACTCCGAAGGCCAGGCCGGTGCCGGGCCCGGAGAGCTCGTCGACCGCGGCGCCCGCCGCCGGCAGCCCGACGGCCAGCGCGGCGGGCAGGGCGGCCCCGCCGGGCAGCGGGCGGGCCGCTCCGCCCGACTGCCGCCGTATCCGCTGGTCGGACGTCCGTCCTCGTCGGCCCGCCACGTACTCACCCCCGGTCCTCGGTGCTGGTGCGCCACGGTGGCGCCCACGCCCGGCCGCCGTGTGGGGATCGGCCGTGCGCTGCCACTACTGGACGCTGTTGGTCGGCCGACTGGTTCCCTCGACCGGGTGAGCCGGGGCCTGGCCGTCCACTTCTTTCTACACGGGTGTAGAGATCGGCAGCAGCATAGGACACCCTGGTCGCACGGCAACCCGGGCCGGCGCAGGCGAGATATACTACACCGGGTAGTTTTCTAGTTCGACGGACGAGGAGCGGTGCGGTGGCGGTGGTGGCGACGGGCGGAACGGGACGGCCGGAGAAGCGCGAGGCGATCGCGCGGGCCGCGACGGCGGTGTTCGGGCGCGAGGGCTACGTCCGGGCCAGCATGGACGCGATCGCCGCGGAGGCCAAGGTGTCGAAGCGGACGGTCTACAACCACTTCGCGGACAAGGAGACCCTCTTCCTCTCCGTCGCCCTGCACAACTCCGCCGAGCTCACCGAGCGGATCGCCGCCCTGATGGCCCGGTACCTCGACCGGGTCGTCGACCTGCGCCAGGACCTCGTCGACCTCGCCGTCGAGCGGGCCCGGGCCGTCCTGTCCGCGGGTGACCACGGCGCGCTCGGCCGGGCCATCCGCGCCGAGGTGACCAACATCCCGGCCGACGTGCTGGAGGCCTGGCTGGACGCCGGCCCGATCGCCTCGCAGCGCGACCTGGCGCGGCACTTCACCACCCTCGCCGACCGCGGACTGCTGGCCTTCGACGACGCGGCGCTGGCCGCCGAGCAGTACACCCTGCTGACCTTCCACGGCGTCGCCGAGCGCTCGTTCTGGGGGGCGCTGCCGGTCGCCGACGAGGAGGTCGCCCGGATCGCGGCGGACGGCGTGGAGGCCTTCCTGCGGATCTACCGGGCCCCGGCGGCGGGCTGACGCGCCCTCGCCGCGCCGGCCGCGGGCCGGGACGGCTCCGGTCTCCGGGCGGCGGGCCGACGCCCCGCGGGGTCCGGACGGCGGCCGTGGCCGGCCCGCCGCCCGGGCCCCGGTCGGATCACTTCCAGTTGACGCCCTTGCCGAGGGTGTACGGGTCCCCCCAGTACTCGGCGCCGGCGACCTTGGAGGCCGACGGCGACAGCGCCACCGCGCAGGAGGTGGCGGACTGCCCGGCCGTGAAGCCCGAGGGCAGCGAGCTGCTCGGGCACTTGGCGAAGGTGCCGATGATCATCAGGTCCTGCGCCTCGGTGCCGTCCGCCAGCAGGCCCTTCATGTGGTTCACGCTGGTGAAGGACAGGTCGGTGGAGCCGGCGTTGGTGACCTTGTAGTGGATGTAGTACGGCACCAGGCCCTTGGCCTTGTCGCCGAGCTTGAGCGCGGTCAGGTCGGCCGGGTCACCCTGGTCGATCGAGGTGACCGCCAGCGAGATGGTGCCCTTGGTGCTGCCCGAGGAGAAGGGCAGCGTGACGGCCTCGCCGACCTTGACCGTCGTGCCGGGCGCCGCGGTCGCCCCGCCGCCGGCCGCCGGCGGGGCGCTGGCGGCCGGTGTGTTCGCCGGGGCCGCGGCCGTCGCCGCGGAGGTGGCGGGCGCGGCCGGGGTGGTGGCCGGGCCGGTCGGCGCCGCGGCCGGGGTGGTCGGGGCCGCGGCCGCCGGTGGGGTCTTCGCGGTGTCGGACGAGGCGGCGTCGTCGTTGCAGGCCGTCAGGGTCAACGCGCCGACCGCGACGAGTCCGGCCAGGACCGCCGCGTTCCTACTGCTGCCGATGGACTTCATGGGTGTCCCCCGTGTCTCGGGGCGGCCGGACGGCCGCCCTTCCGGGGACGTTCATAGCGCAGGGCGCGACCGCGGCACCATCGGTTTGGCGGCGTCTTGACCCGGCCGTGACGAGTCCCGCGCGCAGCCGTGACGGAGGCCGCACCTCCGTGACGGGCCGTCCGCCGGTGCGGTCAGTGCTCCCGTTCGCCGGCGAGCAGGCCGAGCACCGCCTCGTCGGCGAAGGCCCCGTCGGCCCAGCGGGCGGCGCGCAGGGTGCCCTCCAGGGTGAAGCCGGCACTGCGCGCCGCCCGCAGCATCGGTTCGTTGTCGGCCAGGGTCTCCAGCTGGAGCCGCCGGAGGCCGAGCACGCGGAACCCGTAGTGGCAGAGGGTGCGCAGGGTGTCGGTGGCGAGCCCGCGCCCGCGGTGCGAGGGGCGCAGCGCGATCCCCAGGTGGGCGCACCGGTTGTGGGTGTCGACGCCCCAGAGCAGCGCCTCGCCCGCGAGTTCGCCGGTGGCCCGCTCGACCACGGAGAAGAGGGCGGCCTCCTCGCTCGGCTCGGTGACGGCGTACGGGGATCGGTCGGGCACGGGCGGGACGGGCCGCCACGGCCGGGAGTCGGCGCGCGAGCGGGTGGGGACGTCGTCGTACAGCTCGACCTGGAGGACGGGGACGTCGTCGTGGTGCCGGGCGCGGAGGGTGACGTGCAAGCCTTGTAGCATGTCACATTGTCTATCAGGGGGCAGGGGTGGCGCGCCCCCGGGTTTCCGGACCGCGGGCCGGGTCCGGGCCGGGACGGCGGGCGGCCGCCCCGGCCGGGAGGGCCGCCGGGGCTACTCCTCGTACGCCTCGTCGCTCTGGTTGGAGAGCTGGCCGCTGAGGAGGCGCTGGGCCCGCTGCCACGTCCCGCCCTGGTCCTGCCGGCACTCGTGGACCTCGTAGGCCAGCGTGGTCGGCACGCCGTCCATGCCGAACTGCTCGTCACTGCCCAGCATCCGCACCTCGAAGCTCAGCACCCGGCCCTCCTCCAGCACCCACCGCTTGACGGGCGACTCGACCTCGCGCTCGAACTGCTGGTTGAGACTGGCGCTCATCGGGACGAGGTTGTGCGCCTCGGCGGGGCCGTGCAGGTGGTGGTTGAGCAGGTGCCCGCGGATGGCGCCGAGCCCCCAGGCGCCGCCCTCCGGCTCGAATCCGGACTGCCCCGGGGGCGCCAGCAGGGTGAGCGGTTCGGCGAGCATCCGGACGCCCATGACCTCGTCGACCAGGTCGCCGTCCTCGTCGATGTTCTGGAAGTTGCCGGTCTCGAACACGACCTGGGTGCGGGGCAGGTTCGCGAGGCTGGTGCCGCCGTACTGCTGGGTCTCGAAGCTGCCGACGGCCTGGTGGGCCGTCTCCAGCACCTCCCGGACCACGTCGCCGTACTCCCTGGTCCAGGGGAACCTCAACTGGTTCCACAGGGTGGCGAGTTCGTCGGTCAAGCCGTCCTGCTCGACCCGGCCGAAGTCCAGCGGCTCGCTCCGGTCCGGCCCGTCGGTCGTGCGGTTGACCAGGTAGTTCACCCCGCCCTGCTGGTCCAGTTCGACCTTGAGCTCGTAGCCGCCGGCGATCTGCTGGAGGGTGTCGTCGAGTTCGACCACGTGGCAGGTGATCGAGTAGGGCAGCGGGGAGTTGGGGTCGCCGTTCACGACCACCTCGTAGCCGAAGGTGCCGTTCTCGTTGTAGACCATCTTCTTGAGCGGCTCCTCGACCTCCTTGCTGTGCTTGCTGTTGAGCCGCTTCGAGAAGGGGGCGAGGTTCTCCGGGGTGGCCGGACCGTGCAGGTGGGCGTTGAGCAGGTGCCCCTCCACGGCCCCGCCGAGCCCGGCGTAGGCGCCGGTCGTGGCGTCCGAGCCGGCCGCGCCGCGCGAGGTCAGGGGGTAGGCGCGCATGGCGGTGCCGCGGAGGACGCCGCCCGCGTTCACCACCGGGCCGAAGGTGACGACGGTCTGCGGCACGTTGTTGAGCTCGCCGTGCCGGTTGCTGAGCGCCTGCTGCACCTCGCCCATGCCGCTGCTCCAGCCGTTCGACAGCTTCTGGTAGGTCAGCAGGATCTGGTGGACGTCCAGCGCGCTCGGCTGCTGGGCGGCGTTGCGCAGGGTGTCCCAGTCCCGCAGCGGCGTGGTGTCGTCGGGGAGGGGGTCGTGGCCCTTGAGGAGTTCGATGCCCGGGCCGGGAGCCCGCTGGACGGCCGTTCCGGCGCCGGCGGTGGCAGGGGCGGCGGGGGCCCGCTGCACCCCTTCCTCCTCCTCGTGGTGGGTGTGCCCGGCGTGGTCGTCGTGGCCCGCGTGCCCGCTGTGCTGCGCGGGCGTCGGACCGGACATCACCCGGTGGGCGTTGGCCTCGGCCTCGCGCTCGAAGCGGTCGGACGGGTCGCTGACGTTCAGTCCGGAGCCGTTGTCGGAGCCCGAGACGGGGCCCTGCCGCTGCTGGATGACATGGGTGAGCTCGTGGGCCAGGGTGTGCTTGTCGCCGCCGCCGTCGCCGATCACCACGTGGCTCCCGGAGGTGTACGCGCGGGCGCCGATGCCGGCGGCGGAGGCCCTGGCGGCGCCGTCGTCGTGGATCCGGACGTCGGAGAAGTCGGCCCCCAGCCGGGCCTCCATGTCGGCGCGGACGGCGCCGTCCAGGGGGCGTCCGGGCCGCCGCAGCACGTCCCGCACCGACGACGCCTGCCCGGGCTCCTCCAGCAGCTCGCCGGCCTGACGCAGCATCTGGACGACGGCGGCGTTCCCGGCGGTGGCCTGCAGGCCGAGCAGGGGGGTGGCGGCGGCGCGGGCGGCGACCGGTCGGGCGACCGCCTGGTCCTGGGCGGTCTTCTCGCTGTCACGCGTCCGCATCGGCGTCCCCTCGGGTGTTCGGATCCAACACTCCTGAATACCCCTCGGATCCGCCGCACGGATAGGGCCCTCCGGGCAACGTCCCTGCCCCGGGAGGCAGTCCGGAGGGCCACCCGGCGCTCCGGGGCGGGCGTTGCGGGGCGGGCGTCCGGTGGATCCGCGGAACGCTCCTCCGCCGGACGCGCCCGGGAGGGGACGGCACGGGTGGGGCTTGCGCCGGTCCTTCCGCGGCCGGCCGCGACGGGCGTGTTCCGGGCCCGACACGCTGCGCGTCTGGTTGGCTACCCGCACGCGGGGCGGCAGGCGCCTCCGGACGAAGGGAGACCGCCATGACGACGTCGGAGGAGGAGCGCACCGGCCCGGCGGCCCGGCTCGGGTTCGCGCCCGGCCAGGTCGTCCAGGAGGTCGGTTACGACGACGACGTCGACCTCGCCCTCCGCGACGGCATCGAGTCGCTGATCGGCCAGGACCTGGTGGACGAGGACTTCGGTGACGTGGCCGACGTCGTCCTGCTCTGGTTCCGCGAGGAGGACGGCGACCTCGCCGACGCGCTGGTGGACGCCGTCGGGGTGCTCGACGAGGGCGGTGCGGTCTGGCTGCTCACCCCGAAGTCCGGCCGGGACGGCCACGTCGATCCCGCGGACCTGCAGGAGGCGGCCCGGACGGCCGGCCTCGTCCAGGTCAGGAGCATCAGCGCCGCCGTGGACTGGTCCGGCACCCGGCTCGTCGCCGCAGGGCGCTGACCGCTTCGGGAGCAGGGGTGGGAGCGGGGCGTCGGCCCGTCCGACACCCCGCTCCGCCGCCGGATCCCGGCTTACCGCTGCGGCAGCTCACAGCCCTCCGGCCCGCAGGCCTCGCCGGACGCGCCGGCCCCTCCGGCCTCGACCAGGAGCGGCACCGCCACCCGGCTCTCCCAGGCCTGCTCCAGCGCCGCCGTGAACGTCGCGGACGGTTGGGCGCCCGAGACGCCGAGCCGCCGGTCGAACACGTAGAACGGCACGCCCGTCGCGCCCATCGCGCTCGCCGTCGCCTCGTCCTCGCGGACGGCCTCCGCGTAGGCCGCCGGATCGGCCAGCACGGCCGCCGCGGCCCCGCCGTCCAGCCCGGCCTCGACGGCGAGTTCCAGCAGGCGGCCGTCCGCGAAGGCGGAGCCCTCGTCGGCGAAGTTGGCCCGGTACAGGGCGTCCAGGAGCTGGGCCTGGCGCCCGTGCTCGGCGGCGAAGTGCAGCAGGCGGTGCATGTCGAAGGAGTTCGCCGCGTCGCGCCCCTCGCTGAGGTAGTCCAGGCCCTCCGCGCGGGCGTTCGCCGCGATCCCGGCCTCGGCGGCCTCGGCCTGCTCCAGGCTGATCCCGTACTTGGCGGCGATCAGCGGGACGACGGGCCGGGCCTCCGCGGGGGAGCGGGGGTCGAGCTCGAAGGAGCGGTGGACGACCTCGACGTCGGCGCGGTGGGGGAAGCGCTCCAGCGCCTTCTCGAACCGGGCCTTGCCGATGTAGCACCACGGGCAGTTGATGTCGCTCCAGACCTCGACGCGCACGACGTTGCTCCTGTCATCCGGCCGCGCGGGTCCTTCCCGCACGCACCCCGGGGCCAACGCGGGCGGCGACCTGAATATTTCTCATCATGAAATATTCAGGTCCACCGTCAATGGCAGCCAAGGACCAGCGCCCGTTCGAGGGAACGGAGGCCTGCCCGCGGTCGCTTCTGGGCACGATCGGCGGGCCGGCCGTCCACCACCCCGAACGGAGAAGTCATGACCACCATCCCCGCCGACCTGCGCTACACCGACTCGCACGAATGGGCACGCCTGGAGAGGGACGGCACCGTGACGATCGGCATCACCGACCATGCGCAGAAGACGCTCGGCGACATCGTCTTCGTCGAGCTCGCCAACGTCGGCCGGACCCTCGAGGCCGGGGACCCGGCCGGAGTGGTCGAGTCGGTCAAGGCCGCGTCGGACTTCTACACGCCGATCGGAGGGGAGGTCGTGGCCGTCAACGAGGAGCTGAACGACAGCCCGGAGCTGATCAACGAGGACGCCTACGACTCGTGGATCTTCAAGCTCAAGCCCGCCAAGAAGGCGGAGCTGGACGGGCTCCTCGACGCCGCCGGGTACCGCGCCACCCTCGGCGAGTGAGCTGATCGACGGGGCCCGGTGCCGGAGCCGGCCGGCCGCCCGTACCGGGCCCGTTCACAGGCAGATCCAGCAGTACAGCCGCTCCCCGGCCGCCCGGGCCCGCCCGGCCAGGGCGACCAACTCCTCGGCCACCGGCAGCAGCTCCGCCGGATCGGCGCCGCCCCACTCCTCCGCCACCGCCCACGCGGCGACGGCCGGCGGCAACCGCTCGTCGCCGGCCCCGGCCAGGGCGTCCCGCGCGTCGTCACCGAGTTCCGTCACCCACGGGCCGGTGGCCCACGGGTCGTCCTCGTCCGCCGGCCCCCCGGGGCCGGGGAGCGGGGCCGTCGGCCAGACCGGCGTCTCGGTGACCAGGCCGGCCCGCCACGGCTCCTGCCGGACGGCCGCGACGAGCTGCCCCAGCAGCACGGTCGGGTCGATCCGCTTCGCCCGGACCCCGTCCAACTCCGGCGACCCGCCGTCCGTCCGCTCCAGCTCGCGCACGACCGCCGCCGCGTCCGGCGCCCGGAAGTAGTCCGTCAGCACGCCCATCCCCGCCGTCCTCTCCGCCTCGTCCCCGTCCCGGCCCGTTCTCGTTCCGGTTCGTGATTCCGGTGACAGCAGACCAGACGCCGCCGACACCGGTGCCGGGGGCGGCCCGCGGCGGCACGAGGGCGGCACGGGAAGTCGGGCCCGCCGGCTTCCCGTGCCGCCTCCGGGTGCGTCCCGGGTGCGTCCCGCGCGGGCGAAGGCCTCGTGCCACCCGGCCTGACGGGCCATCGGGGTGATCATGCGGTCGTCATATGCACGGGATACCCTCTTCGGCGCACATCGGAGAACGGTACGACCAGGGGGGACGGCAGATGGACCACGCGGACGGCGAGGGAGACGCGCGACTCGCGGCCGAGGGCGAGGTGGCGGTGGCCCGGCTGGCGATCGACTCCGGGGACCTCGCGCACGCCGCGGACCACCTGGCCGACGCGATCCTCTCCGACCCGCAACTGCCGGAACTGCACGAGGCGTTGGCCGAGCTGTGCGCGGCCGCGGGCGGCCCGGCGGCCGCGCGGGAGCTGTTCCCGCTGGACGGTCAGGTGTTCCTGGGCACCGTCGTCTGCCGCGCCCACGTCGAGGCCGCGGCCGGGGACTGGGACACCGCCGTCGGGCTGCTCGCCTCCGCGATCCAGTACGAGCCGGCGAGACCCTGGGCGCACACCGCCTGGCTCGCCCGCGAGGACCTGCCGTCCCTGGTCGACCCGGACGCCGTCGCCCAGGCGGTGGCCCGGGCATCGGGCGGACTGCCCGACCCGCTGCCGGCCGAACTCGTCGACGCCGTCGGCCCCTTCGAGGACTTCGTGCAGGCCGTGGTGGACCTGCACGGCGACCACGCGCTGCTGCTGGCGATGGCCTCCGGCCTCACCCGCCGCGTCGGCGCCACCGCCCGTGCCGTCGAACTCGCCGAACTGGCGCACCGCCTGGCCCCCGGCTACATGCCCTCCGTGATGCTCGGCAACGCCCTGCGCGCCCACGGCCGGCCCGAACGGGCGCTCGCCGTCTGGGAGGCCGAACTGGCCCGGGTCGCCCCGGACCGGGACAACTCCAGCAGCTACCTCGCGGTCGACGTCGCGGAGTTGTACGGCGACCTCGGCCGCCCCGCCGACGGCCTGCCCTGGCTGGACCGGGTGCTCGCCACCGAACCCGACCACCCCAAGGCGGCTCCGGCGCGGTACGGCCTGCGGCACGCCGTCGACGGCGACCCCGCCCACCTGCTCGCCCTCGCGGACCACCACCGCGCCCACCCCGACCACGACTACGCCCAGGACCTGCTGGAGCGGCTCAGCCACCGGGAACCCTGGCTCGGCATGGTCCCCGGCGCGACCGAGGCGACCGTCAACGTGCTGCACCAGGTGCTGGCCGCCCCCGGCACCACCCGGGAGAGCGAGATCGAGTGCAGCGCCTCCGCCGTCGAGCCGCCCAGCTCGCTGCTGGCCGTCCGGCTCGCCCTGCCGCGGGCGACCGTCGGCTACCAGTCCGTCGGTGAACCCGACCCCCGGGTGCCGCTGGCCGAGCCCGCCACCCGGATCTGGGCCTGGGACGGCACCGACCCGCGCCCGGTGGTCGGCCCGCCCGCAGCGCACAGCGCCGAACTCGTCCAGGCCACCGCCGAGATCGTCTGGGCGACCGTGCCCGCCGCCTACGACCACGCCGTCCGGCTGGCCGGGCTGCCGCTCGACGACCTGCTCGGCGTGCTCGCCCACCCGCCGATGCCCCGCGAGGACGAACTCGGCCGGGCCCTGCTCGCCCACCAGCCGGAACTCTGGGTGCGGGCCGTCCAGGTCTTCGCCTGCCTCGGCATCGCGCACCACCGCACCGACCAGCCGTGGGCGGAGTCCGACCGCCGCCGGGTGCTGGTCGACCTGCTGCTCGGGCCGGAGGACTGGGTGGTGGAGGCGGCCGGCTTCGCCCTGGTGGCGATCGGCTGGACGGAACCCGACACCCGCAGCGACGTCGCCGAACAGCTCGGGCAGCGGCTGCACTACAGCGTCCGGGCGTACGGCACCCGCGTGGTGACGGTGCTGCGCTCGGTGTCCGCGCTGGCGCTCGCCGCGCCCTGGCTGCCGAGGGCCGACCTCGACCTGGCCCGCCGCTCGATCGACCGGCTGGACGCCCAGCAGGCCGAGCAGGCCCAACGGGCCCGACAGGCCGAGCAGGCGGGGAAGGCGGGAAAACCGGGACGGGCGGGGCAGAGCGGCACCGCCGAGGAGACCGCGGCACCGGTGCCGGCGGCCGACGGGCGCCCGGAACCCCGCCCCGGGCTGTTCCGGCGTCTCTTCCGCCGCGACTGACGGCGCGGCCGGCGGCGCGACCGGCGGCTGGGGCGGTTCGGCCCCGCAGGCCGGGCGGTGGGCCCGCCCGCCGGCGGTCAGCCCACGCCCGGCAGCGGATCCTGGTCGACGTCGAAGCGGGCGACCCGGTCCGCCGGGTCCCGGCACTCCGGGCCGAGCCGCAGGATCCGCGACTCCGGGTCGTGCAGCGGCCGGTGGCAGCGGCGGCAGGTGACACGGGGGCGGACGGCCTCGGGGGTGTCGGTGCCCGGGATCGGGTCGGGGCCGTCGGTCGGGGCACTGGTCATGGAAGGAGACGGTAGCCCGGGCGGGCCGGGTGGGCCCCGTCGCGGCCGTGAAACGATGGTGGCATGGCCACGGACCGCAGCAGCGCAGGAGACCCGGCGCGCACCCTCGCCCTGCTCTGGGGGCTGACCGCCGAGGAGAAGCCCGGCCGGCGCGGCCCCAGGCAGGCCCGGTCGACCGGCGAGATCGCGGCGGCCGCCATCGCGCTCGCCGACGCCGAGGGCGTCGACGCCGTCACCATGCGCCGGGTGGCGCAGGAGCTGGGGCTGTCCCCGATGGCGCTCTACACCTACGTGCCCGGCAAGGCCGAACTGCTGGACCTGATGCTGGACACCGTCTACGCCACGATGCCCCGCAGCACCCCGGCCGACGACGGCTGGCGGGCCGGGGCCACCGCCGTCGCCGACGACAACCGGGCGCTCTACCGGGCCCACCCGTGGGTCGCGGCGGTGTCCACCAGCCGCCCGCCGCTCGGCCCGGGCCTGATGGCCAAGTACGAGTACGAGCTGCGCGCCCTGGAGGGCACCGGCCTGCCCGACGTCGAGCTGGACGCCGCCCTCACGCACCTGCTCGGCTTCGTGCAGACCTGCGCCCGGATGGCCGCCGACGAGCGCGCCGCGCAGCAGGACAGCGCGCTGACCGACGCCCAGTGGTGGGCGGCCAACGCCGAACTGCTCGGCAAGGTCTTCGACGCGGAACGCCACCCGGTGGCCGCCCGCGTCGGGGCCGCCGCGGGAGAGGCGCACGGCGGCGCCTACGACCCGGACCACGCGTACGCCTTCGGCCTGGCGCGGGTGCTGGACGGGCTGGCGGCACTGATCAGGGCCGAGGACTGACCGCGCCCGAGCACTGACCGCGCCCGGGGATCGACCGCCCCCGGGGATCGACCGCCCCCGGAGCCGAGCCGGCGGACGGGACCGGTCAGGTGCGTGCGGCGCGGGCGTCGTACCCCTCGCGGGCGTCCCGGACCGCGCACATCCGGGCCTCCACCCAGTGCGCGAGCGCCGACACGTACTCGGCGGCCTCCAGCCCGAGCGGGGTGAGGCTGTAGTCGACCCGGGGCGGGATCACCGGATGGGCCTCGCGCAGCACGAAGCCGTCCCGTTCCAGGGTCTGCAGGGTCTGCGCGAGCATCTTCTCGCTGACGCCCGACACCCGGCGGCGCAGCTCGCTGAAGCGGTAGCCGCGCTCGCGCAGGGCGATCAGCACCAGCACCCCCCACCGGCTGGTGACGTGCTCCAGCACGCCCCGGGACGGGCACATGCGGTCGTACACGTCGGGCGCCCGGTCGAGGAAGGACAGGCCGTTCTCCATTACCTCCATGTCAGTACCCTACGTCGAAGTGCGTACTATCCAGGAGTTAGTGCCGTTCCTAGGGTGAGTGTCGAAGTCGGTGCGGCCCGCGAAGGCCGCGGAATCACCCCAGGGAGCGCACATGTACGTCGTCACCGGAGCCACCGGACAGCTCGGCCGGCTGGTCGTGGAGGGGCTGCTGGCCGCCGTGCCGGCGGAGCGGGTCGCCGTGGTGGTCCGCGACGCGGCCCGGGCCGCGGACTGGGCGGACCGCGGCGTGCGGGTCCACGTGGCCGACTACGACGCCCCCGAGACGCTGGCCGGAGCGTTCGGTGCGGGCGACCGGGTGCTGCTGATCTCCGGGAACCAGATCGGCAGCCGGGTCGCCCAGCACGGCGCGGTGATCGACGCGGCCGCGGCCGCCGGCGTGGCGCTGCTGGCGTACACCAGCGTGCTGGCCGCGCCGACCGCGACCTTCCGGATCGCCGAGGAGCACCGGGCCACCGAGGAGCTGCTGCGCGCGTCCGGGCTGCCCTTCGCGCTGCTGCGCAACGGCTGGTACACGGAGAACTACCTGGCCGCCGCGGCCGCGAACGTCGCGAGCGGCGAGGTCTTCGGCAGCAGCGGTGAGGGCCGGGTGGCGAGCGCCGCGCGCCGTGACTACGCGGACGCGGCCGTGGCCGTGCTCACCGGTGAGGGGCACGAGGGCCGGGTGTACGAGCTGAACGGCGACGCCGACTGGAGCATGGCGGAGTTCGCGGCCGAGCTTGCGGCGGCCTCCGGCAGCCCGGTGGCGTACCTCGACGTCGCGCCGCAGGAGCAGGTGCGCCGGCTGGTCGCGGCGGGGCTGCCGGAGGGCTTCGCAGGGCTCTTCCCGGACACCGACGCGGCGATCGCCCGGGGCGAGCTGGCGCGGCGGGGCGACGACCTGGGCCGGCTGATCGGCCGCCCGACCGTCCCGCTGGCCGAGTCGGTCCGGGCCGCGCTCGGGGTCTGACACCGGCCCGTGCCGCCCGTGCCGTCCCGTACCGGCCCGACGTCTCCGCAGGTCAGAGCCTGTCATGACCAAAATGCGGAAACGGAGATGACAGTCTGCCCTCCCGCCCGCTACCGTCACCTGGACACACGTGCGCGCGGAGGGCAGGCGGCCATGCCGGAGACAGATCAGGACAGCGGAAGAGGCCTCTGGTACGGCTTCGCGGCCTACGGCATCTGGGGGCTATTCCCGCTGTTCTGGCCACTGCTGGAGCCCGGCGCCGCCGACGACATTCTGGCCAACCGGATGGTCTGGTCGCTGCTCGCCGTCGTCCTGTTCCTGGTCGCCCAGCGGCACTGGAACTGGATACGCCCGCTGCTGCGCCAGCCCCGCCGACTCGCCATGCTGGCGGCCGCGGCCGCGGTGATCTCGGTCAACTGGGGCGTCTACATCTGGGCCGTCAACGCCGGGCACGTCGTCGAGACCAGCCTCGGCTACTTCATCAACCCGCTGGTCACCATCGCGTTCGGCGTCCTCGTCCTCAAGGAGCGGCTGCGCCGCGGGCAGTGGGCGGCCGTCGGCATCGGCGCGGCGGCCGTCGCGGTGCTGAGCGTCGCCTACGGGCGGCTGCCGTGGATCGCCCTCACCCTCGCGTTCTCCTTCGCCACGTACGGCCTGCTGAAGAAGAAGGTCGGGCTGAGCGGGCTGGAGAGCCTGGCCGCGGAGAGCGCCTTCATGTTCCCGTTCGCGCTCGGCTACCTGATCTACCTGGAGGTCAGCGGGCGCGGCACCTTCGGCCACACCGTCGCCGGCTCCTACGGCTGGGGGCACTCCGCGCTGCTGGTGCTCAGCGGGCTGATCACCGCCGTCCCGCTGCTGTTCTTCGGCGCGGCGGCCGTGCGGGTCCCGCTGACCGTGCTCGGGCTGCTGCAGTACCTGGCGCCGGTGTTCCAGTTCCTGATCGGTGTCGCGGTGTTCCACGAGTCGATGCCGCCCGCCCGCTGGGCCGGTTTCGCGCTGGTCTGGGCCGCGCTCGCGGTGCTCACCTGGGACGCGCTGCGCCAGCTGCGGGCCGACCGCGCGGGGCGGGCCGCGGCCGTGCCGCCGCCCGCCACCGCCCCGGCCCTGCTCAAGGGCTGAGGCCCCGCTCAAGGACTGACGTCCTGCTCAAGGGCTGAGGCCCGCCCGGCTCGGGCGCGCCCGGTTCCGGGTGTCCGGCCGGGTGACACACGGCCGCGTGTGTCACCCGGCCCGCTGCTGCGCCGAGCCCGGCCCGGCCCGGCGCGCCGCTCAGGCGCTGATGTCCCGGCTGGTGAACCGCGACCAGGCCGCCGCGCCGAACACGGCCACGTAGGCCGCCTGCAGACCGAGGTCCTTCCACACGGAGTCCCAGTACATCGGCTCCCGCAGCAGGTCCGCGAAGCTGAGCCAGTAGTGGGTGAACAGGAACGGCCGTACGGCGTCCAGCTGCGGGAAGGCGTCCAGGATCTGCACCGTGACCACCAGCCCGACGGTGGCGGCCATCGCCGCGATGCCGCTGCCGGTCAATGTGGAGACGAACAGTCCGATCGCCACCAGCCCGGACAGCGAGACCGCCACCACGCCGGCCACCAGGACCGCCCGCAGCAGCGCGTCGCCGAAGCCGATGGTGTCCCCGGAGATCAGCGTGACCTCGCCCAGCGGGAACAGCGCGGCACCGGTGGCCAGCGCCGCCAGCGCGACCGCCGCGGTGGCGGCCAGGCAGAACACCAGGCCGGCGGTGAACTTGGCGGCCAGCAGCCTGGTCCGCCCGGCCGGCGCGACCAGCAGGTAGCGCAGCGTCCCGGTGGCGGCCTCGCCGGCCACCGAGTCGCCGGCGACCACGCCGACCGTCATCGGGAGGAACACCGGCAGGGCCACGGCGAGCGCCGTGAACACCAGGAACAGGCCGTTCTGGGTGGTCTGGGCGATGAAGTTCACGCCTCCGCCGCCCTCGTGCGGGCTGTCCGTGTTGAGCTTGACGACCACGCCGATCAGAACCGGCAGCACCGCCAGGATCCCCAGCAGCACCTTGGTGCGCATCCGGCGGAAGGTCAGGTGCAGCTCGTTGCGGAACAGCGCCAGGAAGCCGGCCGCTGTCTGCGGGCGCCGCCCGACGGCGACCGCCGGCACCCCGGAGGCCGTGGACCCGGACGCCGTGGCCCCGGGCAGCGTCGCCCCGGGCGGCGCCGTCTCAGCCTGCGACATCGAAGCCCTCCCCGGTCAGCGCCACGAAGGCGTCCTCCAACGTGCCCCGCTCCAGCCCGAACCCGTGCACCCGCACCCCGGCCTCGACCAGCGCCGCGCACAGCCTCGGCAGCGCCTCCTCGGCCGGTGCACCGGCGGTGCCGGTCGTGCCGAGCTCGCCGTCCACCCGCCCGTCGCCGGGCACCAGGGCCAGCACGCCGCGCGCGGCCAGCACCTCGGCGGCCTGCGCCACGTCCGGCGTGCGGACCACCAGCCGGCCCTGGGCCCGGGCGGCCAGCTCGGCGACGGTGCCCTGCACCAGCAGCCGGCCGCGGGACATCACCGCCGCGTGGGTGCAGACCTGCTCGATCTCGTCCAGCAGGTGCGAGGAGAGGAACACCGTGGTGCCCTCGGCCGCCACCTCCCGCACCAGCGCCCGGATCTCGCGCATGCCCTGCGGGTCCAGCCCGTTGGTCGGCTCGTCCAGCACCAGCAGCTCGCGGGGCTGCAGCAGGGCCGCGGCCAGGCCGAGCCGCTGCTTCATGCCGAGCGAGTACGCGCGGGCCTTCTTGCCGGCGGCGGCGCTCAGCCCGACCCGTTCCAGCGCGTCGTCCACCCGCCCGCGCCGGGTCCGCGGGTCCGCGGTCGGGTCGGCGGCGTCGAAGCGGATCAGGTTGTCCCGGCCGGTGAGGAAGCCGTACAGCGCGGGGCCCTCGATCAGTGCGCCGACCCTCGGCAGCACGGTGGCGACGGACTGCGGCATCGGCTCGCCGAGGACGGCCGCCGAGCCCGAGGTGGGGGCGATCAGGCCCATCAGCATCCGGATGGTGGTGGTCTTGCCGGAGCCGTTCGGTCCGAGGAAGCCGAAGACGGAGCCGCGCGGCACGGTCAGGTCCAGGCCGTCCACGGCGAGCTGGCCGCCCCGGAAGCGCTTGGTCAGGCCGCGGGTCCTGATCACGTCGTCGGTGCCGGTGCCGGTGCCGGTGCCCGAAGGGGCCGGCGAGGCGGGGGAGGAGGGGGGAGCGGGGGAAGCGGGAACCGGGGCCGGGCGCTGCTCGGCGCCCGGGCCCCCGGCCGACTCCGTAACGTCCCCCGTTACGGGAGCCTTGGTCATCCGTCAGTTCACCCCGGCGGCGTGCTGCAGCACCGGCAGGGTCACCGCACCGGCGAAGACCCGGCCGTCGTCGGTGACCAGGACGTTCACCACCTTGGTGCTGATCAGCGTGCCCCCGTTGACGGGCTTGCCGAGCGACTTCACCAGCGCCTGCGGGTTCAGCGCCGGGCCGCGGTCGCCGTGCTTGCCCTGCTTGCCCTGCTTGCCGTCGGTCTTCGGCGCCTCGACGGTGCCGTCGGGAAGCTTCGCGGACACCACGGCCGTCCAGCCCTCGCCGACCACGTTCACGCCGTCGTGGCCCCGGCCGGCCTCGCCCTTGCCGGCGTTCTCCCCGCCGGCCCGGCCCTTCCCGGCGGCGTCCTCGCCACCGGCGCCCGGCGCGGATCCCCCGCCGGCCTTCTCCTCCGTCACCTTGGCGCCCTTGGGGACGGTGAAGTCGAAGGTCTTGCCGGCCGGCTTGGCGAAGGACACGTCGGTGAAGCGGACGTCCAGCACCGTCGAGCCGTCGACGCCCTTGACCACCACGGCGAGCGGCACGCCGTTCTCGGCGGCCACCGAGATCCGGACCTCGGCGACGGTCGAACCCGACTGGGTGGGCTTGACGCTCAGCTGGTACGCCTTCTGCCCGGCCACGTTGGCGGTGCCGGAGACGGTGACCGCGGTGGTGCCCGCGCTCCCGGTCAGGAACTGCCGGGCCGCCTCCTGCGGGGTGGTCGGCACGCCGGTCAGCGGCGCCCCCGGGTGCGCGCCCCCGGTGCCGGCGGCGTGCCGGGCGGCCTGGCCGGTCAGGTGCAGGGCCGTGTTGGTGGTGCTGTCCCAGGCCCAGGCCTGGTCGCCGTTGTGCACGACGGTGTAGCCGGACATGTTCTCCATCAGGTCCACCCGCTGGCGGTCCGGGCCGTCCACCGCGATCCGCAGGGTCTGGTCGCCGCCGAGCAGCCCGAGCAGCTTGGCCTGCGGATCGGCCGCGGAGGAGTCCCCGCCGCCGCGCCCGGCCGCCGCGCCGATCCCGCCCGCCGCCGCCCCGAGCAGCTGGGTCGGCAGGCCGAGGTCGGTGGAGACGGACACCGTGCCGGAGAGGGTCTGCGCCTCGGAGCCCAGCGCCTTGGCCACCACCTGTTCCGCGGTCAGGGTGGGCAGGTCGGGCGGGGAGTCGGCGGCCAGCGCGGGCACCAGCCCGATCCCGGTGGCGATCACCGCGGCGATGGCCAGCGGCACCCCGGCCCGGATCGCGGTGCGCCGCCGCGAGCGGTACGGCACGCCGCCGTCCACGCTGTCCCCCGCCGCCGTGTCATTGGTCATGGCGTCCTCAACTCCTCTACGAACGCGAGCGATTGGCTGTACCCCTCCATTAGAGGGCGCACCACCGGCGCCGTCATCGCCCTGCAGGGCCAGTTCGGGGTAAACCTCCCGGGTACATCGACCCTGAGACGCCCTCAGGGTTGACTCCTCCCGACGTACCACACCTGGCGTAGGGTCGCGCCATGGACGGAACCGCCGTGGACGCAAGCACCCCCCCGACCGCGAACGCGATGCGCCGTGCCCTGCGCCGCGCCCGGGACGGCGTCGCCCTCGACGTGACCGAGGCCGCCGTGCTGCTCCGGGCCAGGGGCGACGACCTGGTGGACCTCTGCGCGAGCGCCGCCCGGGTCCGCGACGCCGGACTGGCGGCCGCCGGTCGCCCCGGCGTCATCACCTACTCCAAGAGCGTCTTCATCCCGCTCACCCGGCTGTGCCGCGACCGGTGCCACTACTGCACCTTCGCCACCGTCCCCGGCCGGCTGCGCCGGGACGGCCACGGGATGTTCATGTCCCCCGACGAGGTCCTGGACGTCGCCCGGCGAGGGGCCGAACTCGGCTGCAAGGAAGCCCTGATCACCCTCGGCGACAAGCCCGAGGACCGCTGGCCCGAGGCCCGCGAGTGGCTGGACGCGCACGGCTACGACGACACCATCGCCTACGTCCGGGCGATGTCCGTCCGCATCCTGGAGGAGACCGGCCTGCTGCCGCACCTCAACCCCGGGGTGCTGAGCTGGACGGACTTCCAGCGGCTCAAGCCGGTGTCCGCCTCGATGGGCATGATGCTGGAGACCACCGCCACCCGGCTGTGGAGCGAGCCCGGCGGCCCGCACCACGGCTCGCCCGACAAGGAGCCGGCCGTCCGGCTGCGGGTGCTGGAGGACGCCGGGCGCAGCTCCGTCCCGTTCACCAGCGGCCTGCTGATCGGCATCGGCGAGACGTACGCGGAGCGCGCCGAGTCGCTGTTCGCGCTGCGCCGGATCTCCCGGGCGTACCACGGGGTCCAGGAGCTGATCCTGCAGAACTTCCGCTCCAAGCCGGACACGGCGATGCGCGGCATGCCCGACGCCGAACTCGACGAGCTGGTCGCCACGGTGGCGGTGGCCCGGCACCTGATGGGCCCGACCGCCTGCCTGCAGGCGCCGCCGAACCTGGTGGACGGCGAGTACGAGCGGCTGATCGCGGCCGGTGTCGACGACTGGGGCGGCGTCTCCCCGCTCACCCCCGACCACGTCAACCCCGAGCGCCCCTGGCCGCAGATCGAGCGGCTCGCGGAGCGCTCCGCGGCGGCCGGCTTCGAGCTGCGCGAGCGGCTCGCGGTCTACCCCGAGTACGTGCGGCGCGGCGAGCCCTGGCTCGACCCGCGGGTGCTGCCGCACGTGCGGGCGCTGGCCGACCCGGACACCGGGCTGGCGAATCCGGACGCGGTGGTCCGCGGCCTGCCGTGGCAGGAGCCCGAGGACCTGCCCGCCTCCTACGGGCGGACCGACCTGCACACCGCCGTCGACACCGAGGGCCGCACCGGTGACCGCCGGGCCGACTTCGAGGACGTCTACGGCGACTGGGAGGTGCTGCGCGAGCAGGTGCTCGCCGAGGGCGCGCCGGAGCGGCTCGCCGGGGACCTGCGCGAGGCGCTGGCCGTCGCCGCCGACGACCCGACGCGGCTGACGGACGACCAGGCACTGGCCCTGTTCCACGCCGACGGCCCGGCCCTGGACGCGCTGTGCCGGATCGCCGACGACGTCCGCCGCGCCGCCGTCGGGGAGGACGTCACCTACTGCGTCACCCGGAACATCAACTTCACCAACGTCTGCTACACCGGCTGCCGCTTCTGCGCCTTCGCCCAGCGCCGCACCGACGCCGACGCCTACACGCTGTCGCTGGAGCAGGTCGCCGACCGGGCCGCGCAGGCCTGGGAGGTCGGCGCCACCGAGGTCTGCATGCAGGGCGGCATCCACCCGGACCTGCCGGGCACCGCCTACTTCGACATCGCCCGTGCGGTGAAGGAACGGGTGCCCGGCATCCACGTGCACGCCTTCTCGCCGATGGAGGTGGTCAACGGCGCGACGCGCACCGGGCTCTCGGTGCGCGACTGGCTGCAGCGGGCCAAGGAGTCCGGCCTGGACACCATCCCGGGCACCGCGGCGGAGATCCTGGACGACGAGGTCCGCTGGGTGCTCACCAAGGGCAAGCTGCCCGCCGCCACCTGGGTCGAGGTGGTCACCACCGCGCACGAGCTGGGCATCCGCTCCTCGTCGACCATGATGTACGGGCACGTGGACACCCCGCGGCACTGGCTGGGGCACCTGCGGCTGCTCGCCGAGGTCCAGCAGCGCACCGGCGGCTTCACCGAGTTCGTGACCCTGCCGTTCATCCACACCAACGCGCCGGTCTACCTGGCCGGGATCGCCCGGCCCGGCCCGACCGCCCGGGACAACCGCGCGGTGGTCGCGATGGCCCGGCTGCTGCTGCACCCGCACATCCCCAACATCCAGACCAGCTGGGTCAAGCTGGGCGCCGAGGGCGCGGCGGAGATGCTGCGCTCGGGGGCCAACGACCTGGGCGGCACGCTGATGGAGGAGACCATCTCGCGGATGGCCGGTTCGGCGTACGGGAGTTACAAGTCGGTGCGGGACCTCCAGGCGATCGCCGAGGCGGCCGGTCGGCCGCACCGCCAGCGCACCACCACCTACGGGGAGGTGCCGGCCGAGCGCCGGGCCGCGGCGCTGGCCTCGGACGGGCACCTGCCGAAGCTGCTGCCGGTCCTGGACTGACGGCCGTCCCCGGCCCGCCCCGGGGCCCCCGGAACCCGGGGTGGGCTTCCTCGGGCTGCTGGAGACCATCGCCGCGGTGGGCGTCCTGGGCCAGGACGGCACCTGCCCGCGTTGAACGGCCGCGGGCGTACCGCTCGCCGAGCACGTCGGCGTCCACGGCGGTGGCACCGGCCGGGAGGCGGTCCGGGGTGGCCGGCCGTCGCCGCGGGACGGCTGATCGGCAACAGTTTGTTGAAGCGCTGGTGTGCGAGGGATCCCGTCGATACGTTCGGACCTTCGAATACAGTGCCAGGGCGCGACCGGCCGTGCCCCGCGCAGCCCCCACCCCGAGGAAAGGCGCCCCGTCGTGATGCCACTGTGGTCACGCGCCCAGCAGCAGGACTTCCGCAGCCGGGTGCGGGGCTGTCTGCTCGGCGGCGCCATCGGTGACGCGCTCGGCGCCGGCGTCGAGTTCGAGCCGCTCGAGAAGATCCGCGCCCAGTACGGGCCTGCCGGCGTCACCGGCTACGTCCCCGCGTACGGGCGCACCGGCGCCGTCACCGACGACACCCAGCTCACGCTGTTCACCGTCGACGGCCTGATCCGCGCCCACATCCGCCGCGACACCGGCAGCTGGCACCCGCCCACCGACCTGCACCTGGCCTACCTGCGCTGGGCCGCCACCCAGCACGACTGGGGCCCCGACGAGCGCCGCCCCGACCTCGGCTGGCTCGGCCGCGAGGAGTGGCTGTACGCCCGGCGCGCCCCCGGTCAGGGCTGCCTGACCGGCCTCACCGGGCCCGACGGCG
This sequence comes from Kitasatospora sp. NPDC101176, assembly GCF_044768035.1. NCBI lineage: Bacteria > Bacillati > Actinomycetota > Actinomycetes > Kitasatosporales > Streptomycetaceae > Kitasatospora > Kitasatospora sp. NPDC101176. Next base: position 77,571 of record NZ_JBIWPA010000017.1, read on the forward strand.
AGCGCCTCGGCACCGTGGAGCGGCCCAAGAACCCGCACTCCAAGGCCTGCGGCACGGTGGTCCGGGCGGCGCCGTTCGGGCTGCTCACCACCTGGGAGCCCGGCCTGGTGTTCCAGCTCGCCGTGGAGTGCTCGGTGCTCACCCACGGCCACCCCACCGGCTACCTCGCGGCGGGCGCGTTCGCGGTGATCGTCCAGAGCGTCGCCCGCGGCGGCACGCTGGAGGAGGGCGTCCACCTGGCGCTGGCCCTGCTCTCCGAGCGGCAGGCGCACGAGGAGACCACCGCCGCGCTGCGGGCCGCGCTGGACGCCGTCCGGGCCGGCGAGCCGTCCGCGGACCGGGTGGAGGCCCTGGGGGAGGGGTGGGTCGCCGAGGAGGCGCTGGCGATCGCGGTCTACTGCGCGCTGGTCGCGCACGACGTGCGCTCGGGCCTGCTGCTGGCCGTCAACCACTCCGGGGACAGCGACTCCACGGGGGCGGTCTGCGGCAGTCTGCTCGGAGTGCTGCACGGCGACACCGCGCTGCCGCCCGGGCTGGTGGCCGGGCTGGAGGGCCGCGGCGCGATCCTCGAACTCGCCGACGACTTCGTGCTGGAGCTGATGCACGGCGCCGAACTGCACGACCCGCGGAGCCCGGAGGGTTCGGCCTGGGCGGTCCGGTACCCCGTGGTGCGCTGACCCCGGGCCGGGCGCGGCCCCGCAGTGGGGCGTCGCGGGCCGCCGGGAACGGCAGTTGCCCGTAGCGTCGGCCGCCGCCACCGGGCGACGGGCACCGCTACGGGCAACTGGGCCGAGCACGGAGCCGGATCAGAACCCGCCGAACACCCCCGCCGCCGCGGCGCTGGCGAACGCGTTCCAGGCCTCGGTGGAGAAGTGCAGACGTGGTCCCTGAGGGTCCTTCGAGTCCCGTACCGCCACCGCCCCCGCGGCCGGCGTGGCGATCTCGACACAGGCGCCGTTGCCGCCGCTGTGACTGCTCTTGCGCCAGCGGGTTCCGTGCTCGGAGGTGCTCATCAGTGGTATCCCTCTTCAATCTCAGCTATCAGTGACCGGCTCTCCGCCACGCCGAGCGCCGCCGCCCTCAGGTAGTCGTACAGACCGGTATAGCGGCGCACGTCGGCCTCCTTCTCCAGGTAGAGATCGCTCGTCACCCCTTCGAAGTAGACAACCGTGGAATCGGCTGACTCGGGGAACTCGAGCAGGGAGAATGTCCCGGTCATGCCGGGATGGGCGCCGTGCGAGAACGGGATCACCTGGATGGTGATGTTCGGACGCTGGCTCAGCTCCATCATGTGCTTGAGCTGCTGGGCCATCACCTCGCGGCTGCCGACCTCGCGCCGCAGCACCGCCTCGTCTATGACGGTCCACAGGCTGCCCAGCTGGTTCTCGCCCTGGACGCGGTCCTGGCGCTTCATCCGGACCTGCACCCTGCGCTGCACGGCGAGCGCGTCGGTGTCCGGCTGGGTGCCCTCGACGACGGCCTGGGCGTACTGCTCGGTCTGCAGCAGCCCGGGGACGAAGGAGGACTCGTAGGCGCGGATCGAGGAGGCCTCGGCCTCCAGCCCGATGTAGACGCTGTACGGGGTCGGCATGTCGTTGAAGTCGTGCCACCAGCCGCGCTGGCGGGACTCCTTGGCCATCTCCATCAGGCTGGAGCGCATCTGTTCGTCGTTCACGAGGTAGACGTCGCAGAGGTCGCGGACGTCCCGCTGGCTGATGCTGCGGCGGCCGTTCTCCAGGCGGCTGATCTTCGACTGGGAGACCATCAGCCGGCCGGCCACCTCCTCCGCGGTCATCCCGAGCCCCTCGCGGAGCTTGCGCAGTTCCGAGCCGAGACGTCGGCGGCGCACGGTGGGATTGATGTTGGCGGACACGTCGACCTCCGGCCGGACCTCTGGTGATCGTTGGAACGGCAGCCCTCGGAACACTTCGGACATTGGGACCAACCCCCCTGACTCGGAGCAGCATGTCACCTTGGGCCAGGTCGGCGCCGGGGAATCACAGCAGCGCAGTAGAACAGATCGTCGGAAAAGCACTTCTGTGAGACGGCGAGGGCCGGCCCGTGGTAATGCGGCTCAACGGCTCGGACTCATCTTGCTACTTGTCTACACCGGCGGCGCACGTGCCGGTGGCACATGCGAGGACAGGCTCCGCCGGACGTCCCCCGGTGCGGGCCGTGGCGGGCTCGCCGGGGGACGGCAGAGGGGCGGTCACCGCGCGACTTCCGTCGCGGGGCGACCGCCCCTCCGTGCTCTCTGGTGGCGCGGGTGGTGCGGGTGGTGCGTCGGGTCGCTCAGCGCCGTCGGGCGGCGTGTGCGCGGTGGCGCGCGCCGCCGGGCGCGAGGCCGGGCGTGTCGTGCGGGCCCTGCGGATGGTGCGTGCGCCGCGGACGGTGCCCGACGCGCACCGGGCCCGGACCGGTCACCGCCCCGGGCCGCGTGCCGCCCGCCGGGGCGGCGGACCCGCTCAGCGGACGCCGACCCTGGACGCGGCGACCCGCCCGCCGGAGCCCCGGCCCGCCGCACGGGCCGTGGAGCGGCCGGTGGCGGTCGCGGAGCCCTGGGACGAACGGTTCTGCTGAGCCGGCAGGCCGTTCTGCACGTCCATCACGGCGTGCGCGACCATCCCGCCCAGCGGGTCGTACCGGATCAGGTCGCGCAGCCGCGACCGCGACGAGCGGCCCTCGTTGCCCGGGTACAGGTGCTTGCCCAGGCCCACCGAGTGCGCCAGCGCGGCCAGCGCGGCCGTCCGCGGGTCCGGCGGCACGCCGGTCCGGATCGCGGTGTCCAGCCGTTGCTTGATCGCGGCGTTGGTGCAGTCCTCCGACGCCTGGTAACGGGTCGTCGGCAGCACCCCGCACACCTGGCCCGGCACGGCCGTGACCATGCCGCAGCGCTCCAGGTGCGCCAGGTACGTCTGCCGCAGCCCCAGCCGGGGCCCGCCGATCCAGTGCGCCGCACGGACCGGACTGCCGCGTCGGCGCAGCAGCTCCAGTGCGTGGTCCAGCGTCGGGTCGCCGGTCGGCCGTGCGAGCACGACGGCGATCCGGTCTCCCTCAGGTACGATCCGTCCGGCCAGGGACAGCTCGACGAGCTGCGCCCCGGCGAGTCCGAGGTCGAGGGTCTGCGGCTGCGCCGTGGTACCCGTGGTCGGGTCCAAAGCGAGCAGCAAGAGTTCCTCGGGAACAGTTCTGCGGCTCTTGCCCATCCAAGCCTCCCCGCGTGGATGAGAGACAGGGTGACGCCTCTCACACGGGCTTGTCGAGTACGCCTCCGAATCGTGACCTTGCGGTGAAGGCGGGGAACCGGGAACGGCGGGCCCTGCGTCTGACCGGTGAACAGACCGCGGTACGGCCGTGCGGCGGCAATAAGGGCCGGTCGGGCGGGGTGTGCGCGGCGGGATCGGCCGCCGGTGGCGGAGACTGTACAGGTACACGGGGCGGGGCGTCGGCTTCCCGAAATCGGGTCTGCCGGTGCCCCGCCGGGCGTTGAGGAGGCTGGGATACGTGGGCGAGTCCCCCGACAGGGTGCTGAGGGACGGCGAGCGGGCGCAGGAGCGCGAACGCGAGGGGGCCGGGGCGGCCGCCGGCACCGGTGCGGACCCGGACGGCAGCACCGACCGGGAGGCCGCCCCCGCGGCGGGTGACACGCCCGGGGCGGGGGCCAAGCGCGGCTCGACCGTACAGCTCCGTGTCCGGGATGTGGACAGCAGGACCACGATGCTGCGGCTCCCGGTGGACAATGCGACCACCGCGCTGCGGCTGCCCCCGGAGCCGGCCGAGCCCTCGGACGACGGGAGTTCCGGAGGCGGGGCCCGGGAGGCCGACGACGCGTCGGCCGAGGGCGCCACGGAGGAGAAGGCCGGGCGCCCGGCTGGCGCCGACCCGCGTCTCGCCATCCGGACGGGCGCGGCGAAGCCCGCGAAGGCGGCCGCGAAGCCGGCGGAGCCGGTCGCGGAGTCCGCGGCGGAGGCCGGAGCGGGGGGCGACGCGCCGAACCCCGGCGCGCCCGCCGGGGCCACCCGGGCCGCGGAGCCGACGGCGGCCGAGGCCGACGGGGCCGACGCGGCCGCTCCGAAGGCCGCGACCGACGGTGCCGCCGCGGCGACCGAAGCCGCCGGGGCCCCCGAAGCCGACCGGGCCGCCGGACCCGCCCCGAGCGCGGTGCCCGCCCGGCCGGTGCGGCTCGCCAAGCCCGCCGAGCCCGCCCGGGCCGAGGAGCCGGAGAAGCCCGTGCCGCTGCGCGCCGCGGGCTCCTCGGCCGGCACCGTGCCCGAGCCCCCGGCGCCTGGCCCGCTGCCCGAGCCGGCCCCCGTCCCCGAACCGGAGCCCGAGCCGCACCCGGCGCCCAAGCCCCTGCCGGAACCCGAGCCGGCCCCGGAGCCGCTGCCGAAGCCGGCCCCCGCTCCCGCGCCCCGGCCCGCCCCGGCGCCGAGCCCGCTACCCCGGCCCGACCCGCAGCCGGTGCCGCCCGTCCCGCCGCTGCCGGGGCCCGAGCCGCTGCCCGCCCCGGAGCCGCTGCCCTCGCCGGAGAACACCGCCGAGGCGATGGACGTGCTGGCCACCCTCAACGCGCGCCCGGTCTCGCCGCTGCGCCGCGCGCTCAAGCGGGTGACCATCTGGACGGTCTTCCTGGCCGTCGTGCTCGGCGCGGTCGTGGTGGCCCAGCTGCTGCGCCCGCTGCCGGACGCCAAGGTCCGGATGAGCGCCGCGGGCAGCTACGGCTTCTCCGGCGACCCGCTCGACCTCGCCTGGCCCGCCAAGGGCCAGTCCGCGGCCGAGGTGGTCGGCGTCGGCAGCCTCGGCAGCTCCGGTCAGGAGACGCCGGCGTCGATCGCCAGCGTCACCAAGGTGATGAACGCCTACCTGGTCCTGCAGAAGTTCCCGCTGAAGAAGGGGGAGAGCGGCCCGAAGATCACCGTCGACAAGCAGGCCGCTCAGGAGTCCGGCAACCTCGACGAGTCGCGGGTGCCGCTGACCGAGGGCCAGGTGCTGACCGAGTACCAGGCCCTGGAGCTGCTGATGCTGCCGTCCGCCAACAACGTGGCCCGGCTGCTCGCCCGCTTCCACTCCGGCTCCGAGGAGGCGTTCGTCAAGCTGATGAACGACACCGCGGCCAAGTTCGGGATGGGCAACACCACCTACGCCGACCCGGCGGGCTACAACGCGGACACCAAGTCCACCGCCAAGGACCAGCTGAAGCTGGCCGAGCAGGTCATGCAGGACGAGATCTTCCGGCAGATCGTGTCCACCCCGGACACCACCTTCGGCAACCAGAAGATCAACAACACCAACAACCTGATCAACCCGAAGACCGGCGTCATCGGCGTGAAGACCGGGTCCAGCACCCCGGCCGGCGGCTGCCTGATGTGGGCCGCCTACAAGGAGGTCGGCGGGGTGAAGCGACTGATCCTCGGCGTCACCCTCGGCCAGCCGGCCACATCCGCGGCTCCGGGCGACGGCATCCTGCCCACCGTGCTGAAGGTCAGCGGCAAGCAGATCCAGGCCGCGCAGACCGGGCTGACCGGCCAGACCGTCGTGAAGAAGGGCGACGTCGTCGGCACGGTGGACGACGGCCTCGGCGGCAAGGTCCCGGTCGTCGCGACCAAGGACCTCGTGGTGGCCGGCTTCCCCGGCGTCACCGGCACGGTCACCCTGGACACCGGCAAGGTCGGCCACACCGCCAAGGCCGGCCAGCAGGTCGGCACGCTGCGGGTCGGCGCGGGCGACGACCGGGTGGAGGTCCCGGTGGCCCTCCAGACGGACCTCAACCCGCCGTCCATCCAGTCCAGGCTCGTCCGCGTGCTCTGAGCCGCCCGCCCCGGGCCGCGCCCCGCGCGGCGGTCCGGGGCCCACGGGACGCCCGAGGGAGAGCCGGACCGAGCGGCTCCCCCTCGGGCGGCTCCACACGGCCGCGGCCCGTCGCGCCGGGCGTCCCGGCGTGGCGCCGGCCCTAGCTGTCGCGGTCGAGCAGCGCGACGGTGAACCCGCCGACCGGCGTCACCTGGTCCGGTGTGCCGTACCGGGCCCGCAGCGCCTGCGCCTCGTCGTCCGGGACGGCCGTGAGCGGGTCCCGGGTGTCGCCGAGCACCAGCAGCCAGATCCGCGCGCCCTGCCCCAGGCAGGAGGCCGGCAGGTCGCAGACCGCGGGCGACAGGTCCTCCGCGTCGTCGGCGCTCTGCGCGACGAACACCGGGTACGGGTGGACGTCCGACGGGAGGTAGTAGCTCACCCCCGGCCAGACCATCGCCCAGGACTGGTCGCCCAGCGGGGCCGCCATGCCGTCCCCGGCGCGGTAGCCGGCCGCGATCACCGCGGCGGCCGCCCGGAACGGCTCCTCCGAGCCGTTGTGCGAGCCCACGTAGCGCACCGCGGGCTGCTTCGGCAGCGCCGCCGCGGCCGGGACGGCCAGCATCCCCACGGCCAGCGCACCTGCAGCCACCCGGGCCCCCGAACGGAGGCGCAAGCGCCCGGCCAGGCCCGTCGCGAAGCCGTACGCCGCGCCGACCCCGCCGCCGGCCAGCACCGCCCAGGCCGGCATCGTGAAGAGCAGGTAGCGCTCGATGAAGTACGAGGTGTCCCCCTGCGACACCACCCACACGCCCACCACCGGCAGCTCCGCGAGCAGCAGCGCCTGCCAGGCCTGCACCCGCCGGCCGGGCAGCAGCAGCACGGGCAGCGCCAGCACCGCGAAGGCGTAGAACACCAGGTGCGAGCCGAACAGGTGCTCGCCGAAGTGCAGCAGGCCGCCCGCCGACGGCTTCTCGATCCAGCCCAGCTGCCGGTCCGACTGCCGGCTGCCCAGCAGCACCACCGGCAGCACCGGCAGGGCGGCCACCAGCACCGCCAGCGGGTACCGCCACAGCAGCCGCCGGTCCACCGACCCGCGGGTGCGCCACAGGTGCAGCAGCACCAGCGCGGCCTGGCCGGCCACCGTGCTGAACGAGATCAGGTGGCCGGCTCCGGCCAGCGCCATCGCCACGCAGTACGGCGCCCAGCGGCGCCAGGTCGGCTGCTCCAGGGCCCGCAGCAGGAACCAGGTGGCCGCCGCGATCGCGCAGGTCACCAGCGCGTAGGCGCGGGCCTCCTGCGCGTACCGGGAGACCTCCGGCGGCACCGTGAAGAGCAGCCCCGCGCCGACGGCCGCCACCCGGTTGCCGAACATCCGCTCGGCGGTCAGCGCCACGAACGCGGCCGCCCCGGCCATGGCCAGCACGGACGGCATCCGCAGCGCCACCGTCGAGTCGCCGAACACCGCCGTCCAGACGTGCATCACCAGGTAGTAGGCGCCGTTGCTGGCGTCTATGTGCTGGAGCAGCCGCAGCAGGTCGCCCAGCGACCGGGTGGCCACCGTCCAGGTCGCCATCTCGTCCCGCCACAGATCCGGCGTCCCCAGCCGGTACCCGCCCACCGCCAGCATGACCACCGCGGGCCACAGCCACACCTGCCCCAGCAGTCGGACCACCGGGCGCCCAGCAGGTCTCATCGGGTCCTTCGTCTCCTTCGTACGGCGGGCCGGCGGATCGAACACTTTCCCGCAGGCTACTTGACCCGCCCTGACGCCCCGTCGGCACCCGCGCTCACGGCCGCGCCGGCGCCGGCCCGGTGACCGGGCCGTCACGGACCGCGCGCGCAGCGGACGCGCTCGGGACGCGCAGGGCGGCTCCGGGGCACCCCTGGCCGGAACGGTCCAGGGACGTTTCCGGCCAGCCGGATTCCCTTCCACCGCCGCTGAGCTGCGACGAAGCTAGTGATCGCCGCCAGGGAGCACCGCTCCGGACGGCGCCGGAGGAACCGTCACCGCGGGACGCGACCACCGGACCCACTCAGCCGTCGCACCCGTAAGAAGAGGACACCGTCATGCTCCGCACCGTCATCGCCAAGGCCGCCGCGGTCGCCACCCTCACCGTCGTCGCCCTCGGCACCGCCGTCGCCGCCCAGGCCGCGACCGCCCCGCCGACCACCGCCGTGGTCGCCGGCGACATGATCTGGGGCTGACGGTCCGCGAGGACCCGGGAGCCCCGAGCCCTCGGAAGACCCGAGGGGCCGTGACGGCCGGCAGGCCGTAGGGCCGCACCACCCGCCGCACCGCCTCGCCGCACGATCCGGAAGCCCCGGACCCCCGGAACCCGTCCGGACCCGACCCGACCGGCTGCTCCTGCAGGGCAGCCGTCCCCCGGGTCCGCACCCGGGCGCCGCACGCCGGTCTCCCGGCACCGCCGCGCCCCCAAGTCCCGGCACCGCCGCTCCGCGGCGTCACCGGTCGGCCGTTCCCGCAGGCCGGCCGACCGGACGCACCGCACACAGCGCACCGCACGCCGCAAGCCGCAAGCCGCGTGCACGGTCGCCCTCCGTCGTCGGGCCCCACCGCCACCGCGGCCGGGCCCAGTCACCAGCCTCCCTCCGCTCCCCCTGGAGATCCGTCATGCCCGTGAACCGCACCAAGCTCGCCAACGTCGCCATGGCCGGTGCCCTCGCCCTCGGCGCGGCCGTCTCGACCGTCTCGCTGACCACCCAGGCGCACGCCGTGGGCAGCTCCTCGGTCAACGGCGCGATCAGCCGGGACGAGATCATCGCCCGCGCCCAGAACTGGGTCGACCAGGGCGTGCCGTACAGCCAGAGCCTGTGGCACAGCGACAGCAACGGCTCCTACCGGCAGGACTGCTCCGGATTCGTCTCGATGGCGTGGCACCTCGGATCCAGCCGGGTCACCTCCACCCTCGACGACGTGTCCACCAAGCTCGGGAGCCTCGACGACCTGAAGCCCGGCGACATGATCGACAACATCAGCACGCACGTCGTGCTGTTCGCCGGCTGGACCGACGGCAGCCACAACACCGCCGTCATCTACGAGGAGCCGAAGCCCGGGCTGACCGCGCGCAAGACCACCTACTCGCGCAGCTACCTGATCTCCGGCGGGTACATGCCGTACCGCTACGACAACACCGTCGACAGCGCCCCGCTGCCGCCCAAGCAGAACGCCGTGGGCTGGGGCGCCCAGGTGGTGGTGAACGGCGGCGGCAACGTCTTCCACAGCACCCGCTCCTCCAACGGCTCGTGGACCGGCTTCGGCAACGTCGAGAGCGCGGCCGGCGACATCGGCGCCGTCCAGTCCATAGCGGACGCCGGCATCAACGGGGACACCCACGTGCTCGCCGTCGGCGGCGACGGGAACATCTACCACACCATCCGCCACTCCGGCGGCTCCTGGGACCGCTTCAGCGACATCGGCCCGCAGACCAACCAGCTCGGCAGCGTCACCAAGGTCTCGGCGGTCTCGATCGGCGGCGACCTGCACGTCCTCGCGGTCGCCAACGGCAGGCTCTTCCACACCGCGCGCCTCGCCAACGGCACCTGGATGCACTTCGGCGACATCACCCCGGCGGGCGGCCCCGTGACCAGCGCCTCGGCGGCGAGCGTCAACGGCGTACTCCAGGTCGTTGCCGTCTCGGACGGCACCGTCCTCCACACCGTGCGCGCCGTCGACGGGAACTGGTCGGGCTGGGGCAACGCCTACGACGCCGCCGGGAACATCGGCCCCGCCCAGGACGTCGCCGTCGCCGGCACCGGTGCCGACGCGCAGATCGTCGTGGTGACCAACGACGGCCGGCAGTTCCACGGCGTCCGCTACGGCAACGGCAGCTGGCAGCAGTTCGCCGAGCTCGCCCCCGTGATCGGCTCGTTCACCGCCAACCGGGTCAGCGCCGCCAACGTCGACGGAGAGTTCCAGGCCGTCTTCATCACCAACGACGACCGGATCATGCACACCATCCGGGACGGTGCCGGCAGCTGGGACCCGGCGGCCCCGATCCAGCTGAACGGCGTCAGCGGCAACCACTACGCCGTCTCCATCGGCGGCACCTACAACTGACCGTCCCGCCCGCCGGACCCACCCGCCGGCCCACCGCCGCCGCTCACCCGCGGTGGGCCGGCACCCCGCCGCCCACGCTCACCGTCGCGCCGCTCGCCGCCGCTCACGCCCCGCCGCGCGACACCGCCGCTCAGGCCCCGCCGCTCCGCCCGCCCCCGGCTCCGTCCCGCGCGAGCCGTCCCCCTCCGAGAAAGAGGACCCGATGTCCCGCGCACCCCGCCGCCGCGCAGCCGCGCTCACCCTCACCGCGCTGGCCGCCCTGACCCTCTCCACGGTCGCCACCGGCTCCGCCCAGGCCGCCTCGGTGGCCACCTGGGACCGCGTCGCACAGTGCGAGAGCAGCGGCAACTGGAGCTACTACAAGGCTGGTTGGCAGTTCTACGGCGGCCTGCAGATCACCAAGAGCACCTGGGAGGCATTCGGCGGCACCCAGTACGCACCGCTGCCGCACCAGGCCACCAAGCAGCAGCAGATCATGACGGCGGAGCGGATCCTGGCCGGCCAGGGCACCGGCGCCTGGCCGAGCTGCAACGCGGGCCTGGGCAGCGACCACGCCGACCCGTACCCGGGGCCGACCACCCCCGTCAGCAAGGCCGGTGACCTGTACCACGCGACCCGCCTCGCGGACGGCAACTGGACGTCCTTCAGCCCGCTGAACGGCTACGGCGGCGCCGCCTTCTTCAACGGCACCCAGGACGCCATCGCGGCCACGCCGGACGGGTCGACCCAGACGCTGGCCACCGGCGCCGACGGGAACCTGTACCACACCGCCCGCTACACGAACGGCTCCTGGACGGGCTGGGCGCCGGTGGACGGCTACGCGGGCGCCGCGCGGTTCGCCGCCCAGGGCGAGGCGATCGTCGGCATGTCGAACGGCGACAGCCAGCTGATGGCCATCGGCAAGGACGGGAAGATCTACCACAACGCCCGCTACGCCTCCGGTAGCTGGCAGGGCTGGGCGCAGGTCGGGGACTGGGGCGCCCAGAAGATCGCGGCCGCGAGCCTGCCGGACGGCAGCATGCAGGTGCTGATCGTCGGCTACGACGGCAACGTCTACCACAACGTCCGTTCCGTGAACGGCTCCTGGCAAGGCTGGAACGCCGTCGCCGGCTTCGGCGCGGACACCTTCCAGGCGAAGGACGTCGCGATAGCCGGCCTGCCCAACGGTGACGCGCAGCTGCTGGCCTCCGGCAGCGACGGCAAGCTCTACCACAACATCCGCCTCGCGAGCGGCTCCTGGCAGGGCTGGGGCGCCGTGGACGGCTTCGGCGGCGCGGCGGGCTTCCAGGCCACCAGCTTCGCGATCACCGGCATGCCGAGCGGCGACACCCAGCTGATCGCGGTCGGCAACGACGGCAAGGTCTACCACAACGCCCGCTACGCCTCCGGCACTTGGCAGGGCTGGTGGAACACCACCTTCGCTGGGCAGAAGGTCTCCATCGCCGGCATGCCGGACGGCGGGGCCCAGATGGTCGTCTCCCGGGGCTGACCCGCCCCCCGCGGTGGCCCGTCGGGTGCGACCGCAGACCGCGGCGGCCACCCGCCGCGGGGCCCCCCCCCGGCCCCCCCGGCCCGGGGGGCCCCCCGCCCCCCCCCCCCCACAACCCCCCCCCCCCCCCCCGCCCGCGCCCCCCCCCCCACACAGGGCCCCTGACCGCG
>NZ_JBIWPA010000017.1:89105-181846 GCF_044768035.1 Kitasatospora sp. NPDC101176
GGGGGGGGGGCCCCGGGGGGCGCCCCCCCCCCGGGGGGGGCCGGGGGGGGGCCCCCCGCCCCCGGGGGGCCCCCCCGCCGGGGCCCCCCCCCCGGGCCCGCGGGGGCGGGGCCCACGCCCGGACCGCCGAGCGCAAGATCACGTACCCGCCGCCCGGCCGTCGCCCGACCCGCTACACTGGCCCCGTGACGGCTTGCCCTCGGGCCGGCCGCCAAGGATCCGCCCACGGGACGCAGCCGCTCCCCGGCGGATCCCGCCTCAGTAGCTCAGGGGATAGAGCACGGCTCTCCTAAAGCCGGTGTCGCAGGTTCGATTCCTGTCTGGGGCACGACGCAGGACGCAGAAAAGGCCCAGGCCGGAGGGTGAATCCCCTCGGACCTGGGCCTTCGCCGTTCCGTGCCCCCGCCGTGTCGTGCCCCAGCCGTGCCCCAGCCGTGCCGTGCCTGTCCGGTCCGGCGGACGGTTCAGGCCAGGATGTAGCGGTTGCGCGCTGCGGCGGGGCGCCCGCCGGCCAGGGCGAGGTCGGCCAGCAGCGTCTCGGTCTCCCGGACGGTCCGCAGCACCACCGGGTCGAGGTCGACGACGACGAGTTCGCGGCCGTCCTCGCCCGCCTCGGCGAGCAGTCGGCCGTCCGGCGCCCAGACCGCGCTGCCGCCGCAGGTGTGCCAACCGCCGGTGTGGCCGATGTGGTTGGCGAGCACGGTGTAGAGCGTGTTGTCGAGCGCGCGGGCGGGGAACCAGGTGCGGGACTCGTGGTGGCCGTGGCCCACGCTGAACAGGGCGCCCACCAGGTAGGCGTGGCAGCCGTCCAGGGCCGCGGCGCGGGCGTGCTCGGGGAAGCCCGAGTCGTAGCAGACGCCGAGGCCGAGCCGCCAGCCGTCCAGCTCCAGCGTGCAGCCGGTCGTCCCGGGGCGGAAGTGGTCGCGCTCGGCCTTGAACAGGAACTGCTTGTCGTAGCGGGTGACGAAGCCGCCGTCCGGGCCGATGACGAGGGCGGAGATGCGCAGGTCGGCACCGTCCTGCACGGCGGCGCCGACGATCGCGGCGGTGCCCGTCGCGCGGCAGGCGTCGGCGACCGGCGCGAGCCGCGGGTCGGCGGGCTGGACGGCGTGGGTGAGCGGGTCCGAGGTGATCAGCCCGATCTCGTAGCCGGCGAGGAACTTCTCGGCGAACAGCACCAGGCGGGCGCCGGCCCGGGCGGCCTCGCGGATCAACTCGGCCGCCTGGGCGGCGTTGGCGGCGATGTCGCCGGCCACGGCCCGGGCCTGGACGGTGGCGATCCGCAGCGGCCGCTCCGGGTACCCGCCCTCGGCGGGGTGGCTGGCGGGGGCGGCGGGCGCGGCGTTCATGACCGTCACGCTAGCGGGCGGTGGCGTCCGGATTCCGGACTCAGGTGCCCGCGTGTGCCGGCGGGTCGGCGCGGTGGTGGCGGGGTGGGCCGGCGAGGGGGCGGGCCGGTGGCCCGGTGGGGGGTCGGTGGCGGGCGGTGGGCGGCCGGCGTGCGCGGGTGACGCCGGGGCAGCGGCACCCCCACCCGCACACCGTGACGTGTGCTCAGCGGCCGGGTGTCAGCGGCCCCGCCCGGGCGGGTGCGTCAGTGGACGGCCTCGTCGGGGTGGTCCGCCGGGTCGCCCTCCGGTTCGGCTCCGCGCGGCGGCCGGACGGACGGCACGATGATCCGCTGGACCCGGGGCCGGGTGCGCCAGTTGACCCGCCGGACGTCCCGGGCCAGCGCGCCCGGGCGCCACAGTTCGACGAGGGCGGTCACGGCGCCCAGCACGATCCCGGCGGCCAGCCAGCCGGCGACCACGTCGCTCGGCCAGTGCACCCCGAGGGCGATTCTCGTCCACCCGATGGTCAGCACGCTGACCGCGGCCACCGTGCAGGCGGCCGTCCGGCCCCGGCGGTGGACCCGGTACCAGACCAGGCCGACCAGCACCGCGCAGGTGATCGCCGAGGCCATGGCGTGCCCGGAGGGGAAGGCCGGGCCGCCGGCGTGCGAGACCGGGTCCCCGAAGGACGGCCGTCTGCGGTCGACGGCAAGCTTCAGCGCCCACAGGGCGCCCCAGCCGACCAGGGTCTGGGCGGCCACCCAGCCGGCCAGCACCCGGGCGCCGATCAGCCAGAGCCAGGCGGCCGCGATCCCCAGGAGGACACGCATCGTGATCGTGCCGCCGATGTCGGAGAGCGTTTGCACCGAGGCGGTCCAGATCCGGTGCTCCCTGGCGAAGATGTGCAGTTCGTCGATCCAGCTCTGATCGAGCTGTTCAAGGGGGTGCCAGTGCCCGGTCACCAGGACGGTCAGCAGGCCGAACAGCGCGGCGCAGCCCACTGCGAGCGCCGAGTCCCGCAGCAGGCGGCGGTGACGCGCAGTGACTGAGGTCGCGCTGTTGGTCAGGTGCATGGCTGACACCTTCCCAGTGTCCCGGGTCGATCGGGACGTGGAGTGATAGCGATTCGGCATCGTTTGTGCGGAGAACCTGCGTGCGCCGGGGTGTGAGCGCGGGTGATCGCCGGGGGCGCGGGGAACGACCGCGCCCGTCCGCCGGTTCACCCTGTGGGGCGGTGGTCGTGTGCACGGGGCGTGAGCGACCCGCTCGGAAGCGGTCGCAGAATCGGCACCGGAGGTGCCCGGCCGGTCACCCAGCGTCCAGAACCGGGGTGAAAACCGGCAGGATACTGCATGGCGCGGAAGAATCTGAGTGACTTGGGAATGTTGTCCGGAATCTGTTCGTTGGATCGTTACGTGTGAGCCCCGCGGGGCCCGCACTTCTTGCCCTCTCGGGGCAGGCAGGCAGAGCTCGGCAATTCCAGCAAAGGGAGCAAGCATGGCCACCCGTGCCGTCGTTCGCGACAGGGCCGACCGGACTCGCGCGGCCCGCCCGACCAACCTCGAGGCCGACCGTGACCTGGTTGGCATGTACCTCGACGAGATCGCCAGGACGCCCCTGCTCGATGCCGCCGAGGAGGTCGAGCTCTCGCTGCGGATCGAGGCCGGCGTGTACGCCCAGCACCTGCTGGACGAGGGCGGGTTGCCCGACGGCGTCTCGCGCGAGGAGCTGGAGGTGATAGCCGAGGACGCGGAGCGCGCCAAGGACGTCTTCATCCGCTCCAACCTCCGACTCGTCGTGGCGGTCGCCCGCCGGTACCCGCGCAGCGGCCTGCCGCTGCTGGACCTCATCCAGGAGGGCAACGCCGGCCTGGTGCGCGCCGTCGAGAAGTTCGACTACGCCAAGGGCTTCAAGTTCTCCACGTATGCCACCTGGTGGATCCGGCAGGCGATCACCCGCTCGATCGCCGACCAGTCCCGCACCATCCGGTTGCCCGTGCACCTGGTCGAGGAGCTCGGGCGGATCCGCCGGGTGCAGCGCGAGAAGTCCAAGGAGCTGGGCCGCGAGGCCGACCCGGCGGAGATCGCGGCCGAGCTGGACACCACCGAGGCCCGGATCAAGGACGTGCTCGACTGGGCCCGTGACCCGGTCAGCCTCAACATGTCGGTCGACGACGAGGGCGAGACCCAGTTCGGCGACCTGGTCGAGGACACCGGGGCGACGTCCCCCGAGGACGCCGTGATGGTCATGCTGCGCCGCGAGGAGCTGGACGACCTGATCGGGCGGCTGGACGACCGCACGGCCTCGATCATCCGCTCCCGCTACGGGATGGAGGACGGCCGCGAGCGCACCCTCACCGAGGTGGGCAAGCAGCACGGCCTCACCCGCGAGCGGATCCGCCAGATTGAGAAGCACGCGCTGGCCGAGCTGAAGAAGATCGCGGACCACGCGGGCTTCGAAGCGGCCTGACCGAGCGGCCTGACCGAGCGGCATGGCCGACCGACCCGGACCACCGGTCCGAGCGAGCCGCCCGGCTGTGGCACGCGACCGGACCGTACTCCCGGGCCCCGGTGCGGAGAACTCCGCACCGGGGCCCGCGGTTCGCGGAGCCTAGGCTTGAGGGCGGAACGATCCGGGCGAGCAGCGGAGTGAGCAGGGTGGAAGAGCAGGAGCAGGAGCAGGACCGGGGCCAGCGGAAGCGCGAGGAGCAGCCGGCCGCGGCCAAGGCCCGGCTGGTCTTCCGTGACCCGCTGGACCAGCAGTCGAGCGACGACACCGACGCCGGCTGGGGCGACCGCCCCGGGGCGGGGGAGAGCGGTGGGCGGGGGCTGGACTGGTACCTGAACCAGCGCCCGCCGCACCACGGGGACTGAACGGCGCCGAGCGGCGCCGAAGGGGAGGGGAACGGACGGGACGGGAACGGACGTGGCGCGGACGGACGGGGGCCGGGCGGGTGGTGCGGCCCGTCAGCTCCGGGCGGTGACCAGTGCGTCGCGGATCTCGGTGAGCAGCAGTACCTCCTTGGCCTCGGCCTCCGCGGTGGACTCGGCGAGGGTCTTGCGCCGCGCGGTGAACCGGTTCATGGGGACGATCAGGCAGAAGTAGACGACGGCCGCGGTGATCATGAACTGCAGGACGGCACTGAGCACCGACCCCCACAGGATGAAGATCCCGGACACGACCTCGCCGGTGGGGCTCACCTCGCAGGGGCCCTTGAGGCAGGAGCTGTAGGACGCCAGGTCCTTGGCCCCGAACACGCCGACGATCGGATTGATCACGCCCTTGACGAAGGCGTTGACGATGTTGGTGAAGGCCGCGCCGATGACAACGGCGACGGCGAGTTCGACGACGTTCCCGCGCAGCAGGAATTCCTTGAAGCCTTTCATGCCGCCGTGAACGACGAAGTCGTCGCCCGGTTACGGGTGATCTTCCAGTGCTCCGGATTGACAACCCGTCCGGCCCACCGCGCCGCCCGGTGGGGGCGGCAGCCCGGCCCGGGCGGGCCCGACCGCGAGTGCCGCGGCCACGGCGAGCAGCACCGCCGCGGGCACCCCGGCCCGCCGCCGTACGACGTGCCGCCAGCGGTGCCACCGGCCGGCGCCGCGCCGGATCGGCGGGAACCGGGGCACCTCCTGCCGGGGCGGGACGGTGGGCGCGGGCAGCGGGATCGAGAGGATCGGGGAGGACATCGGCACCACCGGGGTCGTAGGGCGCCGGCCCCTGCCGGGCCGGCCGTGCTCTGCTGACCCACACGATGGGCGCCCGCCGCCGCCGCGGGAAGCCGTTATCCGCAGCCTGTGGACAACCCGGCCCCTGTGGACGAATCCGTACACCCGCGGGAGTGAGTACGGCCGGCCGGATTGACGACCGGGCCGATCCGGGGTCACGAGAAGGGCCTGGGGCCACCAGAAGAGCCCGGGGCGACGAGGAGGCCCGGAACGACGCCCGGGAACGACGAGAAGGCCCGCCGCCCCCGCGCGGAGCGGGGGTGACGGGCCTGTCCCGTGTCGTCGACGGTGCCGGACGGGCCGGCGCCGTGATCAGCTCGCGGCCGGAGCCGGGCTCGAAGCGCTCGAGGCGGAGGACGTCGAGGAGGACGTCGAGGTCGAGGACGAGCCGTTCGAGGACGTCGAGGACGAGCCGGTCGACGCCGAGCCGCCGGAGCCCACCGAGCTGCTGGAGGACGAGCGGCTGTCGGTGCGGTAGAAGCCCGAGCCCTTGAACACGACGCCCACGGCCGAGAAGACCTTGCGCAGTCGTCCCTGGCAGTCGGGGCACGTGGTCAGCGCCTCGTCGGTGAACTTCTGCACCGCCTCCAGGCCGTTGCCGCACTCGGTGCACTGGTACTGGTACGTGGGCACTTGTCTTCCTCCTGGCACTCTCGCCTGATGAGTGCTAACGATGGTCAATGATGCGGCATTCCGCGGGATCAGTCCAGCGACTCCGGTGTGAGATGAGCCGGGTTGAACGCCCGCGCCGTTCCGGGGTGGTGGTCCGGCGCAGACCGCGGGTACCGGCTCAGCCCTTGGCCGCACCCACCAGCTGCCGCGCCGCGGCGTGCTCCGACGGGGCCGCGTCCGCCGCGGTCGCCCCGTCCGCACCGCCGGCGCCGACCGCGCCGCCGGGCGCGACCAGCAGGTGTCGCAGCGAGACCAGCGCGACCAGGCCGAGGCCGGCGCCGATCACCGGCACCAGGAAGCCCGCGGACGGCCCGTTGGCGTCGATCAGCTGGCCGGCCACCATCGAGCCGACCGCCAGGCCGAGGCCGATGGCGCCGGTCAGCCAGGTGAAGGCCTCGGTCTTGGCGCCGTCCTCGACCAGCGTCTCGACCAGGGTGTAGCCGCTGATCAGGGTCGGCGCGATGGCCAGGCCGCAGACCAGCCCGGCGACGGAGAGCGCGACCAGGTTGGGCATGGCCCACAGCGTCGAGCAGCCCAGGACCAGCAGCGCGTAGCTGGCGATCATCCGCTGCTGCACCGCGTGCCGCCAGGCGATCACGCCGTAGAGCACGCCGGCCACCATCGAGCCGCCGGCGAAGATCCCGTACACGGTGCCGGAGGCGTCGTGCTGGCCGACCGAGTCGGCGAAGGCGTTCACCGAGACCTGCATGCCGCCGAAGACGGCGCCGACCCCGAGGGTGACGCCGGCCAGCAGCCGGACGCCGGGCGAGGAGAGGGCGGAGGCGCGCCGGGCGCCGGGGCGCGGCGTGATCCGGGCGGGCGCGGTGCGCCGCTGGGCGGCGAAGACCAGGCCGCCGACGAGGGTCAGTGCGGCCTCGGCGATCAGGCTGGCGGAGGGGTTGACCGAGGTGGCGATCTTGGCGGCCACGATCGGGCCGACCACGAAGGTGAACTCGTCCGTCACGGACTCGAAGGCGAACGCGGTGCTCACCTTGGCGGCGGAGGTGGCGGACGCGCCCTCGGCGCCGAAGGTGGCGACCCAGCGGGCGCGGACCATGGCGCCGATCTGCGGCACGCTCGCACCGGCCGGGACGGCGGCCAGGAACAGGGTCCAGGCCGGGGCGTGCCCGAGCGCGAGGGCGATCAGCACGCCGACCGACAGGGCGTGCACCAGGACGGTGGGGACGAGCACGGTGGCCTGCCCGTACCGGTCCGCGAGGCGGCCGGTCTGCGGGCCGATCAGGGCCTGCGAGACGGCGGCGACGGCGGTCACGGTGCCGGCGGTGCCGTAGGAGCCGTGGGTGTCCTTGACGAGCAGCAGGATGCCCATGCTGAGCATCGCGTAGGGCAGCCGCGCGACGAACGCGGGCACCAGGAACGTCCAGGCGCCGGGCGTGCGGAGCAGCGCACCGTAGCCGACGCGGGCGGGCGCGCTGGTGGCGCCGGCGTCCTCGGCGTTGTCGACCGTTCGGCGGGCCGTCACGGTCGGTCCTTCCTGCTGCCTGGTAGCGCGGCAGGGCATGGTGTGGCCCCGACGGCGCCGAGAGTCGTCCTCTCGCGCGTCGACCGGGGTAGATACCGGGCCGGTCCGGCGTGTGGGCCGGGGCCGGACCGCGGCCGCCGAGCGGTCGCGCCAACTCTGCGTCAGGCAGATGCTGGGTGTGGTGTATCCATCATACATATACGCGCGTAGATGTCGCGCTGGCCACCACACTACAGGGCAAATCCAAAACTGTCCTGTCTATTGAAGGTGAACGGCGCGTTAAGCCTTGAAAGTCACCCTCAACCCGCCGCCACCCGCCGCGGCCACCCGGCCCGGACCCGCCGCGAGACCCCCGCCGCCGCACCCCGACCGGGCTCACCGCCCGTTCAGCCACCCCGCGAGCTTGCCGCCCCGGTCCACGGCCCGCAGGCGTCGCTCGGCCGCCTCGCCGACCTCGTCCGTGGTGACCACCAGCAGCTCGTCCCCGCCGCGCAGCACCGTCGCCTTGTCCGGCACGAAGGAGTTGCCCTCCCGCACCACCAGGGTGACCGCCGCCCCCTTGGGTAGCCGCAGCTCGCTGATCTCCACGCCGGACATCCGCGAGGTCGGCGAGAGCGCGACCGACAGCAGGTGGCCGTGCAGCTTCTCCAGCGGGGCGGACTCGATGCCGAGGTCCTGGCCCATGGCGCCCTCGCCGACCCGCAGCCGCTTGGCCACCCAGGGCAGGGTCGGGCCCTGCAGCAGGGTGAAGACGACGACCAGGATGAAGACGATGTTGAAGACGTCCTCGGCCCGGTGCGCGCCCGACACCACCGGGATGGTGGCCAGCACGATGGGCACCGCCCCGCGCAGTCCGGCCCAGCTCAGCAGCGCCTGCTCCCGCCCCGGGACCTTGAACGGGGTCATGGTGAGCACCACCGAGAGCGGCCGGGCGAGGAACACCAGCACGCCGCCGATGACCAGCGCGGGGACGACCGAGGAGCCCATGGTCTCGGGCGTGCAGAGCAGGCCGAGCAGCACGAACATGCCGATCTGCCCGATCCAGGCCAGTCCGTCGGCGAAGCCCCGGACGGCCGGGCCGTGCGGCAGCTTGGCGTTGCCGAGGATCACCGCGCAGATGTAGACGGCGAGGAAGCCGGAGCCGTGCAGCAGCGCGCCGCCGGCGTAGGCGAGCACGGTGAGCGCCATCACGGCGATCGGGTACAGGCCGGAGGACGGCAGTGCGACGTGCTTGATCCCGTACGCGCCGATCTTGCCGACCGCGAACCCGACGGCGGTGCCGATCGCCAGCTCGGCGACGATCGTGCCGACCAGGACGTACCAGGAGTCCAGCTCGCCGACGGTGGCGAAGGCGACGACCAGGATGACGACGGGGGCGTCGTTGAACCCGGACTCGGCCTCCAGCAGGCCGGTGAGCCGGTGCGGCAGCGGGACCATCCGCAGGACGGAGAAGACGGCGGCGGCGTCGGTGGAGGAGACGATCGCGCCGAGCAGCATCGAGGTGCGCCAGTCCAGGCCGACCAGCCAGTGCGCGCCGGCCGCGGTGACGAACACGCTGATCCCGACGCCGACGGTGGCGAGCGCGGTGGCGGCCGGCATGACCGGTCTGACCTCGCGCCAGCTCGTCTTGAGGCCGCCCTCGGCCAGGATGACCACGAGCGCCGCGTAGCCGAGCACCTGGGTGAGCTCGGCGTTGTTGAAGGTGACGCCGATGCCGTTCTGGCCCAGCGCGACGCCGATCCCGAGGTAGATCAGCAGGCTGGGCAGGCCTGATCGGGTGGAGATGCGCACGGCGACCACTGCGACCAGCAGGATCACGGAGAACTCAAGGAGCAGCTGGTTCAGGTGGTCGATGTTCACGCAGTGGCACCTCGGGCAGGCAGGGGCGGGCGGGGTGTCGGTCGTGCTGGCGAAGGGGGACCCGTTAAGAAGTCGTCAATGCTCCCCTTGCGGATCGTTACGCAGTCTAACATTTTGCCATATCTTTAGTTTCCTGTCCTCCCCGGGCCCCCACCAGCCCTTCCGGGACTCCCCGTTGACCTCCTCCGATCCCGTGCGGAGCGTCCCCCGTGCACGGTGCTCGGCCGACTCGGCCTAATGTGGTGCCCTGTCACGGCCCCAGGCCCTGGACACGCCCGCCCGCCCCGAAGTCAGGACCGCAAGGACCCAGATGCCCCGCTCGAAGAAGTTCCGGCGCGCCCGTCTGTTCGTGATCGTGCTGGTCGTGCTGCTGGTGGCCGGCGTCGGCTACGGCGGCTACCGCGGGGTCACCGCGGTCCGCGCGTCCTTCCCCGAGGTCGACGGCAGCGTCAAGGTGGCGGGCCTCAGCGCGCCGGTCGACGTCAAGCGGGACGCCAACGGCATCCCCCAGCTCTACGCCGACACCTCCGAGGACCTCTTCCGCGCCCAGGGCTACGTCCAGGCGCAGGACCGGTTCTGGGAGATGGACGTCCGCCGGCACATCACCGCCGGGCGGCTCTCCGAGATGTTCGGCGACGGCCAGGTCGACACCGACGCCTTCATCCGCACCATGGGCTGGCGCCAGGTCGCGCAGAAGGAGTTCGACACCAAGCTGTCGCCGGAGACCAAGAAGTACCTGCAGGCCTACGCGGACGGCGTGAACGCCTGGCTCGCCGAGCACCCCGGGGGCGAGAAGGCCTCCCTGGAGTACGCGCTGCTCGGTGCCGTCAACGGCGACTACAAGCCCGAGCAGTGGACCCCGGTCGACTCGGTGGCCTGGCTCAAGGCGATGGCCTGGAACCTCTCCGGGAACCTCCAGGAGGAGATCGACCGCGCGCTGCTGGCCCAGGACTTCGGGCCGGACAAGATCGCCGAGCTCTACCCCGAGTACCCGTACACCCGCAACGGCACGATCGTGAAGACCGGCACCGTCTCCGGGGACACCTACCGCCCCGCCGACGGCACCCCGCCGTCCGGCTCCGCCCCCGCTGCCACCGCGCAGGGCGCGGCCACCACCAAGGCGCTGCTGCAGGGGCTCACCGACCGGGTCGACGGCATGCCGCAGCTGCTCGGCCGCCCCGGCCAGGGCATCGGCTCCAACTCCTGGGTCGTCGCCGGCAGCCACACCACCACCGGCAAGCCGCTGCTGGCCAACGACCCGCACCTCGGCCCCGGCCTGCCCTCGGTCTGGTACCAGATGGGCCTGCACTGCCGCACCGCCTCGCCGGCCTGCCAGTACGACGTCTCCGGCTTCACCTTCGCCGGGATGCCCGGCGTGGTGATCGGCCACAACAAGGACGTCGCCTGGGGCTTCACCAACCTGGGCGCCGACGTCACCGACCTCTACCTGGAGAAGGTGACCGGCCCGGACACCTACCAGGTCGACGGCAAGGACGTGAAGTTCGACCTGCGCAAGGAGACCATCAAGGTCGCCGGCGGGGACGACCGCACCATCACCGTCCGCACCACCCAGACCGGCGCCCCGCTCATCTCCGACCAGAGCACCGAGCAGCAGAACGTCGGCAAGTACGCGCCCAACGGCAGCGCGGCCCCCGACCGGGGCACCGGCGGCTACGGCGTCGCGCTGCAGTGGACCGCGCTCAACCCCGGCAAGACCATGGACGCCGTCTTCGCCCTCGACCGGGCGAAGAACTGGGACGACTTCCGGGGCGCCGCCAAGGACTTCGCCGTCCCCGCGCAGAACCTGCTCTACGCCGACGCCAAGCACATCGGCTACCAGGCCCCGGGCGACGTCCCGGTCCGCGCCAAGGGCGACGGCACCCTCCCGGCCCCGGGCTGGGACTCCGGGTACCAGTGGAAGGGCTCGATCCCCTTCACCGCGCTGCCCTACAGCCTCGACCCGGCCGCGGGCTACATCGTGACCGCCAACCAGGCCGTGGTGGACCCGAGCTACAAGTACTCGCTCACCAAGGACTGGGAGTACGGCACCCGGGCCAAGGAGATCACCGACCAGATCGAGGGCCTGCTCAAGAACAACGGGAAGATCTCCCCGGACGACATGCAGTCCATGCAGCTGGACAACACCAGCATCATGGCCAAGACGCTCGTCCCGCTGCTGCTCAAGCAGCAGATCGACGACCCGTACGTGCGCGAGGCCCAGGACCTGCTCAAGGACTGGAACTACCACCAGGACGCCGACTCGGCCGCAGCCGCCTACTACAACGGCGTCTGGCGCCAGCTGCTCACCCTCGCCTTCGGCCAGAAGTTCCCGGCCGACCTCCGGGCCAAGGGCAACTGCCTGCTGGTCCGCCAGCAGGACGACCCGACCAAGCCGGACAGCTCCAGCAAGATCGTCACCGAGTGCGGCACCCGTGACCCGGGCAAGGCCCAGCCGGACGGCGGCGACCGCTGGACCGAGGTGGTCCGCCAGCAGCTCGACAAGCCCGACAGCTCCTGGTGGACGTACATCGACTCCGACCACAAGGAGCAGAAGGGCCTGGACAACCTGCTCAAGGAGGCGATGAAGAACGCCCGGCAGGACCTCACCGCGCTGCTCAGCAAGGACGTCTCCACCTGGAGCTGGGGCCGGCTGCACAAGCTGACGCTGCGCGAGCAGACCCTCGGCACCGACGAGTCCTCGATCGCCTCCGGCGTGGTCCACCGGCTGCTCAACCGCGGCCCGTACCGGCTCTCCGGCGGCTCGGCGGCGGTCGACGCGGCCGGCTGGAACGCCGCGGCGGGCTACCAGGTGGACTGGATCCCCTCGATGCGGATGGTGGTCGACCTGAGCGACCTGGACTCCTCGCGGTGGATCAACGTCGGCGGTGCCTCCGGCCACGCCTTCCACGACAACTACAACGACCAGACCGACCTCTGGCTCAAGGGCAAGCTGCTGACCTGGGCCTACACGCCGGACGCGGTCGAGAAGGCCACCAAGCACAAGCTGGTGCTCACCACCGGCTGACCCGGCACGACCCGACGGCCCCGCTCCTCAGGAGCGGGGCCGTCGTCGTCCGCCCCGGGCCCCGGCCCTACCGGGCCGGTCCCGAGCCCCGAGCCCCGCCACGCTCACCCGAGCCGCTGCGGCCCCGACGGCACGACCGCCAGGTCCACCGAGCGGTCGTGCGGCTCGGCCGGCACCCGCGCCAGCAGCTCGTCCTCGTACAGCAGCACCGCCAGCACCGGCCGCGCGCGCGCCCGCTCCAGCCGGGCCAGCACCCGGTCGTACGACCCCCCGCCGCGGCCCAGCCGCAGCCCCCGCCGGTCCACCGCCAGGCCCGGCAGCAGCACCACCGAGGCGGCCGTGACGGCCTCCGGCCCGAGCCGGGGCCCGACCGGCTCCAGCAGTCCGCGCCCGGCCGGGGCCAGTTCCCGCGGGCCGCCGTACTCGGCCCAGTCCAGGTCGTTGTCGGGCAGCAGGACCGGCAGCAGCACCCGCACCCCGCGCTCCCGCAGCGCGTCCAGCAGCGGACCGGTCCCCGGCTCGGAGCCCACCGAGACGTACGCGGCCACCGTGGCGCCCGGCTCCGCGAGGGCCCCGGCGTGCCCGGCCAGCGCCCGCGCGGCCGCTGCCCGCTCCCCGGCGGTGAGCGCGCGCCGCCGCGTCAGCAGCCGTGTCCTCAGCTCGCTCTTCTCGTTGTGCATCGGATCCTCCGCAACTCTGCCCCGCCGGCCGCTGCCGTCGACCCGCAGAGCCTGACACGGGAAAGGGCGCCCCGATTGTCCACCCCGCTGCTGGTCCAGGCCCTGGCCGCGCTGAGCGCCCCCGCGCTGGCCGGTGCCACCGTGCTCGGGCTGCGCCTGCGCCGGGGCCGCGGCGACGCCGCCGCCCGGGAGGACGGGCTGCGCGAGCGGATCGCCGAGCTGGAGGCGCACTGCGCCGACCTGGAGCGCACGGCCTCCTGCGACCCGCTCACCGGGGTGTGGAACTACCGGCACCTGCAGCTCACCCTGGACCGCGAGATCGAGCGGGCCCGTCGCGCCGGGCGCCCGGACCAGCCGGACGGGCCGCGCCCGCTGGCCGTCCTGCTGCTGGAGATCGCCGGCTTCGACGCGGTCGTCGCCGAGCACGGGCGGGGCCGCGCCGGCGCGATACTGCGCGACCTCGCCCAGCGGCTCGGGATGGAGATCCGCCGGTCCGACACCCTCGGCCGCTACAGCGGGGAGGAGTTCCTGGTGGTGCTGCCGGACACCGGCGCGGAGGGCGCCGCCCAGGTCGCCGAGCGGCTCGTCTGGTCGGTGCGCCGGCACCTGCTGCTCGACTGGTCCTCGGGCCCGCGGGAGCCCCGGCCGGCCGGCGGCAACGGGCTGACCGCCGCCGTCGGGGTCGCCGTGCTGCCCGAGGACGGCACCCACGCCGCCGTCCTGCTGCGCGCCGCCGACCGGGCGCTGGCCGAGGCCCGGTCGGCCGGCGGCGACTGCTGGCGGGGCCGGCCGGGACCGCTCCCCGCGCACGCCGGCGGCACGCGCCCGGCACCCCCCTGCGAGCAGCCCGGTTCCGGTGCGGGGCAGGCGAACAAGGCGGAACCTGACTGTTCGGGAAAGCCGGGTAGTGTGTCCGCCTGTGCCGGAGGTGACTCCCTCGCCCATCCGGTCGCTTCCCATACGCCTGCCACCGTGGCCGGGCCCCGTGACGTGCTGTCCTAGCCGTCCGACCGTGCTCGGCCCGGGCAAAACGTGCCTGAGTAAGGTAAACGCATGACGACGACCAACTCCCGAATTCCGGTAACCAAGGCCGTGGTACCCGCGGCCGGACTGGGCACCCGCTTCCTCCCGGCCACCAAGGCCACCCCGAAGGAGATGCTGCCCGTCGTCGACAAGCCGGCCATCCAGTACGTCGTCGAGGAGGCCGCCTCCGCGGGCCTGTCCGACATACTGATGGTCACCGGCCGCAACAAGCGCGCGCTGGAGGACCACTTCGACCGCGCCTACGAGCTGGAGGAGCTGCTTGCCCGCAAGGGCGACCAGGACCGCCTGGCCCGCGTCCGGGAGTCCGTCGAGCTGGCCAACATGCACTACGTCCGCCAGGGCGACCCGAAGGGCCTCGGCCACGCCGTCTCGGTCGCCGAGCAGCACGTGGCCGGCCAGCCCTTCGCCGTCCTGCTCGGTGACGACCTGATCGACCCGCGCGACCCGCTGCTCTCCCGCATGATCGAGGTGCAGCAGGAGCTCGGCGGCTCGGTCGTCGCCCTCATGGAGGTCGACCCCTCCCAGATCCACCTCTACGGCTGTGCCGCCGTCAAGGCGAACGGCTTCGGCGAGGACGTCTTCCAGGTGACCGACCTGGTCGAGAAGCCCGAGACCGACGAGGCCCCCTCGAACTACGCCGTCATCGGCCGCTACGTCCTCGACCCGCTGGTCTTCGACGTGCTGCGCGAGACCCCGCCCGGCCGCGGCGGCGAGATCCAGCTCACCGACGCCCTGCGCGAGCTGACCACCCGCGAGCCGGCGGCCGGCGGCCAGGTGCACGGCGTGCTCTTCAAGGGCCGCCGCTACGACACCGGTGACCGCGCGGACTACCTGCGCGCTATCGTCCGTCTGGCCGCCGAGCGCGACGACCTGGGCCCGGAGTTCCGCTCCTGGCTGCGCGAGTTCGTCGCCTCCGAGCTGCAGGACTGACACGACGACAGGGAGCGAGCCGCCGATGACCGGGTCCACCGAACACCCCACCGGATCCGCCGCAGCCTGCTGCGACGGGTCCACGGACCCGGCACCGGCGGCCCGCCGCCTCTGGACGGTGGACGAGCACCTCGCCGACGTGCTGGCCGCGGTCGGCCCGCTGCCCGCGATCGAGCTGCGACTGCTCGACGCCCAGGGCTGCCGGCTCGACGAGGACGTGGTCGCCGGCGGTGACCTGCCGCCCTTCGACAACAGCTCGATGGACGGCTACGCCGTCCGCACCGCCGACACCGACGGCGCCACCGGGCAGTACCCCTCGGTGCTCGCGGTGGTCGGCGACATCGCCGCCGGCGCGGGCGAACTGCCCCGGGTCGGGCCCGGCCAGGCCGCCCGGATCATGACCGGCGCCCCCCTCCCGCCCGGTGCCGAGGCCGTCGCCCCGGTCGAGTGGACCGACGGCGGCACCGGCACCGGCGTGGCCGCCGACGCGATGACCGCACCCGTCGAGGACGAGGAGGTCCGCGTCCTGCGCCCGGTCGCCGGGGGCGCGCACGTCCGCCGGGCGGGCAGTGACGTCGCCGCCGGCGCGAAGGTCCTGGAGGCCGGCACCCGGCTCGGCCCCACCCAGCTCGGCCTGCTCGCCGCGATCGGACGCGCCGCGGTGCGGGTCCGCCCGCGCCCGCGGGTCGTGGTGCTGTCCACCGGCAGCGAGCTGGTGCAGCCCGGCGAGCCGGTCGGCCCCGGGCAGATCTCCGACTCCAACAGCTTCACCCTGACCGCGGCCGCCCAGGAGGCCGGCGCCATCGCCTACCGGGTCGGTGCCGTCCCGGACGACGCCGACCGGCTCCGGGCCGTCCTGGAGGACCAGCTCGGCCGGGCCGACCTGATCGTCACCAGCGGCGGGGTCAGCGTCGGCGCGTACGACGTGGTCAAGGAGGTCTTCGAGTCCTACGGGGGCGTCGACTTCCGCAGGATCCGGATGCAGCCCGGCAAGCCGCAGGGCTTCGGCCGGATCGGCGGCGGGGACGGCGTCCCGCTGCTCGCGCTGCCCGGCAACCCGGTGAGCGCCTACATCTCCTTCGAACTGTTCGTCCGCCCGGTCATCCGCACCATGCTCGGCGCCGCCGACGTCCACCGCCCGGTGGTCCGGGCGCTCTGCCCGGCGGAACTGCGCTCCCCGGCCGGCCGCCGGCAGTTCCTGCGCGGCCGCTACTCGGCCGCGGACGGCACCGTCGAGCCGGTGGGCGGCGCCGAGTCGCACCTGGTCGGCGCACTGGCCCGGGCCGACTGCCTGATCACCGTGCCCGAGGACGTCACCGCCCTGCCGCCCGGCAGCGAGGTCGACGTGGTGCTGCTCGGCTCCTGAGCCCGTGTCTCGGCCCCCGGCCCCTCCCGCGTGGCGGGGCGGGGGAGCTGTACGGTAGCGCGGTATTCGATCTGCGCGCCCCTGGAGCCCCCCGTGACGACACCTCCCCCCGGCGACCGCCTCACCCACGTCGACGACCAGGGCGCCGCCCGGATGGTCGACGTCTCCGAGAAGGCCACCACCGCGCGGACCGCCGTCGCGGCCGGCCGGGTCCGGGTCTCCCCCCGGGTGGTCGAGCTGCTGCGCGGGGAGGGCGTGCCCAAGGGCGACGCCCTCGCGGTGGCGCGGATCGCCGGCATCATGGGCGCCAAGAAGACGCCCGAGCTGATCCCGCTCTGCCACCCGATCGCCGTCTCCGGCGTCAAGGTCGACCTCGTGGTCGCGGACGACGCCGTCGAGATCACCGCCACGGTGCGCACCGCCGACCGCACCGGCGTCGAGATGGAGGCGCTCACCGCCGTCGCGGTGGCCGGCCTCACCGTCATCGACATGGTCAAGGCGGTCGACAAGGGCGCCACCGTCGAGTCCGTCCGGGTGCTCGCCAAGACCGGCGGCAAGAGCGGCGACTGGTTCGCGCCGGAGGCCGGCGCGTGAGCGGGCGGGTCGGGCGGGCGCTGGCCGTCACCGTCTCCAACCGGGCCTCGGCCGGCGTCTACGAGGACAAGGGAGGCCCGCTGCTGGTGGCCGGGCTGACCGCGATGGGCTTCACGGCCGACGGGCCCCGGGTCGTCCCGGACGGCGAGCCGGTGGAGGCCGCGCTGCGCGAGGCCGTCGCGGCCGGCTACGACGTGGTGCTCACCACCGGCGGCACCGGCATCTCGCCGATGGACCTCACGCCCGAGATGACCGCCCGGGTCATCGACCGGCAGGTCCCCGGCATCGCCGAGGCCGTCCGGGCCCACGGCCGGGAGAAGGTGCCGACCTCGGCGCTCTCCCGCGGGCTCGCCGGCCTCGCCGGACGTACCCTGATCGTCAACCTGCCGGGCTCGACCGGCGGCGTCAGGGACGGCCTGGCCGTCCTGGAGCCGCTGCTCGCCCACGCCGTCGACCAGCTCGGCGGCGGGGACCACCCCCGGCCCGACGCACCAGAGTCCGGGAGAGCGCACTGAACGCCGGCTGGCCGGTAGAGCTCCACGAGGGGGACGTCGTGCTGCGCCCGATCCGGGCCCGCGACCAGCGCGAGTGGCAGGAGGTCAGCCGCCGCAACCGGGACTGGCTGCGCCGCTGGGAGGCCACCGTGCCGCCGGGCCCGGCCGGGCAGACCGCCGGCCCGCGACCGACGTACCGGCAGATGGTCCGCTTCCTGCGCGGCGAGGCGTCGGCCGGGCGGATGCTGCCCTTCGTGGTGCTCCACAAGGGCCAGCTGGTCGGCCAGCTGACCGTCGGCGGCATCACCTGGGGCTCGATGTGCTCGGCCAACGTCGGGTACTGGATCGACGAGGCGGTGGCCGGGCGGGGCATCATGCCGACGGCCGTCGCGCTCTCGGTCGACCACTGCTTCCGCACCCTCGGACTGCACCGGATCGAGGTCTGCATCCGCCCGGAGAACGGGCCGAGCCGGCGGGTGGTGGAAAAGCTGGGCTTCCGCTCGGAGGGAATCCGCCCGCGCTATCTCCACATCGACGGCGACTGGCGCGACCACCTGGTGTACGCGCTGACCGACGAGGAGATCCCGGAAGGGTTGCTGGGGCGGTGGCGGGCGCTCAGTTCCGGTCGCGATCCGGGTAATTGAATATATGTTCGAATCAAATATCGATATGGCATCGGCACGCCCGTGGACCGGCACAAATGCCGGCAAAATAGTCGGAGAATCAGCTTGATCACACGACACGCCGCGCCAAATTGCTGCCAGGCCTTCCCCGGCGCCCGTACGGTGTGAATCGTGAGCAGTAGCGGCCTTATCTACGCCGTCATCGTAGGGGCCTGGGCCGCCTATCTGGTGCCGATGTGGCTCCGCAGGCAGGACGAACTCAACGAGGCACGTCCGACGGAACGCTTCAGCACCGCCATCCGCCTGCTGGCCGGGCGATCGGCACTGGAGCGGCGGGCAGCCCGGGCCCTGGGCGACGGACCGCGTGACGACGAGCAGGACGGCGACGGCCCTCCCGGACGGGACGAGGCCGCCCCCGGCGACCCCGCGGACACCGCGGAACCCGGCGCGGAGCCCGCGCCCTCACCCTCGCCAGTGCCCTCGCCCGCGGCCTCGCCGGAGCGCGCGGCCCGGGCCGAGCGGCCCGCGGTCGCCCCGCAGGGCGGTGCCCGGCGCCGGGCACAGCTGCTGGCCCGCCGGCGGCGGATGGTCACCGGCCTCTTCCTGGCCTTCGCGCTCGGCGCCGTCGTCGCGGCCGTCGCCGGACTGGCCTTCCTCTGGGTCCCGGCCGTCCCGGCACTCCTCCTCACCCTCTACATCGGCCACCTGCGCAAGCTGGAGCGCCAGCGGTACGAGGTGAAGCTCGACCGCGACCGCGCCGCCCAGGCCGCCGAGCGGCTGCGCAAGCGCGAGCAGCAGCGGGCCGCGGCCCCGGAAGCCGCTGCCGCTCCGGCCGAGGCCCCCGCGGCCCCGGAGCGGGCCGCCGGCGAGCGCGCCGGGCGCCGCCCCCACCTGCGGCTGGCGGCCGACCCGGAGGAGGCCACCGTGTCGGTGGCGTCCGCCTCCGTGGTGGCCGAGGCGACCGAGCACGAGGAGTGGGTCGACGGCATGCGCGAGCGCGGTGCGGCCGGCCCGGACTCCTGGGAGCCGGTGCCCGTCCCGCTGCCGACCTACGTCACCGCGCCGGTCGCCCCCCGGGTGTCCCGCAACCTCGACCTGTCGGCCCCGGGCACCTGGACCGCAGGCCGCCCGGCCGAGCCCTCCCGCAACACCCCGCTCTTCGACCAGTACGCCGAGGCTCCGGCCCCCGAGGCGCGCCCCCGCGCCGCCAACGAATGACCCCTCCGGCCCCCGACCAGCACCGGGCCGCCGGGGGTGGTCACGGACCCCCTCCGAAAGGTGCTAGAGTTTCTTCTCGTTGGGGCTGTGGCGCAGTCCGGTAGCGCACCTCGTTCGCATCGAGGGGGTCAGGGGTTCGAATCCCCTCAGCTCCACCCAATGGAAGCCCCGCCCGGTCGTCAGACCGGGCGGGGCTTCTGCGTTGTCCACGGGTACTCCGCCCGGGGGTGCGGGAGTTGGCGGCGTGACGAGCGTCACGGGGGTGGTCCGGCGGTGGCCTGACGGTCAGTCGCGGACGATCGTCACCGGGCAGGGCGCGTGGTGGAGGCAGTACTGCGCGACGGTGCCGAGCGGGGCGCCGGCCGCGGAGGAGCGGCCGCGGTTGCCGAGGACCAGCAGGGCCGCGCCGGCCGCGGCGGCCACCAGGGCGGGCCCGGGCGCGCCGGCCCGGAGCCGGCGGTGGACCGGGAGCGGGCAGCCGGCCAGGGCCTCGTCGAGGATCTCGGCCGCGCGGTGCTCGGACCCGAAGCCGTCCAGGGCGGGCAGGACGGGGCCGTGCTCGCCGTGGAGGCAG
Source organism: Kitasatospora sp. NPDC101176 (assembly GCF_044768035.1). Classification (NCBI taxonomy): domain Bacteria; kingdom Bacillati; phylum Actinomycetota; class Actinomycetes; order Kitasatosporales; family Streptomycetaceae; genus Kitasatospora; species Kitasatospora sp. NPDC101176. The sequence continues at coordinate 108,728 of NZ_JBIWPA010000017.1, forward strand.
GGGAAGTCCCAGACCGACACCGCCTCCAGCGGGCCGCCGGTGAGGCCGGCCAGGCGGGCCGCCCAGCGGACGGCGGCGCGGGAGGGCGGCGAGCCGTCCACGCCGACCACGATCCTGCCCTCCGGCTGCCGGGTCATGGTCCGAGCCTAAGCGGGTGCCCGGGCGCAGGCAGGCGGTGGCGCCGTCCGGGCCGGAGCGGGGTGGGTCCGGGCGTCGGCGTGCGGCGGCGGGAACGGCCGGGGGCCGGCCGGAACGGATCCGACCGGCCCCCGGGTGGGACGGGTGCGCGTCAGGGGCGCTGGGAGCCCACGTAGGGCCCGGGCTGCGGGGCGCCCGGCTGGGGCGGGACGGCCCCGTAGCGGGCCTGGCGGTAGCCGCGCGGGTGCCGGGTCAGCCGGTAGCCCAGGACGCCCGCCAGGGCGGCCAGGAAGCCGCCGCCGATCGTCCAGTACCAGCGGCTGTTCCAGCCGGAGAACCAGCCGGTGTACCAGTGCTCCTCGGGCTCCACCGGGGCGGCCGCCTTGGCGGTGCTCGCGCCGCCGCCCGCCGGCGGGACCAGCGGGGCCTTCAGCTCGCCGCCCTCCGGCTGGGCGTTGTCCGCGTCGCCCTTGGCACTGACGTGCAGCTGGACGGAGGCGGCCAGGCCGAGGTCCGGCTGCGGGGCGTCGCTGACCGACAGCCGCACGTAGTAGGTGCCGGGCAGCGGGTCGCCGGACCACGGTTCGGCCCAGGAGCGGACCTCGCGCAGGGTGCAGCTCAGCGCGAGCGTGGTGGCGTTCTGGTCGCCCGTGGCGTTCTGGGTGCCGGCGGTGCAGGCCTGGCGGCGGCGCAGCCCGTCGAAGACCTCGACGGACCAGGTCTGCGGGCCGTGCCGGTCGGTCGCGGGGGCCAGGTTGACGGTCAGGCCGATCGTCGGGGTCTGGCCCTCGGAGGCGCCGAACGCCCAGTACAGGTAGTCGCCCGTGGAGGCGGCGACGTTGGCGTCCTGGCCGGGGGACAGGTTGGTCGCGGTCAGGAAGGACGTGCCGGCCCTGGTGGCCGGGGCCGGGGTGCCGCTCGCGCTCGCCGAGGGCGACGGCGAGGCGGCGGAGGCGGCCGGGGCGGCCAGCGCGAGGGCGGGCAGCAGGGCGAGGGCGGCGAGGGTGCCGCGCAGGGTCGTACGCATGGTCAGTTCTCCCGCCAGACAGCGATCCGCCAGCGCGCGATCCAGCCGAACAGCAGGCCGAAGACCAGGCCGGCCAGGGTGAGGGTGAGCAACAGGATCCAGCCGCGGCCGAGGCCCATCGCCGCGCCCTCGGGGGCCGGCGAGGCGGTGGCCAGGTCGACGGTCAGCTCCAGCGGCATGCCGGGGTCGGCCAGGACGCCGGACTGCGGGGCCAGCGCGTTGCTGACGACCAGGCAGACCGTGGTCTCCGGCTTCGCGCTCGGCGAGGAGGTCGGGCTCGTCGTGACGTACCCCTTGGAGTCGCTGGTGGACCAGCGCAGTCCGGTGGAGATCACGTCGGTGCGGCCGCTGCCGGCGTCGGTGCCGCGGACCAGCTCCTGGCCGGTCGCGCTGGTCGCCTGCAGCAGGACGCCGTAGTCCCGGGCCACCGCGCGGTCCAGCCCCACGCTGACCGAGGCGCGCAGTTCCTGGCCGGACTTGACCGGGACCTTGTAGACGCGGTGCTCGGAGAACTTCTCGCGGTCGGTGTAGACGCCCGGGGCGAGCACCGGGGCGTTCTCGCACTTGTCGGTGCCAGCGGTCTTCACCGGGGTCACCGTGTAGGTGTCGTTGGAGCGGTCGACCAGCTGCTTCACCTTGTCGGTGAGCTGCTCCTGGGTGCGCACGTCGGTGTAGGTGCCGCCGGTCGCGTTGGCGATGCACAGGAGCTGCTGGCGGGTCTTGTCGTCGTGGGCCAGGCCGAGCGTGTCGACGACCAGGTGGATGCCCTGGGAGGCGAGTTCGCGGGCGACGTCGCACGGGTCGGGCGGGGTGCAGGTGTCCTCGCCGTCGGTGATCAGCACCACCCGGCGGGTGGTCTCGCCCTTGCCGAGGTCCTGGGCGGCACCGCGCAGCGCCAGGCCGATCGGGGTGAAGCCGGTGGGCCGCAGGGTGGCGACGGCCGTCTTGGCCTCGACCTTGTTGGTCTTGCCGACCGGGAACAGCTGCTTGGTGTCCTGGCAGCCCTGCGTCTTGTCGTTGCCGGGGTAGTTGGCGCCCAGGGTGCGGATGCCGAACTCGGTCTCCGCGGGCAGCGCGTCGATCACGTCGTTCAGCGACTGCTGGGCCACCGAGATCCGGCTCTTGCCCTGGATGTCCCGCTCGTTCATGGAGCCGCTGACGTCCAGGACCAGGTCGACCCGGGGGGCCTCCTTGGGCGTGGCGGCGGATCCGGCTGATGGTTCGTCGGCGTGGGCGGGCAGGCCGAGGAGCAGCGAGGCGCCCGTTATCGCCAGGGCGGCCAGCAGGCCGCCGAGCCTGGTCTTTGGTCGTCGTCCGGTAGTCACCCGGCGATCCTAGGGATCATCAGTTGGCGATGGCCAAACGAGTCCGGATCGCGCGACGGCCGGGCTCGGGGTGAACTCCGGCGCGCGGCCGGGGGATCCGGTGCAGCGCTCACGCCGTCCTTACCCCGCCGGACGGCCTTCCGCCCGCCGCTCCTGCCGGCCGCCCGGCGGCGGGCCGGGGCGCGGAGTGATCCGGTCAACGGGGGACACACCGTCATGAAGCGCAGTAAATATGGATAGTGCTCGTTAGGGTGACGAACCGGGGCGCGGGCCCCGTCGTGCGGGTGCCCGGGCCGGCCGGCGCGTCCGACCGTCCGCCCCGTTCGGCCTCCCCGGGCAGCGGTGACCCGCCGCAGCGCCCGGCTCCCCGCGACCCCCAGGACGGTCCGTGGCGACACCCTCCGCCGTGACGCGATCCGCCGCCCGGCCGAGCCGGCCGGTGCCGACCGGGCGCCCCGTCGAGCTCCGGCTGCTCCTGGCCGCCGTGCTCCTCGCCGTGTTCGGCTACGTCGAGGTCGGCGTCGACCTCGACGGTGAGGTGCCCGCCGACGCCGCCGGGTACGGTGCCGCGCTCGGCGTGCTCGCCCTGCTGGCGCACGTCGTGGTCCGCCGGCGGGCCCGGTACGCGGACCCGCTGCTGCTGCCGATCGCCGTGCTGCTCAACGGGATCGGCCTGGTGGCCATCCACCGGCTGGACCGGGCCACCTCCGGCGCCGGCGCGGCCTCCGCGCAGCTGCTCTGGTCGGGCCTCGGGGTGGCGCTGTTCGCCGCCGTGGTGCTGCTGGTGCGCGACCACCGCCGGCTGCAGCGGTACGCCTACCTCGGCGCGCTGGCGGCGCTGGTCCTGCTGATCCTGCCGGTCTTCTTCCCGCCGGTGTACGGCTCGCGGATCTGGATCACCGCCGGGCCGCTCTCCTTCCAGCCGGGGGAGTTCGCCAAGATCCTGCTGGCCGTCTTCTTCGCCGCCTACCTGGCGGTGCACCGGGACGCGCTGGCGCTCACCGGCCGCCGGATCGGGCGCCTGCGGCTGCCGCCCGGGCGGGTGCTCGGGCCGGTGCTGCTGATCTGGGCCGCCTTCGTCGGCGTCCTGGTGCTGGAGACGGACCTCGGCACCTCGCTGCTGTTCTTCGGCCTGTTCGTGGTGATGCTGTACGTGGCCACCGCGCGCACCGGGTGGATCGCGATCGGGCTGGTGCTGGCGGCGGTCGGGGCGGTGACGGTGGGCCGGCTCTCGCCGCACGTGCACAGCCGGGTCGCCGACTGGCTGGACCCGCTGGGATCGATCGCGGCGGGCCGGGGCGCCAACCAGATCGCCCAGTCGCTGTTCGCCTTCGCCTGGGGCGGGGAGCTGGGCACCGGCCTCGGCAACGGCCACTCGGTGCTGATCGGCTTCGCCGCCAAGTCCGACTTCATCCTCGCCACCCTCGGTGAGGAGCTCGGCCTCGCCGGGCTGATCGCGGTGTTCCTGCTGTACGCGGTGCTGGTCTCCCGGGGGTTCCGGACGGGCATCGCCCTGCGTGACCCGTTCGGGCGGCTGCTGGCGATCGGGCTGGCCGCGATCGTCGCCCTGCAGGTGTTCGTGGTGGCGGGCGGGGTGCTCGCCCTGATCCCGCTGACCGGGATGACCCTGCCGTTCGTCGCCCAGGGCGGGTCCTCGGTGGTCACCAACTGGATCATCGTGGCGCTGCTGGTGCGGATGAGCGACACCGCCCGCCGGCCGGCGCCGGTCGCCGCCCGGTCCGCGGCGGGAGGGCGGCCGTGACGGGCGCGGGCCCCCGAGGGAACGGGCCGCAGGGGCTGCCGGGCATCTCCGTCACCGGGCGCCGGGCGGGTACCTTCTGCCTGCTGCTGATCGCCGCGCTGTGCGTCCAGGCCACCCGGGTGCAGGTGTTCGAGGCGGACGGGCTCGACCGCAACACCGCCAACCAGCGGCTCACCGTCGAGCGGTACTCCCGGCCGCGCGGCGACATCCTGGTCGGCGCGGACGCCGTGACCGGCTCGGCGCCCACCGGCGGCCGCTACGCCTACAAGCGCACCTACACCGACGGCTCGCTGTTCGCGGCGGTCACCGGCTTCGCCTCGCAGGCCTACGGCGACAGCCAGCTGGAGGGCACCGAGGACGACCTGCTGTCCGGCACCGACCCGGGGCTGTCCGGCTGGGCGGTCTGGGACGCGGTGGCCCGCCGGCGGAACCCCGGCGGGGACGTCCGCACCACGCTGAACCGGGCCGCCCAGGAGGCCGCGATGCATGGGCTCGGCAGCCGGCAGGGCGCGGTCGCCGCGATCGAGCCGGCCACCGGCCGGATCCTGGCGCTGGCCAGCACGCCCTCCTACGACCCGGGCGGTTTCGCCGGCTCCGGCGCGGCCGACCAGGCCGCCTGGAACCGGTTGCGGCTCGACACCGACCAGCCGATGCTCAACCGTGCGCTGCGCCAGACCTACCCGCCCGGGTCGACCTTCACGGTGGTCACCGCGGCGGCCGCGCTCGCGAACGGGGTGGTCACGGACGTCGACGCGCCGACCGGTGCGCCCTCCCCGTACGTGCTGCCGGGGACGGCCACGACACTGGTCGACGACACCCCGGAGTGCGACCGGCCCGGGCAGTCGCTGGACACCGCGATGGTGCTCAGCTGCAACAGCGTCCTCGGCTACCTCGGGGTGCGGACCGGGCTGGACCGGACGGCGGCGATGGCCGAGAGCTTCGGCTTCAACGACCCCGGGCTGGACACGCCGGTGCGCGCCGCCCGGTCGAACTTCGACACCACGATGGACCAGTCGCAGCTGGCGCTCTCCTCGATCGGCCGGTTCGACACCGCGGCCACCCCGCTGGTGATGGCGATGGTCGCCGCCGGGGTCGCCAACGGCGGCACGGTGATGCGTCCACAGCTTGTGGACGAGCTGACCAGGAGCGACGGCGGCACGGTGCGGCTGATGAAGCCCGTCACCTACCGGAGGGCGATGACGCCGGAGGTGGCCGTGCAGGTGCAGCGGCTGATGACCGACGCGGTGGAGCGGGGCACCGGCCGCGACGCCCGGATCCCCGGTGCGGTGGTCGGCGGCAAGACCGGAACCGCCCAGCACGGGGCGGACAACGGCGCCACGCCGTACGCCTGGTTCACCGCCTGGGCCAGGCCGGCCGGCTCGGACCGGGTGCCGCCGGTGGCGGTGGCGGTGGTGATCGCGGACAGCGGTGCCGCGGAGGCCACCGGTGGCGGGCTCGCCGCGACGGTCGCCCGCTCGGTGATGCAGGCGGTGCTCGGCGGTTGATCTTCGCGACGGCCTCTGACCTGCTGCTTTAACCGCTGGAGAGGAGATGCGCCGTTTGCGAAGTGTCCGGTTTGTGTGCCCCGTTGCGCCGATTCGTACAATGCGCCGAGCGAGACTGTTCGTTTGCGACACTGGTGCATTCGCGGGGTACTGTCCCATGTTTGTTCGGTTGGTCCCCGATGACACCCCACGGGGCGTCGGGTGACCGGCCGCTAGGACACCCTCCCCCGCCTAGAAGGACCGCAGTTTTGGCCAGCAACTCCCTCGGCGTGCGTCTGCTGCGACGCAAGCCCGTCTCATCACTCATCGCCGAGAGTGAGGGCCATGGCCTTCCCGCCGGCGCGCCCGAGGAGGGCGGACGCTCCGGCATCCACCTGCGCCGCACGATCGGCCTCTGGCAGCTGTCCTCGATCGGCATCGGCGCCACCATCGGCACCGGCATCTTCTTCGTGCTCAGCACCGCGGTGCCCTCGGCCGGCCCGGCCGTCATCCTGTCCTTCGTGATCGCCGCGGTCACCGCCGGACTCACCGCGCTCTGCTACGCCGAGATGGCCTCCGCGATCCCGGTGTCCGGCTCCTCGTACTCCTACGCCTACGCCACGCTCGGCGAGGGCGTCGCGTTCGGCGTCGGCATCTGCCTGCTGATGGAGTACGGCGTCTCCGCCTCGGCGATCGCGGTCAGCTGGGCCGAGTACCTGAACAAGTTCCTCGACCTGGCGTTCGGCGTCACCATCCCGGAGCAGCTGTCCGGCGCGCCGGACAGCACCCACTGGTTCAACCTGCCGGCGCTGCTGCTGGTCGCCATGGTCTGCTTCCTGCTGATCCGCGGCGTCAGCGAGTCGGTGAAGGTCAACGCGGCCATGGTCGGGATCAAGATCCTCATCCTGATCCTCTTCGTCGGCGTCGCCCTCACCGGCTTCCACTCCGGCAACCTGACCCCGTTCATGCCGCTCGGCATCGGCGGCGTGCAGGTCGCCGCGTCCAGCATCTTCTTCTCCTTCATCGGCCTGGACGCCGTGTCCACCGCCGGTGAGGAGGTCAAGAACCCGCGCCGCACCCTGCCGCTGGCGATCATCATCTCGCTGGTCGTGGTGACCCTGCTCTACATCCTGGTCGCGCTGGCCGGCATCGGCGCCCAGCCGTGGGAGAAGTTCGACGGCCAGGAGGCCGGGCTCGCCCAGATCCTCCAGGACATCACCGGCCAGAGCTGGCCCGCGATGGTCTTCGCCGTCGGCGCGATCATCTCGATCTTCAGCATCACCCTCGTGGTGATCTACGGCCAGACCCGCATCCTGTACTCGATGGGCCGCGACGGCATGCTGCCCAAGCGCTTCGCCCAGCTCTCCCCGCGCACCGGCACCCCGGTCTGGAACACCCTCGTGGTGGGCCTCGGCGTCGGCGCCCTGGCCGCGTTCATCCCGCTGAACATTCTGGCCGACATCACCAGCCTCGGGACCCTCATCGCCTTCTCGGTGGTCTCGATCGGCGTGATCATCCTGCGCCGCACCCAGCCCGACCTGCCGCGCGGCTTCAGGGTCCCCGGCTACCCGGTCGTCCCGCTGCTCAGCGTCGCCTTCTGCATCTACCTGATCACCGGCCTGCACGCGGACACCTTCCGGGCCGGCGGGATCGCCATCGCCGTCGCCGTGGTCGTCTACTTCGGCTACAGCATCAAGCACTCCAAGCTGGAGCAGTCGGCCCAGCAGGCCGTCACGGCGGACACCCCCGCCGACACGAACAGCTGAACCGGACGTATCCGGACATGAGGGGCCGCCGGTGGGAACGACACCCGGCGGCCCCCCTCGTGCCACCACTCGCGCCGTGGTCGACGCCATGGCGACAGGGCCCCGCTCCCACCCATAACCTTCCACCATGGTGAGCACCCGCACGCCCGGCTTCTCCCGCCCGCGCGGCCGCTTCACCGGCCGCTCCAGAACGCCGGCCCCGCCGACCCCCGACGGAACGCCGTCCGCACCCGGACGGCTGCCGCTGGGCTTCTCCAGTCGGCCGTTCCCCCGTCAGCGGGGCGAGAGCACCTTCCCGCCCACGCCCGATCGGCTGAATCCCGCCCGGCTCGCCTCGACGCGCACCGTCCAGCTCCTCGGCTGCCTGATCGCGGCCGGCTGGGCCGCCGCCTTCCCACTCGTCTCCGACCTGCCCAACCAGCGGCTGTGGGGCCTCGTCGCTGCTCCCTCGTACGCCCTGGCCGGACTGCTCTGCCTCACCCTGCCGCGCCGCTTCGCGGCCCGCGCCGCCGCCGCCGTCGCCATGGTCGGCGCCGTCCTCGCGCCACTCGCCCTGCTCGCCCTGCACGGCCGCCACCAGTCCGAGGTGATGGTCGTCGAACGCTCGGCGCACCTGCTGCTCACCACCGGCAGCCCGTACCTGCCCCACCCGGTGGTGGTCACCGACTACAACCCGTACCTGCCGGCGATGACCCTCTTCGGGATGCCGCGCCAACTGCTCGGCGACGGGAACGCCTTCGCCCGGGTCGCCGGGGACGCCCGGATCTGGTTCGCGCTCACCTTCGTCGCCTGCCTGCTGGCCAGCTGGCGGCTGCTGAGGCCGTCCCGGGACCGCGCGCCGCTGCTGCCGCTCGCCGTCCTCACCGCCTCGCCGCTGATCGCCCTGGCCCTGGTCGTCGGTGGCGTCGACCTCCCGCTGATCGGCGTCTGCTGCCTCGCCATGGCCCTCGCCGAGCGCGACCGCACCGTCGGCGCCGGTTTGGTGCTCGCCCTCGCCTGCACCCTCAAGTGGACGGCCTGGCCGGCCCTGCCAGTCGCCGCACTGCTGCTCTGGCGCCTCTACGGCCGCCGGCCCGCCGCCCGTACCGCGCTGATCGCGTTCGGCACCGGTCTGGCCGTCATCCTGCCCTCGGTGCTCACCCAGGCCGACGCGCTGCGCGAACAGGTCGTGCGCTTCCCGCTCGGACTCACCGCCATCCGCACCCCCGCCGGCAGCCCGCTGCCGGGCAAGGTGCTGGCCGGTTTCGGGCCCACCGGGCACTCCGTCTCGCTGGCGCTCATGACCATGGGCGGCATCGGGGTGGCCATCTGGCTGCTCGCCCGGCCGCCGGTCTCCGCGATAGCGGCCGCCGACCTGCTGGCCGCCGGACTGGCCATCGCGTTCATGCTCGCCCCCGCCGGGCGCTTCGGGTACCTGGCGCTGCCGGTGGTGCTGGTGATCTGGCCCCGGCTGGCCGCCCGGCGCTGGACCAGCCGCAGGCCCGCCCCTCCGCCGCGCATGCTGGGGCGGCCGGAGCCCGCGCTGCCGCGGGGCTGAGGCGGTTGGGCCGTCGCCCGCTCGCCGGGTTTTCGCCCGCTCGCGGGAGGAGGGGCTCGGGGCGGGGGTGTCGCGCGGAAGGGGGCTCGGGGCGGGTGGTTCGCCCGCCCCGAGCCGGGAGGCGTCAGCGGGTGCCGGCGGCCTTCAGGAGGGAGGCGACGGCCGGGCCGGCCGCGTCCACGCCGTGCCCGCCGCCCTGGACCTCGGCGGCGACCGCGATGTTGCCGCGGTAGGCGGTGAACCAGCTGTTGGTGACGGTCGCCCCGGCGACCTCGGCCGAGCCGGTCTTGGCGCCGGCGTTGTCGGTGATGCCTGCCATCACGTCCTTGGCGGTGCCGCCCTGGGCGGTCGCGGCCATCATCGCCTTCAGCTTGCCGTCGACGTCCGCGGAGAGCGGGCGGGCGGCCTTCTGCTGCGGCAGGTCGGCGACCAGGATCGGCTGCTTGAACTCGCCGCTCTGCACCGTGGCGGTGATCGAGGCGATGGCCAGCGGGTTCATCTGGACCTTGCCCTGGCCGATGTAGTTCATCGCCTGCTCGTCCTTGTTGGAGCCCGGGGAGGGCACCTTGCCGTCGGCGTTCGGCAGGCCGGTCTTCCACTCCAGGCCGATGCCGAAGAGGTCCTTGGCGGTGCCGGACAGCGTGTCGGGCTTCAGGCTGGTCAGGCCCTGGTTGATGAAGGCCGTGTTGCAGGACATCATGAAGTCCTGCTGCAGCGTGTTGTTCGGGAAGGCGCCCGGGAACGAGTTCGGGACGGCGACCGCGTTGCTGCTCTTCTCCGGACAGGCGACCACGGTGTCCGGGTTGACCCCGGCCTCCAGCAGCGCCGCGGAGGTGACGATCTTCATCGTCGAACCCGGTGCGAGCAGCCCGGTGAAGGCCCGGTTCTGGCCGCTGGCGGGCGCGTTGGCGAAGGCCAGCACCTGACCGGTGCTCGGCTCGATCGCGACGATCGACCCGGACTTGCCGCCGAGGTCCGTCATCGCCTTCTCGGCCGCGGCCTGGATGGCGTTGTCGATGGTCACCTTGAACGGCTTGCCGGGCTTCGGCTCGACGATGGTGAACAGCTTGTCGTTGGCGGTCTTGCCGGACGGGTCGCTGATCACCACCGCGCTGCCCGCGTCCTGGTCCTTGTTCGGGTCCGGCACCAGCTTGTGGGCGTTGTCCTGCAGGGTGGCCAGCAGCGCCGGGGTGAGCGAGGCGCCCTGCAGCGCCTTGCCGTTGCGGTCCACCGCGTTGGACGGCGGCGCGAAGACCTGCTGGGTGGCGATCGTCTCGTTGCCGGACAGGTGCGGGTGGATCACCGTCGGCGCCCAGTGCACGGCCGGGGTGTCGTCGCTCATCTTCACGACGCTCAGGAAGCCGTTGTAGTCCCAGACCCGGTTGGTCCCGGCGAACTCGGCGCGGGCCTTGTACCCCATCAGCACGCCGGCCGGCGCGGGGGAGGCGGCGGCGGACGGCGAGTCCGTGGCGCCGGGGGTCGCGCCCGCCGACGGGGTGGCCGAGGCGCCCGCGGACGGCTTGGCGGCCGGGGAGGGCGTCCCGGTGGCCGCGGCGAAGGCCTGCGGGGTGGCCGGGCCGGCCGGGCTCAGGGTCAGCCCGCTCGGCTTGACCTGGTCGCGGAAGGCGGTCAGCGCGGTGGTGGCCGCGGCCGGGTCGTCGGTCAGCGAGGCGGCCTTGTCCAGGTCGCCGGCCGCCCAGGCCGCGAGGAAGTCCTTGGCACCGTTCGCCGCCTGCTCGGCCGAGGGCGGCTCGGCGACCACCGTGCGGGGCTTCTTGTCCGAGGAGGAGCCGGAGCCCGAGCCGCCCACCAGGCTGTACGCCCCGTAGCCCCCGCCCGCCAGCACGGCGACGGACACGCCGGTGATGATGCCGATCTTCGCGCCTCTGCGCATGGTGCTGCTCCCCCAAGGGTCTCGCGGCCGGGCGCAACCGACCGGGGCCGGAAACGCGGTTCGCCCCCCACCCTAGGCAGCGCCGATCGGTGCGCCGACGAAACGCCCGGGAGTTGTGACGGATCTGGTACGTGTCGTGCACCGCATACGGACGGTTCGCGGGTGTCCGGTGTGTGCGGACCCGGGCCCGGGCGTCAGATCCAGCTGGTGAACCACATCCGCTGGCGCCAGTCCTGCATCGGGATCGTCTGCCCGGTGAACAGCGGGAAGAAGAACAGGAAGTTCCACATGATCAGCAGCACCAGCAGCCCCGCCGCGGTGGAACCGATGATCCGGCGGTCCCGCGAGGCGCCGGCCGGCCCGATCAGCGCCCCGACCAGCATGGTCACCGCGAGCACCAGGAACGGGACGAACACCACCGCGTAGAACAGGAAGATCGTCCGCTGCTGGTAGGCGAACCACGGGAGGTAGCCGGCGGCCAGGCCGCACAGCAGCGCACCGGCCCGCCAGTCCCGCCGCGCCGCCCAGCGCCACAGGCAGTACACCAGCGCCACCACGGCCGCCCACCACAGCAGCGGGGTGCCGATGCCCAGCACCTCGCGGGCGCACTCGGCGGCCGTGCAGCCGCTCTGGCCCTGCTTGGGGGACTCGTAGAAGAAGGAGACCGGCCGGCCCAGCACCAGCCAGGACCACGGGTTCGACTGGTAGGTGTGCGGGTCGCTCAGGTGGGTGTGGAAGTCGTACACCGTCGAGTGGTAGTGCCACAGGGCGCGCAGCCCCTCGGGTATCCACGGGTAGTCGGTGGACCGCCCCACCGCCCAGTCGCGGCCCCAGCCGCCCTGCCCGGGCGCGTTGCTGCTGGCGAACCAGCCCCACCAGGACGCGACGTAGACGGCCAGCGACACCACCACGATCGACACGAAGGCCGGCAGCACGTCCCGGGTGAGCGCCGCGAGGTAGGGGCGCGGGGCCCCGGCCAGCCGGCGGGCGCCGACGTCCCAGAGCACCGTCATCACGCCGAAGGCCGCCGCCACGTACAGGCCGCTCCACTTGGTGGCGCAGGTCAGGCCGACGCAGACGCCGGCGGCGATCCGGTACGGGCGCCAGCCCAGGTTCGCCCGCTGCGCCAGCAGCGCGTCCGGCACCCCGCCGAGGCGTTCCGCCAGCCGGGCCCGGGTGCGGTCGCGGTCCAGCAGCAGGAAGCCGAAGGCGGCGAGGATCCAGAACATCACCACCAGGTCCAGCAGCGCGGCGCGGCTGAGCACCAGGTGCAGGCCGTCCACCGAGAGCAGCAGGCCGGCCACGCAGCCCAGCAGGGTCGACCGGAACATCCGGCGGGCGATCCGGGCGAGCATCAGCACCGACAGGGTGCCGAGCAGGGCCACCGCGAACCGCCAGCCGAACGGGTTCATCCCGAACAGCACCTCGCCCGCACCGATGATCCACTTGCCCACCGGCGGGTGCACCACGTACGAGGCCATCGCCCGGTACGGGACGGCCGCGCCCGGCGTCATGATCTGGTCGTTGGCGCCGTCCGGCCAGTTGATCTCGTAGCCGCCGTGCCAGAGCGCGTAGGCGTCCTTGGCGTAGTAGGTCTCGTCGAAGATGATCGCGTGCGGCTGGCCGAGGTTCGTGAAGCGCAGCACACCGGCGAACAGCGCCACCGCCAGCGGGCCCAGCCAGCCGGCCCAGCGGCACAGGAAGGTCCACAGGCCAGGGGCCACGGAGACGCCCAGGCGCTGCAGCAGCGGCGAGGGCGGCGCCGGGGTCGGGGTGACCCCGGGGCCGTCCGGCATCGGCGGCACCAGGCGCTCGGTCAGCGGGGCCGTCGGGCGGGCGGCGTAGCCGTACCGGGCCAACCGCTCCCGCCAGCTCCCCGGGGCCGGCTCGGCCGGTCTGGGGGCCGGGAGGACGGGGGACGGCGGGGCGACCGGGGAGGGCGGGCCGGCCACGTCGCCGCCGTCCTGCGCGGTGTGGTCCGTACCGGTGGGCGTCCTGGCCGCCGTGTCGCCGTTCATCCGCCACATCGTAGGGGCGCTCTTCGTACGCGTGTCCGCTCCCTCGGAAGCTGCCCGAATCGTCACCAAAAGCCCCCGGGCGGCGGCAGCTGCAAGGATGGGGGCCGTGACAGGAGTACTCGTTCTCGCAGGCACCCCCATCGGCGACGTCTCGGACGCCCCGCCCCGGCTGCTCACCGAACTGGCCGCGGCCGACGTGATCGCGGCCGAGGACACCCGTCGGCTGCGCCGGCTCACCCAGGCCCTGGGGGTGACCCCGGCCGGGCGGGTGGTGTCCTACTTCGAGGGCAACGAGGTCGGCCGCACCCCCGAACTGGTGGAGGCGCTGCTCGGCGGCGCCCGGGTGCTGCTGGTCACCGACGCCGGCATGCCCTCCGTCTCCGACCCCGGCTACCGGCTGGTCGCCGCCGCCGTCGCCGCCGACGTCAAGGTCACCGCGGTGCCCGGGCCGTCCGCCGTGCTCACCGCGCTCGCGCTGTCCGGCCTGCCCGTCGACCGCTTCACCTTCGAGGGCTTCCTGCCCCGCAAGACCGGCGACCGGGCCCGCCAGCTCGCCTCGATCGCCGCCGAGCCGCGCACCATGGTGTTCTTCGAGGCGCCGCACCGGATCGCCGAGGCGCTCGCCGCGATGGCCGAGGCCTTCGGGGCCGACCGGCCCGCCGCCGTCTGCCGCGAGCTCACCAAGACCTACGAGGAGGTCAAGCGCGGACCGCTCGCCGAGCTGGCGGCCTGGGCGGCCGACGGCGTCAAGGGCGAGATCACCGTCGTGGTCGCCGGCGCGCCGCCGGCCGCGCCGCAGGACCTCACCCCGGCCGAACTCGCCCGGCTGGTGGCCGTCCGGGAGGAGGCGGGGGAGCGCCGCAAGGAGGCCATCGCCGCGGTGGCGGCCGAGCTGGCACTGCCCAAGCGGGAGGTGTTCGACGCGGTGGTGGCCGCGAAGAACGAGGCCAGGGGCGCGGCCGGGACCGCCGCCGGGACCGCGGCCGGGGGCGGCGGCGGGGCCGGGAGGTAGGCGTCGGACGGGCGGGCCCCCGGGGCCGGGAGGCCCGGCCCGGGGCGCCCTGGAAAAGGGGTGAATTCCGGGGGTTGCGTGACTCCCGGGGAGTCGTACCTTTGAGTGAAGGCCCCGGTAAACGCCAGTGGAGCTGAAGATTCCGTCGCGGTTTTCGGAACGGACCAGGCCTTTCGTATAGGAGTTCCCAACCCGCGTCCAAGTCTTCACAAGCAGGGCATCGGCCGGGGCGGTCCGGGCATTTCCTGGAATGGAAAGACCCAGCCGGGCGAGCGCCCGGCGGGCGCTGGGAGACGGCTATGAGCGAGATGATCGGTAGCCCCCTCGGTGGCAACGCGCTGAGCGCCCCCGGCCTGGCCGGCAGGCCGCACACCCCCGTCGAGACCGTGCGGGAGGCGTACTCCTTCGCGTGCCTGCGGTGCGGGTACGGCTGGGAGCAGGCGTACGACATCGAGCACCACGTCGGCAAGGACGGACACCCCGTGTTCGAGTACCGCGCCAACGGAGTCCGGGTGCCGTCCCCGCTGCTCAAGCCGACCTGCCCGGGCTGCGGCGGACACACCGTCCGGATCATGCGCGAGGGCAGGGTCGCCGTGGCCGACCAGTCCTGGCACCACGCCCCCGGCTACTCGGCGCACGCCGAGCCCGCCGGGGCGCCCCCGGAGCCCGCGGCCGACAAGCCGCGCGGACGCTGGGCCCGGTTCTGGTCGCGGCTGATGGGCTGACCACGGGCGCCGGGAGCGGATCCGGGGCCGCCCGCCGCACTGCTCGCGGCGGGCGGCCCCGGGCCGGACCGGCCGGGCGGCGGTCCCCGGTCCGCGGGCCGGAACGCGGTCGAAGGGTGCGGGCGGGCCCGACTAAGCTTTCCGACCATGGCGGCCACTGCAGACCACAGCACCACCGGGGCGAACGCCCCGGCGTACTACGTTTCCACCCCGATCTACTACGTCAACGATCGCCCGCACCTGGGCCACGCGTACACCACCGTGGCGGGCGACGTCCTCACCCGCTGGCACCGCCAGCGCGGCCAGAAGGTGTGGTACCTGACCGGCACCGACGAGCACGGTCAGAAGATCATGCGGACCGCCGAGGCCAACGGTGTCAGCCCCCAGGAGTGGTGCGACAAGCTGGTCGAGGAGGAGTGGAAGCCGCTCTGGGAGCACCTGGAGATCGCCAACGACGACTTCATCCGCACCACCCAGCAGCGGCACACCGACCGCGTGCAGGAGTTCGTCCAGGACCTGTACGACAAGGGCGAGATCTACAAGGGCGGCTACTCCGGCCCGTACTGCGTCGGCTGCGAGGAGTTCAAGCTCCCCGCCGAACTGCTCGACGGCGCCACCGCGGACGAGAAGCTCTGCTCCGTCCACAAGCGCCCGGTCGAGTGGCTGGAGGAGGAGAACTACTTCTTCCGCCTCTCCGCGTACGGTCCGAAGCTGCTGGAGTTCTACGCCGCCAACCCGGACTTCATCCAGCCGGCCTCGGCCCGCAACGAGGTGCTGCGCTTCGTCGAGCAGGACCTGAAGGACCTGTCGATCTCCCGCTCCACCTTCAACTGGGGCGTCCCGCTGCCGTGGGACGAGAAGCACGTCCTCTACGTGTGGGTCGACGCGCTGCAGAACTACATCACCGCGGCCGGCTACGGCAGCGACCCGGAGCGCTTCGCCGAGCTGTGGCCCGCCTCCGTGCACCTCGTCGGCAAGGACATCCTCCGCTTCCACGCCGTCATCTGGCCCGCCATGCTGATGGCCGCCGGGCTGCCGCTGCCCAAGCGGGTCGTCGCCAACGGCTGGCTGATGGTCGGCGGCGAGAAGATGTCCAAGTCCAACCTGACCGGCATCTCGCCCACCGACCTCACCTCGCACTTCGGCGTGGACGCCTACCGCTACTACTTCCTGCGGGCGATCCCGTTCGGCACCGACGGCTCGTTCTCCTGGGAGGACTTCACCGCCCGGTACACCTCCGAGCTCGCCAACGACTTCGGCAACCTGGCCTCCCGGGTCGCCGCGATGGTCGGCAAGTACTTCGACGGGAAGCTGCCGGCCGCCACCGCCGCGGGCGAGGCCGAGCAGGCCGTCGCCCAGGGCCTGGCCACGGCCGTCGCCGCCGCAGACCGGAAGATCGGCGAGGAGCTGGACTTCGCCGGCGGCCTCGCGGCGATTTTCGAGTTCGTCAAGCAGGTCAACGGCTACCTCACCGAGCAGGCGCCCTGGAAGGTCGCCAAGGACGACTCCGAGGAGGGCCGGGCCCGCCTCGCGACCATCCTCTACACCGCCGCCGAGTCGCTGCGCGGCACCGCCGTCCTGCTCAACCCGGTGATGCCGTCCACCGCCGAGAAGCTGTGGGCCTCGCTGGGCGCCGCCGACGCGGGCCTCGGCGCGCTCGCGGCGCAGACCGTCGCCACCGCGGCGGACTGGGGCCGGCTGCCCGTCGGCGCCACCGTCACCAAGGGCGACATCCTGTTCCCGCGCCTCGAAGAGAAGCCCGCCTCCTGATGGCCCCCAAGGACGACCGCGCCACGCCGCCGCCCCTGCCGGAACCCCTGGCGGTGGCGGTGGCCGACTCGCACACCCACCTCGACATGCAGTCCGGCACGCCGGCCGAAGGGCTGGCCCGGGCGGCCTCCGTCGGGGTCACCACGGTCGTCCAGGTGGGCTGCGACGTGCCCGGCTCGCGCTGGGCCGCCGAGCTGGCGGCCCAGTTCGAGCAGGTGCACGCCGCCGTCGCGCTGCACCCCAACGAGGCGCCGAGGATCTTCCTCGGCGACCCCGACGGCTGGTCCGGGCAGCAGCGCCCCGCCGGCGGCGCCGCCGCCCTCGACGAGGCCCTCGCCGAGATCGACCGGCTCGCGGCCCTCCCGCAGGTCCGCGCCGTCGGCGAGACCGGCCTCGACTACTTCCGCACCGGGCCCGAGGGCGTGGAGATCCAGAAGGAGTCGTTCCGCCGCCACATCGAGATGGCCAAGCGGCACGACAAGGCCCTCGTCATCCACGACCGCGACGCCCACGAGGACGTCATCGCCGTCCTGCTCGCCGAGGGCGCGCCCGAGCGGACCGTCTTCCACTGCTACTCCGGCGACGCCGCGATGGCCGAGGTCTGCGCCGAACACGGCTGGTACCTGTCCTTCGCCGGCCCGGTCACCTTCAAGGCCAACCAGCCGCTGCGCGACGCCCTCGCCGCCACCCCCCTCGACCGGATCCTGGTCGAGACCGACGCGCCCTTCCTCACCCCGCACCCCTACCGCGGCCGCCCCAACGCCCCGTACCTCATCCCGGTCACGGTGCGGTCCATGGCCGCGACACTGGGACTGCACGAGGACGAACTGGCGACCGCCATCGCCGCCAACACGGCCCGGGCGTTCGGCTACTGAGCCGGCCGCCCGGCCGCCGGGTCCGTCCGGCGCGTCCGGGCGGCCCGCCCCGCGCCCGTATCCTTGGCGCGTGAGCACCACCGACCCCACCCCTGACAGCCACCTGCTGGGCGCCGCCGACATCCGCGAGCTGGCCGCCGCCTTCGGCGTCAAGCCGACCAAGCAGCGCGGGCAGAACTTCGTCATCGACGGCAACACCGTGCGGCGGATCGTCCGGGCCGGCGGGGTGACCGAGGAGGACGCGGTCGTCGAGGTCGGGCCCGGACTCGGCTCGCTGACCCTGGCGCTGCTGGAGGTCGCCCGGCACGTGACCGCGGTCGAGATCGACCCGGTGCTCGCCCGGCACCTCCCCGACACCGTCGCCGCCCGGATGCCCGGCAAGGCCGACGCCTTCGACCTGGTGTTCAGCGACGCCATGGAGGTCACCGAGCTCCCCGGACCGGCGCCCACCGCGCTGGTCGCCAACCTGCCGTACAACGTGGCCGTGCCCGTCCTGCTGCACATGCTGGCGACCTTCCCCAGCATCGAGCGCACGCTGGTCATGGTGCAGAGCGAGGTCGCCGACCGGCTCGCCGCCAAGCCCGGCAACAAGGTGTACGGCGTCCCGTCGGTCAAGGCCAACTGGTACGCCGACGTGAAGCGGGCCGGCGCCATCGGGCGCAACGTGTTCTGGCCCGCCCCCAACGTCGACTCCGGGCTCGTCTCGCTCATCCGCCGGGAGCCGCCGAGGACCACCGCCAGCCGCCGGGAGGTGTTCGCCGTCGTCGACGCTGCGTTCGCCCAGCGGCGCAAGACCCTGCGCGCCGCGCTGTCCGGCTGGGCCGGCTCCGCCGCCGGGGCCGAGCAGGCCCTCACGGCCGCCGGGATCGACCCCAAGCTGCGCGGCGAGATGCTGACGGTCGAGCAGTTCGCCGCCATCGCCGAACACAAGCCGAAGGCGGACACCGAGTGATCACCGTACGCGTCCCGGCCAAGGTCAACGTCCAGCTCGGGGTGGGCGGACTGCGCACCGACGGCTTCCACGAGCTGGCCAACGTCTTCTTCGCGGTCGCCCTCGGCGACGAGGTCACCGCCACCCCGGGGGACGGCGTCACGCTGACCTGCTCCGGGCCCGACGCGCACGCCGTCCCGCTCGACGACAGCAACCTCGTCGCCCGCGCCGCCCGGCTGCTCGCCGCCCACCACGGCATCGCCGACCCCGGCGTGCACCTGCACATCGCCAAGGCCATCCCGGTCGCCGGCGGCATGGCCGGGGGCAGCGCCGACGGCGCCGCCGCACTGGTCGCCTGCGACGCGCTCTGGCAGCTCGACACCCCGCTCGACACGCTCCTGGAGCTCGCCGCCGAACTCGGCTCCGACGTGCCGTTCGCCCTGCTCGGCGGCGTCGCGCTGGGCCGCGGCCGCGGCGAGATCCTGCAGCCGCTCACCGTCGACGGCACCTTCCACTGGGTCTTCGCGGTCGCCGACGGCGGCCTGTCGACGCCCGCCGTCTTCCGCGAGTGCGACCGGCTCCGCGAGGAGGCCGGGACCGGCTCCAGCGACACCGACGTCCCGGTGCCCGAGGCCGACCCGGCCCTGCTCGCCGCCCTCGCCGGCGGCGACGCCGCCGCCCTGGCCGCCGCGCTCGCCAACGACCTCCAGCCCGCCGCCGTCTCGCTGCGGCCCGGGCTCGCCGACACCCTGAAGGCCGGCACCGAGGCCGGGGCCATCGGCGCCCTCGTCTCCGGCTCCGGGCCGACCTGCGCGTTCCTCGTCAAGGACGCCGACGCGGCCGCCGCCGTCGCGGAGGCGCTGCGGGCCTCCGGCACCTGCCGCACCGCCCACGCCACGTACGGGCCGGTGCCGGGCGCGGCGCCGGTCGCGTAGGGGCGGCGGACCGGCGGACCGGTGGGGGCCGGGGGCCGGGGCTGTCGGCGGGGTCCGGGCGGGGCCGGGCTGTCGGCGAGGTTCGTGCCGGGTCCGGGTGGGGCCGGGGCGGGTTCGTGCCGGGTCCGGGACCGCCCCCGGGAGCAGCCCGACGTGGACCCGCGGGCGCGCCCATTAGGCTGGGGAGATCGGGGCGTCCCCGACAGGGGCACCCGGCGACGAACGGCGGACCGCCCCGACCCCGCCGAACCCAGGAGCGCAGCACACGTGGCCGTCAACCTCGCCACCATCGAGTCCGTCACGAAGGTCTACGGCACCCGGGCCCTTCTCGACGGGGTCAGCCTCGGCGTCAGCGAGGGAGACCGGATCGGCGTCGTCGGACGCAACGGGGACGGCAAGACCACCCTGATCCGGATGCTCGCCAAGCTGGAGGAGCCCGACAGCGGCCGCATCACCCACTCCGGCGGACTCCAGCTGGCCGTCCTCACGCAGCACGACTCGCTCGACCCGAAGGCCACCATCCGGCACGAGGTCATCGCCGACCGGGCCGACCACGAGTGGCTCGGTGACGCCCGCATCCGCGACATCATCGAGGGCCTCTTCGGCGGCCTCGACCTGCCCGGCTTCGCCGACGGCCTGGACACCGTCATCGGCCCGCTCTCCGGCGGCGAGCGCCGCCGGATCGCCCTCGCCAAGCTGCTCCTCGGCTCGCCCGACCTGATCGTCCTCGACGAGCCCACCAACCACCTCGACGTCGAGGGCATCAACTGGCTCGCCCAGCACCTCCAGAAGCGCCGCTCCGGGCTCGTCTGCGTCACCCACGACCGCTGGTTCCTCGACCAGGTCTGCACCCGCATGTGGGACGTCCAGCACGGCACCGTCCACGAGTACGAGGGCGGCTACTCCGACTACGTCTTCGCCCGCGCCGAGCGCTCCCGCATCGAGGCCGTCGAGGAGCAGAAGCGCCAGAACCTCGCCCGCAAGGAGCTCGCCTGGCTGCGCCGCGGCGCCCCCGCCCGCACCTCCAAGCCGCGCTACCGCATCGAGGCCGCCAACGCCCTGATCGCCGACGTCCCCGAGCCGCGCGACAAGTCCGAGCTGATGAAGTTCGCCAACGCCCGGCTGGGCCGCACCGTCTTCGAGCTCGAGGGCGTCACGGTGAAGGCCGGCCCCAAGCTGCTGCTGGAGAACCTCACCTGGCAGCTCGGCCCCGGCGACCGGATCGGCCTGCTCGGCGTCAACGGCGCCGGCAAGACCTCGCTGCTGCGCGCCCTGCGCGACGCCTACGCCTCCGAGGGCGACGTCCAGCCCGACTCCGGCGTGATCAAGGTCGGCAAGACCGTCCGGCTCGCCTACCTCTCGCAGGAGGTCGTCGAACTGGACCCGGCCACCCGGGTGCTCCAGGCCGTCGAGCAGGTCCGCTCGCGCGTCGACCTCGGCAAGGGCCGCGAGATGAGTGCCGGTCAGCTCTGCGAGCAGTTCGGCTTCGGCAAGGACAAGCAGTGGACGCCCGTCGGCGACCTCTCCGGCGGTGAGCGGCGCCGGCTCCAGCTGCTGCGCCTGCTCATGGACGAGCCCAACGTGCTGTTCCTCGACGAGCCGACCAACGACCTCGACATCGAGACCCTCAACCAGCTGGAGGACCTCCTCGACGGCTGGCCCGGCTCGATGATCGTCATCAGCCACGACCGCTTCTTCATCGAGCGCACCACGGACGTCACCCACGCGCTGCTCGGCGACAAGAGGATGCGGATGCTGCCCAACGGCGTCGACGAGTACCTCGAGCGGCGCGCCCGGATGGCCGAGGCCGCGGCCGCCGCGGCTGCGGCCGCCGTCCCCGCCCCCGTCGAAGCCGCCGCGCCCGGCCTCTCCGGCGGCGACCTGCGGGCCGCGAAGAAGGAGATGCAGAAGCTGGAGCGGCAGATCGCCAAGCTGGACGAGAAGGAGTCCAAGCTGCACGCCCAACTCGCCGAGCACGCCGCCGACTTCTCCAAGGTGGCCGAACTGGACGGGCAGCTGCGCGCCGTCCGGGACGAGAAGGAGGAGCTGGAGATGACCTGGCTGGAGCTGGCCGAGCAGGTCTGACCTTCCGGGGTTGGGGTGCCCGGGCCGGGGCCCGTCCGGTGCCCGGCTCAGGCGCCCAGCAGGACCTCCAGCTCGTCCGCCGCACGGCCCAGCGCACTGCGCGCCGGGTCGTGCGGC
This sequence comes from Kitasatospora sp. NPDC101176, assembly GCF_044768035.1. Classification (NCBI taxonomy): domain Bacteria; kingdom Bacillati; phylum Actinomycetota; class Actinomycetes; order Kitasatosporales; family Streptomycetaceae; genus Kitasatospora; species Kitasatospora sp. NPDC101176. The sequence continues at coordinate 130,129 of NZ_JBIWPA010000017.1, forward strand.
CGCGTCGGGCGGGGCGCCGCACCCGTCGGCGGGCGGTGCGCCCGGGCGGCCGCGGTCAGCTCGTCCAGTGCCCGGCGGACCCGGGACACCTCCACCGGATCCGGCACCCGGCCGCCGTAACGGATCTGCGCCGCGAACGCCGCCACCGCCCCGCCCAGCCGCTCCAGCGCCGCCGTCGCCGGCAGCCACCGCTCCGCCAGCCGCCCGGTCGGCGGCGGTTCGACCAGCCCCTGCCGCACCTCCTGCCGGGCGTCCGCCAGCGCCCGGTACGCCCGGCGGCGCAGCCACACCTCGGCCCGGCCGGCGTCCCCCGTCACCGCGTCCAGGTAGGCCCGCAGCGCGGCCGCCGCGTCCACCAGGCGGGGCTCGATCCGGTGCCGCGGCCGATCCGGCCACAACAGGCAGCCGAAGAGCAGCACCACCGCGCTGGCCAGCACCGTGTCCAGCACCCGCGGCCAGAACTCCGCCGCACTGCTCTGCCCGCCCAACTGCAGCAGGACCAGCGCCATCGGCGTCATCGCGACGGTGTTCAAGCCGTAGTGCGCCGCCGTCGCGTACGGCAGCAGCGCCACGCACGCCGCCGCGATCACCGTCAGCGCCCACGCGTCCGTGGTCAGCGACACCACAGCCGCCGTCACCACCACCCCCAGCACGGTGCCGACGGCGCGGCTCACCGCACGCAGGAACACCGATCCGAGATCCGGCTTCAACACGAACGCGATCGTCATCGGCAGCCAGTAGCTCTTGCTCAGCGGATAGCTGGCCGTCACCGCCGAACCCACCGCGATGCACAACGCCACCCGCAGCCCGTACCGCACCGAACCGCGCGACAGCAGCCGCACCCGCAGCCGCCACGGGTCGGCCGGCGGCGCCGGCGCCGTGCCGACCGCCGCGTCCCGGCCCGCCACCGCCCCGGCCGCCGCGCGCAGCGCCGCGTCCAGGGCCTGCCGGGACGGCGTGTCCGGCCGCCAGTCCGGCACGGCCACCTCGCCGCCGCCCCGCCGGACCGCCTCCGCCAGCAGCCCCGGCACCGCGGCCACCTCCGGCGGCACCGGCCGCCACGCCCACAACAGGCCCGTCGCCGCCTCCGTCGCGGCCAGCGCCGCCTCGTACGTCCGGCGCAGTCCGGCCGCGCGCGGGCTCCCGCCGGCACGCGGGTTCCCGCCGGTACGCGGGCTTCCACCGGCACGCGGGAGCAGGTCCTGCAGCTGGTTCAGGCGGGCCGTCAGCACCTGGCGCGAGCCCGCGCCCTGCGGCGTTCCCAGATCGGCGAGGGTACGGCCCAGCGCCTCGTACACGGCGGCCAGCGCCCGAACGCGCGGATCGGCCGCAGGGCGGCGCGGCACACCCGTCGGCAGCTCCAGCACCAGCACGAACCCGGCCCCCGCCAGCATCATCGGCGCCGCCGCCCACCAGGGGTGCGGCAGCGGCATGCCGCTGCCCAGCGCCGCCGACACCAGCAGCAGCATCCCCGCGGCCGAACCGCGCGGACCGGTCGCGCTCAGCGCACCCGAGACGAACGCCGTCACCGTCAGCGCCGCGCCCAGCCCCACCGCCGGGACACCCGCGTGCTGCACGGCGGTGCCGACCAGCATGCCCAGCGCCGACGCCGACACGGCGGAGGCGATCCGGGACAGCCGAAGCCCGGCCGGCTCGACCCGGTCGTTCATCGTCGCGTGCATCGCGCCCAGGGCGGCGAACACCCCGAGGTCCAGTCGGTGCGTCAGCAGACCCACGGTCAGCGGCAGCAGCATGCCGATCGCGGCCCGCACCATCAGGGCCAGCGGAAACGGCGGACGGGACGGTCGCACGGCGCGGGCCCACCAGGGCTCGTCCGGGGGCAGGGGCATGCGGTCACGTCCGTTCTGCGGCCGGGGGTCGCTGCTGTGCGACATTGCGCGGCAGATGGGGCGTTACCCGGTCCAACCGGGCAGCGCCAGTCTATCCGGGGGCCCGCGCGCCCGGCCGCCGGGCCGCACGTGTCAGGTTCGTACCGATCGCGCACGCGCCCACCACGGGCCCTGCCGGGCCGACAGGGGCGGTGGCTACGATTGCGGAGGCGGAATCCGTCCCCAGGGCGGACGGGATCCGACCAGGACTGTACGACCGAGAAGTTGACGGCGTGTTGCGGCACGGCGGCCCGGGAGTTACCCGGACCGGCGTCCGTACGGGGGAAGAGGTGAACTGCCATGGCAGGAGAGGTTCCACCGGGACCGGGAACCAAGCCGGATCCGGCCACGACGGTCGATCCGTACACGTTGAGCAACGTGTGGGTCGGCCCCACGGTGAGCTCCGGGCAGACGTACAGCAGTGCCGGCGACCTGGTGTCCGCGTTCGGCAAGCAGGACGTCAAGGTCGAGCTGGACACGCTCGTCACGTTCGCGAACAAGGTGGAGGCGCTGCTCCAGGCCATGGACGGCTCGGCGGCGGCGCCCTACAAGCTCCAGGAACAGACGCTGACCGGCGGCAACTTCGCGAGCTCGGAGTTCGCCGAGGCGACCGCCCTGACGTCCGCCTACGACAAGGTGCACACCCAGCTCGTCAAGCTGCACAAGGACTTCGTGTCGCAGATCGACGCCATGAAGACCGCGGTGTCGCAGACGGCGGGCAACTACGCGACCAACGAGGACGACACCACGGCCGCCCAGAAGGCGGTCGCGAAGAACGCGGGCGTCGCCACGCCGGCGGCCGGCCCGAACGGGCCGGCGCCGAAGCGGGTCGGTGGCGGCGACCTCTGATGGCGGTCGTCCACGGCGTTCACGGGGAAACGGGGAGAAGGTAGTGGCAGGCGGAACGAATTTCGAACTCATCGACCACGCGCAGCTCAGGAAGATGGTCGACAGCACCGACCCCTCCAAGGTGCTGAGCCGCGGCACGATGCTGCAGTCGGCCGCCCGCGTCCTGCGGGACCTCAGCAGCGCGCTCAAGTCGCACGCCGAGAACATCCACTGGGAAGGCCCGGCCGCCGAGAACTTCAAGACCTGGGTCGGCAACCTGCAGCAGTCCGCCGGGCTGCTCAGCGACTACTCCAAGTCCGCCGGTGACGCCATGCACCAGGCGGGCGAGGCGCTCAGCACCGCCAAGGCTGCGGTGCCGGGTGTGCCGGACCACGACGTCAAGACGGTCAGCGCGCGGACGGGACAGGGGAGTCCGACCCAGGCGGCGCTCAACATCGCCGCCCTCAGGAGCCCGGACCCCACCACCGCGACCGTCGACGCGGCCATGAAGAGCGTCAACAAGAACTGGGTGAGCGAGGCCGACGCCCAGGCCGCCGCCCAGCGCGTCTACCTGGCGCACCAGGAAGCCATCCACCAGATGGAGAAGCTGGGGCAGGCGTACGACGCGGCGACCCAGACGCTGACCGGGCTCAAGGACGTGGTGCTGCCGGGGACGCCGGATACGACCAGCAACAAGTCCGAGGGCACGACGATTTCGGGTGGTGGCGGCGGCTACGTCGGTTCCGGGGGCACCGTTCGCAGCTCGGCCAGGAGCGGTGGCAGCGTCGGCGGCAGCTCCAGCCCGTCCGGTGGCGGCTACGGCGGTGGCACGGTGGCCCCCCACCCGCCGGGTTCGGGCTCGGGCTCGGGAGGGCCCGGGACGCCCGGACACGTCGATCCGATCCCGCCGTCCGGTGGTGGGCACGTGCCGCCGCCCGCGCACGACCCGGGTTCCACGACGCCCCCCACGGTGCCCGCGGTCCCGATCGACCGGACGGGCACCGGTCTGGACAGTCTGCCGTCGGCCCCCACCCTGCCGGGTCAGACCGGTCCGGTGAGCCCGGTCGGGGGCGGCAGTCTGCCCCCGGACGCCCTCCGGGGCACCACGGGATACCCGGGTGGACCGGGCGGCGGAACGGCCGGCTTTCCCACCTTCCCCGGGGGCGGTCCGGTCCCCGGGTTCCCCTTGGGAAGCGGTGGCGGCTCGATTCCGGGCAGGAGCGGGGGATCGATCCCCGGCCGCGGCGGGGGTTCGATCCCCGGTACGAGCGGCGGTTCGGTCCCGGGGCGCACCGTGCCCTTCGGCGGTGGCACCGTGCCGGGGAAGTCCGGCACCCCTGGTCTGCCCAGTGGGACGGTCTTCGGCGCCCGTGAGGCCCAGGCGGGCCGGGGCGGGACGGCCGGCGGCACGGGCGGGATGGGTGCCATGCACCCGGGCACGGGCGGTCACGGCGGTGGTGGTGGGGCGGCTGGCGGTTCGCGCGGCCGGGGTCTCACCTCAACCGGTGGCGGGACGGTCGGCGGCCGCAAGGGGCCGACCCCTGGAGGCGAGTTCACGCCGGGTGGTACGGGTCTGCGTCGGGCGGCAGCAGCAGGGGCCGCCGAGGGCGAGGCCCGGGCCGGCCAGAACGGCATGATGGCGCCGGGCTCGTCCGGTCATGCGGGCAAGAGCGGGCGCGACCGCCGCAAGCGGGCCGACTACCTCCTCGAGGACGAGGAGACCTGGACCAGCGGTACGCCGCAGAGCAACCCGAACGTGGTTGAGTAGGACGGTGAGGTCTGCCCGGCCACTGGGTGTCGCCCAGTGGCCGGGCAGACCTGTTCGGGGCGCGGTTCCCGATCAACGGGGAAGTGACGAGGAGCTGTGATGGGGCGGATCGACACGCGAAGGGGCGGGCGGATCTTCGCGACGGCACTTGCGGTTGCGGGAATCGTGGTCGGTCCAGTCGCAGCGCCGGCGATGGCCGAGGACACCATTCGACAGCAGCAGTGGCATCTGGACGCCATGCACGCTCCCGAGATGTGGAAGATCTCCAGAGGCCAGGGGATCACGGTTGCGGTGATCGATGGTGGGTTCAAGCTGGACCATCCGGACCTGGCGGGGCAGTTCCTGCCTGGGAAGGATTTCAGTGGAAGCCCTGGTGGAGTGGGTTCCTTCGGAGATGGGCACGGGACGGGGATTGCCAGCCTCATCGCGGGAACCGGCAGCGGGATGGGGGGAACGGGTGCCCAGGGTCTCGCTCCGGGTGTGAAGATCCTCCCGCTCAAGATCAATAACGGGTCCGTCGGAACGCTCGTCTCGGCCGACTTCCTCGACCAGATCGGGCAGGCCGTCACCTACGCCGTTGACCAGGGTGCCAAGGTCGTCAACATTTCGCAGGGCATGGATGCCGCGCTCTCGTCGTCGGCGAACGTGGCCAGACTGACCAGCATCATCGCGGCCGCGAGGGCGAAGGGCGTGCTGGTGGTTTCCAGCGTCGGGAACGAGGCGCAGAAGGGGAATCCGGTCGAGTACCCGGGGGCGCTGCCCGGTGTCGTCGGTGTCGGGGCGGTGGGTCGTGACGTCGTTGCGACGGACGAGTCCGAGCAGGGACCGCAGGTCGTGCTCGCCGCGCCCGGGGTGGACATGGCCGGCGCCTGTACTTCGTCTACGGGCTACTGCAAGACCCACGGGACCTCTGATGCATCGGCATTGGTCTCCGCGTCGGCGGCTCTGGTCTGGTCGGTGCACAAGGACTGGACGGCGAATCAGGTTCTGCGGGTGCTGATCAATACGGCGGGCAAGCCGACTGACGGGTCGGTGCACAGTGTCGACGTCGGTTACGGCACGGTGCGTCCGCGGATCGCGCTGACGGACCCCGGCGACCCGGGTCCGGCGGACGTGTCCCCGGTCCCGGCTGCGACCGCCACGCCGTCGGCCGCACCGACTCCCTCGGCGACTCCGTCCGCCACGGCTGTTGCCCCGAGCGCGAGCAACGCGCCCGCGGCGGCGCCCACTCCGGTGCCCACGTCGGAGCCGAAGGCGGTGGACGCGTCGGGCGGCGCCGGCAGCACGCTGCCGGTCGTGGCCGCCGTGGTGGCCGGCCTGGTGCTGGTGGCCGGTGTGGTGTTCGTCGTGGTGCGGCGGCGTAAGGCGGCCGCCGGGTCGGACGGGGGCCGGTAGGGCCTGAGGGGTGGGGTGGTCCGTCCGGTCGTCGGGGGTGGTGCGGCGGCCGGGCGGTGGTGTTTCCGCGGGGGCGGGGCGTGGTGCGCGCCGGGTGGCGTGCGGTGCCGGGGTGTGCGCCGTGGTCACTCGGGTGGGGGCTGGTGGGTGGGGGTGGTGGCTGGTGAGGGTGGTGGTATGGATGCGGAGGACGGCGGGCGGGCAGGGCAGTTGCGGCGGGCGGCGGCTGCGGCGCTGATCGGGACGGCGATCGAGTTCTACGACTTCTTCCTGTACGGAACGGCCGCGGCGCTCGTCTTCGGGCCGGTGTTCTTTCCCGGACTGGGCGGGGTGGGGGCGCTGTTGGCGGCGTTCTCGGTGTACGCGGTGGCCTTCCTGGCACGACCGCTGGGGGCGGTGGTGTTCGGGCACTTCGGGGACCGGGTGGGCCGGCGGGCGACGTTGGTGGTGTCCCTGCTGCTGATGGGGTTGTCGACGGCGCTGGTGGGCCTGTTGCCGGGTTTCGGGTCGTGGGGCTGGTGGGCGCCGGTGGCGCTGGTGCTGTTGCGGGTGTGCCAGGGCGTGGGGCTGGGCGGGGAGTGGGGCGGGGCGGCGCTGCTGATCGCGGAGAACGCGCCGGCGGGGCGGCGGGGGCGGTTCGGGGCGTTCCTGCAGTTGGGGCCGACGGCCGGGTTCGTGTTGGCGAACGGGGTGTTCCTGGCGCTCCAACTGGCCCTGGACGAGCGGGCGTTCCGAGCGTGGGGCTGGCGGCTGCCGTTCCTGGCGTCGCTGGGGCTGGTGGCGGTGGGGCTGTTCGTGCGGTTGCGGCTGGAGGAGACGCCGCTGTTCCGGGCGGACGAGCCGCGGGAGCGGGCGCCGGTGGTGGAGGTGGTGCGCGGTCACTGGCGCACGGTGGTGCTGGGTGCGGGGGCGATCACGGTGGGCTACGCGCTGTTCTACCTGACGACGACGTACGCCCTGGCGTACGCGGCGACCGGGTTGGGGGTGGCGAGCACGGTGGTGCTGTCGATGTTGCTGGTGGGCGCGGTGGGGATGGGCGCGACGGTGTGGGTGAGCGCCTCGCGCAGTGACGGGTGGGGCCGGCGGCGGACGCTGTGCTGGGCGACGGCCCTGGCGGCGGGGTGGTCGCTGCTGCTGTTCCCGCTGGTGGAGACGGTTCGCCGGCCGCTGATGTTCGTGGCGCTGGCGGGAGCGCTGGTGGTGCTGGGGTGTCTGATGGGGCCGGTCGCGGCGTTCCTGCCGGAGCTGTTCCCGACGCGGGTGCGGTACACGGGCGCGGCGCTGACGTACAACCTGGGCGGCGTGGTGGGCGGTGCGACGACGCCGCTGGTGGCGACGAGGCTGACCGAGGCGTACGGGACGGCGCAGCCGGTCGGCTGGTACCTGACGGGGCTGGCCGCGGTGGCGCTGGGGTGTCTGCGGCTGCTGCCGGAGACGGGTGGTGCGGAACTCGGGGCGGTGGACGGCGGACGCCGCCGGGTGCCCGTCCTGGGGACGGACCCGGCGGCGTAGGCCGTACGGCGGGGCGGTCGGCCGGTCGGCCGACCCCGAGAGAGGTCGCCCCCGAGGGAGGTCGCCCCCCGAGGGAGGTCGCCCCCCGAGGGAGGTCGCCCCCCGAGGGAGGTCGCCCCCCGAAAGAGGTCACCCCACGCGGAGATCACCCCGAGGCCGAGGTCACCCCGCGCGGAGGTCGTCGTCCCACGCGGCAGGTCAGGCGGCCAGGGCGGCGCGACCGGCGAGGACGACGGCGGTGTGCTTGGCGACGCGCTCACCGAGGTGCTCGGCGGTGGCGATGTCGGCCTTGTGCACGGCCTCCGGGCCGGCGTCGGAGGGGGTCGAGGCGGCGGCGCCGTTGAAGAAGCCGAGGCGGTTGAGGTCGTTCTCGCTGGCGGTGGTGGCGTTCCAGCCGGGCTTGAGGCCCAGGTTGACCCAGTTCATGCCGTGCTGGGCGGCGAGGGTCTGGAAGAAGAACAGGGTGCCGGCCTTGTCGCCGCTCTTGGAGGCCGAGTTGGTGAAGCCCGCGGAGACCTTGTCCCGCCAGGCGTCGGAGAACCAGCGCTTGCTGCTGGCCTCGGCGAAGACGTGGAACGCGCCGGAGGCGGTGCCCATGTAGGTGGGGGATCCGAAGACGATCGCGTCCGCGGCGTCGAGCTGGGCCCACTGCTCGTCGGTGATGGTGTCGACGGCGATCGTGACGACCTCGGCGCCGCCGGCGGCCGCGCCGCGGGCGACGGCTTCGGCGATGACGGCGGTGTGGCCGTAGCCGGAGTGGTAGGCGAGGGCGACGGTCGGGCGGATGGCGGTCATGCGGGCACTCCTGTGGGAAGGCGGAACGGGGGACGGAACGGGTGCGGGCGGGCCCGGCGCCGCGGGAGGGCGTGACCGGGTACGGGCCGGGGGCGGGTGTGCGCCCCGTGGCCCGGTCCGTCTTGCAGTCTCCAATATAGACCAAGTCTCCATTGGTTACCAAGGGTGGATTGGAGACCGCGGCGCTACCCTGGACCACATGACGACGGAGGAAGCGGTCCGGGCAGCGGCAGGCGCGGAGCAGGGCCAGGCGCGGGGCGACGGGCGAGGGCCGGAGGAGGAGCTGGCGCAGCCGCAGGGTCAGGAGCTCGACGTCTTCGCCCAGCTCTGTCCCAGCCGCGGGATGTTCGCGGAGCTGGCCGACAAGTGGTCGATGCTGATCCTGATGAGCCTCTCCGCCTGCGGACCGCAGCGCTTCTCGGAGCTCCAGCGCGGGATCGGCGGGGTCAGCCGCAAGATGCTCACCCAGTCGCTGCGCACCCTGGAGCGCAGTGGCCTGGTGCGCCGCACGGTCTTCCCGGAGACGCCGCCGCGGGTGGTCTACGACCTGCTGCCGCTCGGCCGCGAGCTCGCCGAGCTGCTGGCCCCGATCGGCCGGTGGACGGAGCGACGCACCGGGCGGATGCTCGAGGCCCGCGAGGAGTTCGACCTCGGGCACGCCGACTCCTGACCCCGCCGCCCGATCCCGGTCCGTCCCGCCGGCGGCGTCCGGCGTTCGGCGCTCGGCATTCGGCGTCCGGCGTCCGGTGCGCGCACCGAGGCCCGGCCGCGAGCGTCCGGGGAGGCCTCCACGCCCACCCGGAGCGGCGGTTCGCGGCGGTTCGTGGAGCGTCCGCGGGGCGGATGTCGTGGTCCCGGACGGCCGCGCAGGGCCGATTTCCCTTTCCGGTCGCCAGCCGTGTAATGTCTTCCTTGTTCGACCGGCCCGGTGAAAACCCGGCAAGCCCCTATAGCTCAGTCGGTAGAGCGTCTCCATGGTAAGGAGAAGGTCTGCGGTTCGATTCCGCATGGGGGCTCCACTGAAAGACCCTCGCCTGACGGCGGGGGTCTTTCGCGTTCCCCGGGCCCGCCGCGCCCGCGACGCGCCGTGGCCTAGCGGGTCGGGTACGGAATGCGCTGTGATGGTGCGTCATCGGCCGCCCGCCGGAGGGGTGCGGGCGCGAGCCGGTCCCTGACCGGGAGGGCGTCATGGGCGTTCGACTCGTGGTGGTCGACGACCACCGGCTGCTGGCCGAGGCGCTGGCGACGGCACTCTCGTTGCGCGGGCACCGGGTGCTCGCGGTCGGCTGCCCGGCCGGTGTCGCCGCCGATCTGGTGGCCGGGCGGCGGCCGGAGGTGTGCCTGCTGGGCGTGGCCTCGCCCGGCGAGCCGGGTGCCTTCGACGGGCTGCGGCGGATCCGCCGGGAGCGCCCGGAGGTGGCCGTGATCGTGCTCGGGCCGGTGGGTGAACTGCGCGGCGTGGCGGGCGCGTTCGCGGCCGGGGCGGCGGGCTACGTGCCCAGTGACGAGCGCATCGAGGTGGTCGAGCGGGCGATCGGCCGGGCCCGGGCGGGCGAGGCCGCGGTGGCCGTGGACGTGCTGCGCGGGGCCTTCGACCAACTGCTGCGGCCGGCCGCCGAACCTGACGACGAGGCGGTGCGGCTGCTGCGCCTGCTGACCCGCCGTGAGGTGCAGGTGCTGGCGCGGATCGCGGACGGCGAGGACACCGCGGCGATCGCCGCCGGGATGCGGATCGCCGCGAGCACCGCCCGGACGCACGTCCAGCGGGTGCTGATGAAGCTCGGTGCGCGGACCAGGCTGGAGGCGGCCGCGGTGGCGGCCCGCACCGGGCTGCTGGATCGGATGGCGGCGGGCTGAGCCGACGGCCGTCGCGGCCGGGCCCGGTCGCAGAGGGTCGAAGAGACGCCGGCTCCGGGGCGGTGCGGGGGCGGCGCAGGCGCGGCACCGGGGCCGCGTCGGCATCGGCGCGGGAGCGGCCGGCGCGCCGTCGGGAGCGGGCCGGCCCGCGTGGTCCGGAGCACCCCCGGCGGGCAGGGAGAATAGCCCCAGTCGTACGCACGTCATCGATGGCCGCCGCCGATCGCGCGGGGCCATCGCCCGCTGGAGGTCTCATCATGAGTAAGTACCTGGTCACGGGTGGCGCCGGATACGTCGGCAGCGTGGTGGCCGCCCACCTGCTGGAGGCGGGGCACCAGGTGACCGTCCTGGACGACCTCTCCACCGGTTTCCGCGAGGGCGTCCCGGCCGGTGCCGAGTTCGTCGAGGGTCGGATCCAGGACGCCGGCAAGGTGCTGGACGGCTCCTTCGACGGGGTGCTGCACTTCGCCGCCTCCTCGCAGGTGGGCGAGTCGGTCGTGGACCCGGAGAAGTACTGGCGCAACAACGTCGCCGGTTCGCTGGAGCTGGTCACCGCGATGCGCGAGGCGGGTGTGCGCAAGCTGGTGTTCTCCTCCACCGCCGCCGTCTACGGCGAGCCGGAGGTCGTGCCGATCGCAGAGACCGCCCGGACCTCGCCGACCAACACCTACGGCGCCACCAAGCTCGCCATGGACCACATGATCACCAGCGAGGCCGTCGCGCACGGCCTGGCCGCCGTCTCGCTGCGCTACTTCAACGTGGCCGGCGCGTACGGCGCCTACGGCGAGCGGCACGACCCCGAGTCGCACCTGATCCCGCTGGTCTTCCAGGCGGCGCTCGGCCAGCGCCCGCACATCGCGGTGTACGGCGACGACTACCCGACCCCGGACGGCACCTGCATCCGCGACTACATCCACGTCGCGGACCTGGCCGACGCGCACCTGCTCGCGCTGGACGCCGCCAAGCCGGGCGAGCACCTGATCTGCAACCTGGGCAACGGCAGCGGCTTCTCGGTGCGCGAGGTGATCGAGTCGGTCAAGCGCGTCACCGGCCGCGAGATCCCGGTGCAGGTGGCCGCCCGCCGGGCCGGCGACCCGGCGGTGCTGGTGGCCTCGGCCGCCCGCGCCCACGAGGCCCTGGGCTGGACGCCGCGGCGCCCGAACCTGGACGACATCGTCTCGGACGCCTGGACGTTCACCCTGGCGAAGAACGGCCAGTAGGCCGGAGCCCGGCCGCGCGGCGCCGTTCCCGGACGTTCCGGGGGCGGCGCCGCGGTGCGTCCGGGGACGTCGTGGCCTCCTGCGGCCGCGCCCCCGGCGTGTGCGGTGCGCTGCGCGCCGCGCACGCACCTCCTGACGAAACTTCACCGAACCGCCACGAGGGGGATTCCCGGCCCGTACGCTGAATGCGGTACCGGTGGGGGCCGGCGCCCTTTTCGGCTGCACCGGTCACCGGTGGGCGGGCGGAGCGAGGACCCGGAGCGCGGGCGCCGGACCGGTCCCCGCCCCCGGGCTCGGCCGGTCTGAGCAGGGGGTAGGGACGATGGGGCGGATCCGCGTCCTGGTGGTCGACGACCACCGGATCTTCGCCGAGGCACTGGCCGCGGCGCTCGCCGCCGAGCCCGACGTGGAGGTGGGGGCCGCCGGCAGTGCGGCGGCCGCCGAGCGGGCGCTGGAGCGCGCCGCCGCCGAGGGGCGGGCCTTCGAGGTGGTGCTGATCGACGCCGACCTGGGCAGCGACGGGGCGGCGTCCGGTGTCCGACGGCGCCCCGGACCGGACCCGGCCGAGGCGGCCCGGCGCCGGCCGGCCCCGGTCGTCCCGCCGTCGCGCCGCCCGGCCACGCCGCCGGTGGACCTGCTGCGCCCGGACGCCCGCGGCCGGGATCCGCGGGGAGCGGACCTGCGGGGAACGGACCTGCGCGGGGCGGAGGTGCGTGCGCTCGACGCCCACCGCGGGGACCAGCTCCGGTCCGCCGCCCCGCCGCCCGACGGCATCACCCTGCTGGCCCGGCTGCGCCGCGCGCACCCCGGCCTGCGCGCCGTGGTGCTCGCCGTCGCGGACGACCCGCACCGGGCCGCCCGGGCCCTGCACGCGGGCGCCACCGGCTGGGTGGCCAAGGAGAGTTCGCTGGCCCGGCTGCTCGCGGTGGTGCGCGGGGTGCTGCGGGACGAGACCCACCTGCCGCCCGCGCTGCTGACCGGGGTGATCCGGGAGCTGACCACCGCCCGGCGCGACCGCACCGAGAGCGAGCGGCTGGTCGACACCCTCACCCCGCGGGAGAAGCAGATCCTGCGCTGCATGGTCGCCGGTCTGGGCCGGCAGGCCGTCGCCGAGCGGCTCTACCTGTCGCCGCACACCGTCCGGACCCACATGCAGAACGTGCTGGGCAAGCTCGGGGTGCACTCCACGCTGGCCGCGGTGGCGGTGGCCCGCCGGGCGGGGGTGAGCCCCGCGGAGCCGGCTGCGCCCGCGCCGCCGTCGGTGGCGTCCTCGGTGGACCGGCCCTGAGGCCCGGGCGACGGGCGAACGGCGACGGGTGACGGACGACGGACGACGGGCGACCGGCGACGGGAATCAGCGCAGGGGGCGTGCGTCCAGCCCCGGGGGTCGGGCTAGCCCGGGATGTTGTCGAACGGTGCGACCAGCTGCCGCAGCAGGGCCGCGAGTTCGCCCTGCTGGCCGGAGGTGAGCTGGGCGAGGAGTTCGCGCTCGTGCGCGAGGAGTCCGGCGAGCGCCTGGTCGGCGCGGTCGCGGCCGTCGTCGGTGAGACGGACCAGGACGCCGCGCCGGTCGTCCGGGTCGGGCAGGCGCTTGACCAGGCCCTTGCCGGTGAGGCGGTCGATCCGGTTGGTCATGGTGCCGGAGGTGACCAGGGTCTGGGTGAGCAGTTGGCCGGGGGAGAGCTGGTAGGGGGACCCGGCGCGCCGCAGGGCGGTCAGGACGTCGAACTCCCAGGGCTCCAGCCCGTGCTCGGCGAACGCGGTGCGGCGGGCGCGGTCGAGGTGGCGGGCGAGCCGGCTGACCCGGCTGAGCACCTCCAGCGGCTCCACGTCGAGGTCGGGGCGCTCCCGGCGCCACGCTGCGACCAGCCTGTCGACCTCGTCCTCCATGACGATCAGTGTATCGGTGGATGTGTCGATGTGAAGTCTCTTGACATCGAGAAATGTGCCGACACACTGGCTCCGAGATATCTTGATGTCGAGATACCTGCGAGGTGAACCATGACCATCCCCGTCTGGGACCCGGCGCAGTACCTGCGCTTCGCCGACGAACGCACCCGCCCGCTGCGCGACCTGCTCGCCCGTGTCCCCGCCCTCCCGAACCATGACGACCCGGTCGTCCTGGACATCGGCTGCGGACCCGGCAACTCCACCGCCGTCCTGCGCGAACGCTGGCCGCACGCCCGGCTCACCGGCCTGGACAGCTCCGCCGAGATGCTGGCCGCCGCCCGCGCCGACGGTGAACCCACCGCCGACTACCTGCTCGCCGACGCCCGCCACTACGACCCGGCCCCGGCCGCACCCGACCTGATCGTCTCCAACGCCACCCTGCAGTGGATCGACGGACACCTCGGGCTGGTCGGCCGCTGGGCCGCCGCCCTGCGCCCCGGCGGCGCCGTCGCGCTGCAGGTCCCCGGCAACTTCGACGCCCCCAGTCACACGCTGCTCGCCGAGCTTCGCCGCAGCCCCCGCTGGCGGGACGCCCTCGGCGACGGGGCCGTCCGGGCCGGGGTCCACCCGCCCGGCCGGTACCTGGACGCGCTCGCCGCCGCCGACTGCCTCCCGGACGTCTGGGAGACCACCTACCTGACCCTGCTGCCCGGACCGGACCCCGTCCTCGACTGGGTCAAGGGCAGCGCCCTGCGCCCCGTGCTCTCCGTGCTCACCGACCCGGCCCGCCGGGCCGCCTTCCTGGCCGAGTACGGGGCGCTGCTGCGCGAGGCCTACCCGGCCGGACCGCACGGCACCGTCTTCCCGTTCCGGCGGATCTTCGCGGTCGGGGTGCGGCGCTGAGGGGGCGGCGCCGAGCACCGGGACGCTGGCGCCGACGGCCGGGCGGCGAAGGGCTCGGCCCTTGCGGCCCCGGTCCTTCCGGGCTCAGCCCTTGCGGTCGCCGACCAGCTTGGGGTGCCGCTCCAGCCCCTCCAGCCCGTGCCAGGCCAGGTTCACCAGGTGGGCCGCCACCTGCGCCTTGTCCGGCTTGCGGACCTCCAGCCACCACTGCCCGGTCAGCGCCACCATGCCGACCAGCATCTGCGAGTACATCGGGGCCAGCCGGGCGTCGAAGCCGCGGGACTTGAACTCGAGGCCGAGGATGTCCTCCACCTGGGTCGCGATGTCGCTGATCAGCGAGGCGAAGGTGCCGGTGGACTGGGCGACCGGGGAGTCCCGGACCAGGATCCGGAAGCCGTCCGTCGAGGTGTCGATGTAGTCCATCAGCGCGAAGGCGGCCTGTTCCAGCAGCTCGCGGGAGTGCCCGCCGGTCAGCGCCCCGGTCACCATGTCGAGCAGCAGCTGCATCTCGCGGTCGACCACCACCGCGTACAGCCCCTCCTTGCCGCCGAAGTGCTCGTAGACCACCGGCTTCGACACCCCGGCCCGCTCGGCGATCTCCTCCACCGAGGTGCCGTCGTAGCCGCGCTCCGCGAACACCGTCCGGCCGATCTCCAGCAGCTGTTCCCGGCGCTGCTTCCCGGTCATCCGGACGCGCGCGCCGCGGCGGCGCGGGGCGGGCGCGCCCCCCTGGGCGCCCTCGCCCGCCGGTGCAGCGGGCCGCGGACGGGCCGGCGCCGCGTCCGTCCGCGTGCTCTGGTGGCCGCCTGTGCTGTCTGCGCTGCTCCCGTTCACCCCTACATCATGCTGGAAGCGTGGCCTCATGCGGCGCGGCGGGCGGCGATCCGCTGCGCGTCCGGCCAGCGGACGTCGCGGACCCAGCCGGCCAGCTCGAACCACCGGATCAGCCGGGCCGAGGAGTCGATCTGCCCGCGCAGGACGCCGTGCCGGGCCGAGGTCGGGTCCGCGTGGTGCAGGTTGTGCCAGGACTCGCCGCAGGAGAGCACGGCCAGCCACCAGACGTTGCCCGAGCGGTCCCGGGAGCGGAACGGGCGCCGCCCGACGGCGTGGCAGATCGAGTTGATCGACCAGGTGACGTGGTGCAGCAGCGCCACCCGGACCAGCGACCCCCAGAAGAAGGCGGACAGCGCACCCGACCAGGAGAGCGTCACCAGGCCGCCGACCAGCGCGGGCAGCAGCAGCGAGATCGTGGTCCAGAGCCAGAACAGCCGGGAGATCCGCCTTATGGCCGGGTCGCCGACGAGGTCCGGGGCGTACTTGAGCTGCGGGGTCTGCTCCTCGTCGAACATCCAGCCCATGTGCGCCCACCAGAGGCCCTTGAGCAGGGCCGGGACGCTCTCGCCGTAGCGCCACGGCGAGTGCGGGTCGCCGTCCTTGTCGCTGTACCGGTGGTGCTTGCGGTGGTCGGCCACCCAGCGCACCAGCGGGCCCTCGACCGCCAGGCTGCCGGCGACGGCGAGGGCGAGCCGTACCGCGCGGTTGGCCTTGAAGGCGCCGTGGGTGAAGTAGCGGTGGTAACCCACGGTGATGCCGTGGCAGGTGAGGAAGTACATGGCGACGGTGATCGCCGCGTCGGTCCACCCCAGGCCCCGGCCCCAGGCCACCGGGACGGCGGCCAGCAGTGCGGCGAACGGCAGGGCGATGAACAGGCCGAGCGCCAGGCGCTCGGCGAAGCCCTGCTTCTCCCCGCCGCGGGTGGCGGACAGCCGGGTGGCGGAGGCTCCGGAGGTGTCGGCGGCGTCGGGCGAATCGGCGGAGTGGGGGGGAAGCGCGGCGGTCCCCGCGCGCGCCTCGCCGGCCTGGATGGTCATGGGCGTCCCTTTGCGGCGTCCCTGAACGGGAGAGGAGCGGATCCTACGTTCGCGTAACCTACGGCATCGTAGGTTGCGCGCCGCGACGAAGGGAACGCACCGCCGCACGGCGCTTGAGTGAATTCACCCGACTGGATGGATGAACCGTCACGCCCGGGGCGTTCGAGCGGCCCTGCCGTAGGGGCCGGATCCGGGCTTGCGGATCGGGGCAGTTGATACCCACGGCCGGGGCGACTCGGGTAGGGTCTGAACAGCCATCCGCCGTGGTGTAATGGCAGCACAGGGCCCTTTGGAGGCCTTTGTCTGGGTTCGAATCCTAGCGGCGGAGCCTCTGCACGCCTCTGGTTCGGGTGTTCCCCCCACCCGCCGGTATTGTCGGTGCTGCTCGGCGGACTGTGCGAATGGCGACCGGCCTGGGTCCGGGCCGGGCTGCTCTGCCCTCTCTGTGAACCGACTGAGGAGCCTCCCCGCATGGGTGCCAATTCGCTTGCCGCCGTTGTCGTGCTCGCCGCCGGTGGCGGGACCCGGATGAAGTCGAACAAGCTGCCCAAGGTGCTGCACGAGGTGTGCGGCCGCTCGTTGGTGGGTCACGCGGTCTCGGCGGCCGGAGAACTGACGCCCGGGCAGCTGGTCGTGGTCGTCGGGCACCAGCGGGAGCAGGTCGAGGAGCACCTGGCGGCGCACTACGGGGGCGTGCGCACCGCCGTGCAGCACGAGCAGAACGGCACCGGGCACGCGGTGCGGACGGCGCTGGAGGCGCTGGCCGCCGACGGCGTGGTGCTGGACGGCACCGTCATCATCACGGCCGGCGACTCGCCGCTGCTGACCGGGGAGACGCTGCGCCGGCTGGCGAAGGCGCACGGCGACCAGCAGAACGGCGTCACCGTGCTGACGGCCGTCGTGCCGGAGCCCTTCGGCTACGGGCGGATCCTGCGGGACGAGGACGGCTCGGTCGCCTCGATCGTCGAGGAGCGGGACGCCACCACCACCCAGCGGAGCATCGCCGAGATCAACTCCGGCGTCTTCGCCTTCGACGCCAAGCTGCTGGCCGAGGCGCTGGCGGAGCTGACCACGGACAACTCCCAGGGCGAGGAGTACCTCACCGACACCCTGGAGATCCTGCGCAAGGCCGGGCACCGGGTCGGTGCCGTGGTCGCGGAGGACCACCGCGACATCCTGGGCATCAACGACCGGGTCCAGCTCGCGCAGGCCCGCCGGCTGCTGAACGACCGCCTGCTGGAGCGCGCGATGCGCGCCGGCGTCACCGTGCTGGACCCGGCGACCACCTGGTTCGACGTGCAGGTGACCTACGAGCCGGACGCGGTGGTGCTGCCCAACACCCAGCTGCAGGGCGCCACCCACCTGGGCGAGGGCTGCGAGGTGGGCCCGAACTCCACCCTCCGGGACACCCTGGTCGGTGCCGGCGCCCGTGTGAGCAACACCACGGCCGACCGCGCCGAGGTGGGCGAGCTGGCCACCGCCGGCCCGTACGCCTACCTGCGGCCGGGGGCGAAGCTGGCCCGCAAGGCGAAGGTCGGCACCTACGTCGAGGTGAAGAACTCCGAGCTGGGCGAGGGCGCCAAGGTGCCGCACCTCTCCTACATCGGCGACGCCACCATCGGCGAGGGCACCAACGTCGGCGCGGCCTCGGTGACCGTGAACTACGACGGCGTGAACAAGCACCGCACGGTGATCGGCGCCCACTGCCGCACCGGCTCGGACAACATGTTCATCGCCCCGGTGACCATCGGCGACGGCGCGTACACCGCGGCCGGCTCCGTCATCATCAACGACGTCCCGGCGGGTGCGCTCGGCGTGAGCCGGGCGCAGCAGCGCAACGTCGAGGGCTGGGTCGAGCGCCGGCGCCCCGGGACGGCGTCCGCCCAGGCGGCGCACGCCGCGAACGGCGGGGACGCCGAGGCCGGGGCGGACGGGTCCGCGGAGGCCTGACCGGGCCGCCGGGAGTCCGAGGGGCGGTCCCGGGGCGGACGGTTTCTGCGTGGGCGCGTAACCTTGGGGACATACGTGCGCCACTGGGCTTACCGCCCGTGTCCAGGCGTACCGACAATTCCCCGACCCCATCTGTGAGCGGGCTGCGCCTGCCCGCACGGGGTCACGGGATTCAGCGTCCGCAACGCGAGGAGACGGTGCAGTGAGCGGGATCACGACGTCGGGTGAGAAGAAGCTCAAGCTCTTCTCCGGCCGTGCCCACCCGGAGCTGGCGAGGGAGGTGGCCGCGGCGCTGGAGACCGAACTGGTCCCGACCAAGGCCCTGGACTTCGCGAACGGCGAGATCTACGTCCGCTTCCTGGAGTCGGCGCGCGGCGCGGACTGCTTCGTGATGCAGAGCCACACGGCTCCCATCAACCAGTGGATCATGGAACAGCTGATCATGATCGATGCTCTGAAGCGGGCCTCCGCCCGGAGCATCACCGCGATCCTGCCGTTCTACGGGTACGCCCGCCAGGACAAGAAGCACCTGGGCCGCGAGCCGATCTCGGCGCGCCTGGTCGCCGACCTGCTGCGCCAGGCCGGCGCCGACCGCCTGATGGCCGTGGACCTGCACACCGCGCAGATCCAGGGCTTCTTCGACGGCCCGGTGGACCACCTGTTCGCGCTGCCGATGCTGGCGGACTACGTGGGCGAGCGGGTCGACCGCGACAAGCTCACCATCGTCTCGCCGGACGCCGGCCGGGTGAAGGTCGCCGACCAGTGGTGCGACCGGCTGGACGCGCCGCTGGCGATCATCCACAAGCGCCGCGACATGACCCAGGCCAACACCATCCTGTCGGCCGAGGTCGTCGGTGACGTCAAGGACCGGGTCTGCGTCCTGGTCGACGACATGATCGACACCGCCGGCACGATCTGCGCCGCGGCCGACGCGCTCTTCGAGAACGGCGCGGCCGACGTCCTGGTGGCGGCCACCCACGGCGTGCTCTCCGGCCCGGCCGCGGACCGGCTGAAGAACTCGCGGGTCAGCGAGTTCGTCTT
The DNA here is from genome assembly GCF_044768035.1 of Kitasatospora sp. NPDC101176. Lineage (NCBI taxonomy): Bacteria > Bacillati > Actinomycetota > Actinomycetes > Kitasatosporales > Streptomycetaceae > Kitasatospora > Kitasatospora sp. NPDC101176. The sequence continues at coordinate 149,048 of NZ_JBIWPA010000017.1, forward strand.
CACCAACACGCTGCCCACCCCGGCGCAGCTGCAGCTGGACAAGATCACCACGCTCTCCATCGCCCCGTCGATCGCGGCCGCGATCCGCGAGGTGTTCGAGGAGGGCTCGGTCACCAGCCTCTTCGAGGGCGTGCACTGACCTTCGGGGGCGTGCACCGACGACGCCCCGCGGCGGCGGCCCCGGTCCGGATCGGACCGGGGCCGCCGCCGATTTCACGGGAGGCGGCAGGAGCGGTTAGACTCGTGAAACTGCTCGGCGAGGGATGCCGTGCGCCTGCTTGCCGGGTGCCCGCTCCGTGATCGACGCGCTGCCGGCCGGATCCCGATCCGTCGGCAGAGGCCGTAACCGCCGAGTGACCCCCGAACGTACTGAGGGTGTGGTCCCGGCGGTTTTTCGCGTTGCCTGCACCCCCGCGCCAGTCTTCACGAGGAGTGCAGTCGTGTCCGAGATCCGCCTTGCCGCTGAGACCCGTTCCGAGTTCGGCAAGGGTGCCGCCCGTCGCGCTCGCCGTGCCGGCTTCGTCCCCGGTGTCGTCTACGGCCACGGCCACGCCCCGGTTCACCTGAACCTGCCCGGCCACGACCTGATGATGGCCCTGAAGACCCCGAACGCCCTGCTGGTCGTCCCGATCGAGGGCAAGGACGAGTACGTCCTCCCCAAGGCCGTCCAGCGCGAGGCCATCAAGCGCACCATCGAGCACGTCGACCTGCTCCTCGTGAAGCGCGGCGAGAAGGTCACCGTCGAGATCCCCGTCCACACCGAGGGCGAGCTGGCCCCCGGCGGCAACCTGCTCGAGCACGTCCTGCAGGCCCTGCCGATCGAGGCCGAGGCCACCCACCTGCCCGAGTCGGTCACCGTCTCGGTCGCCGGCCTCGAGGCCGGCGCCTCGGTGCTCGCCAAGGACATCACCCTGCCGGCCGGCGTCACCCTGGCCGTCGACGCCGACGCCGTCGTGCTGCAGGTCATCGCCGCGCAGGCCGCCCCGGCCGAGGAGACCGCCGAGGCCGAGGGCGCCGAGGCCTGAGCCTCGCGCTGATCGCACGGACCGCTGCCCCGGTCGCTCCCGTCGGAGCGACCGGGGCAGCGGTGCGTCCGGGAAGATGACGTCGAGCGCGAGGACGAGGAGCGAGCAATGACGGACGGGTACGAGGGCCCCTGGCTCGTGGTGGGGCTGGGCAATCCGGGCGAGCAGTACGCCCGGAACCGGCACAACATCGGGTTCATGGTGGTCGACCTGCTGGCCGAGCGGATCGGTGCCAGGTTCAAGGCGCACAAGAGCCGGGCCCAGGTGGCCGAGGGGCGGCTGGCGGGCAAGCGGGTGGTGCTGGCCAAGCCGATGTCGTTCATGAACCTCTCCGGCGGGCCGGTGACGGCGCTGCGGGACTTCTACAAGGTGCCGGCCTCGGCACTGATCGCCGTCCACGACGAGCTGGACGTGGACTACGCGGCGCTGCGGCTCAAGCTGGGCGGCGGGGACAACGGCCACAACGGGCTGAAGTCGATCACCAAGTCGCTGGGGCCGGACTACCACCGGGTGCGCTGCGGGATCGGCCGGCCGCCCGGCCGGATGGACGTCGCGGACTTCGTGCTGAAGGACTTCTCCGCCACCGAGCGAAAGGAGCTCGAGTGGTTCGTGGACCGCTCGGCGGACGCGGTGGAGGCGCTGCTCTCCGAGGGGCTGGAGCGGGCCCAGGGCACCTACAACTCCTGAGCGGGGGTCGGGGATTCGTCGAGGTACGCAACAGTCGTACAACGCTTGACGGCCAAACCTGATTAGGTGTGAGAACCCTGTGCGGGATCGGATAGCGTCGGTGACCGGTACGCGAGCGAGTCCTGGGGAGTTCTCGATGCGGAGTTTGCGTCCGGTCCGCCGACTGCGGCGGATCCGGGTGGTCCGGCTGAAGCAGCTCGGACGAAGGGTCGGTACGGCCGGTGCGCTGGGGGCGGCCGGAGTGCTGCTGTCCGGTGGTGCGCAGCTGGCGCACGCCGACCCGGTGGCGGAACCGGACCCGGGCGTCACCCCGGAACCGGCGGCGGCCCAGTTCGCGCCGGTGCTCGGCGAGTCCATGGGCCCGGACGCCGGCCTGCTCGCGGTCGGCGGCGGCCTGGTGGTCGTGGCCGGCGGTGCGGCGCTGTGGCTGAAGCGCCGCCGCGCGGGCGAGCCCGCCGAGTAGCGACGGACCGAGCAGCGACGGACCGAGCAGCGACGAACGAACGGCTTCGGGCCGGTGTCCACACCCGTGGGCGCCGGCCCTTCGTCGTCCGGTGATCCGTCCGGTGATCCGTCCGGTCACCGGTCCGGTGGCCCGTCCTGTCATCCGTTTTCGGGGCCGGGGGCGTCCTGGGGGTATGAAGCGCGAATCGATGCGCCCGGGGGGCACCGGATCCGACCACTTCGACGAGTTCGTCTCGGCGCGGTACCAGGCTCTGCTGCGCGGGGCCTACCTGATCACCGGGGACGTCCACGACGCCCGGGACCTGCTGCACGACGCGCTGGCCCGGGTCTACCCGAAACGGTCGACGATCCGGGACCCGGGGGCGGCCGAGGGGTACGTCCGGACGGCGATGGTCCGCACCCACGTGTCGCGCTGGCGGCGGACCCGGCGGGAGGTGCTCACGCCCGTGCTGCCGGACGCCCCGGACACGCCGGCGGCCGAGCGGGACGAACGCCTCGCGGCGGCGCTGCGGGCGCTGCCGCCGCGTCAGCGGGCCGTGGTGGTGCTGCGCTACTACGTCGACCTGCCGGTGGCGCAGGTCGCCCAGGAGCTGGGGTGCTCGGTGGCCACGGCGAAGACGCACCTGGCGCGGGCGATGAGAGCGCTTCGCGAGGAGCTGGCACCGGCGAGGGAGATGGTGGGGCATGGCGGCTGAGCGGCAGGACGGGTTCGAGGAGGAGCTGGTCGTCCGGCTCGGGGCACGGGCCGGGGCGGTGGGCGGGATCCCGCCGCTGGCCGGGCTGCGGGAGGCCGGGCGGCGGCGGGCACGGCGGCTGACCGCGCTGCGCGGGGCGGCGGCCGTGGTGGCAGTGGTGCTGGGGGTCGGGGCGCTCAGCCAGCTGGGCGGCGGCGCCGGGGCGGCACACCCCGTGGGCGGGCCGTCGAGCGGGCCCCCGTCGGGCGCGGCGACCGGCGCGGCGGACGGGGGGGACTGGGCGGCGGCGGGCCCGATCTACGGGTGCACGGCCGGTCCGACCTCGCTGCGGACGCCGGGCTGGACGCCGCCGCGGCCGCCCGCGGGGCAGGGCTCACCGGGGTCGTCGGCGTCCTCGGGCGGGCCCTCGGGCCTCCCGCCGGGCCTGCCGTCCACGGGTGCGCCCTCGTCCGGGGTGCCGTCCACGGGGATGCCGTCCACGTCCGGGGTGCCGTTCACGGGCCTGCCGTCCACGGGTGCGCCCTCGTCCGGGGTGCCGTTCACCGGGGCGCCGTCCTCGGGGATGCCGTTCACCGGGATGCCCACCGGCCGGACCTGGACCTTCGGCACGGTCACCTCCGAGCCCTCGGGGCACGCGTCGCCGGCCTTCCGGCCGGTGGGCGGCTTCCCGATCGACCCGGACCTCTTCCAGGCGGCCCGGGCGGTCGCGGAGCTGGCCGTCGGCCCGTACCGGGACCAGTACTTCGGCGCCTGCAGCGACCAGGCCACCCACACGCTCTACGTGATGCGCAAGCCCGGGAGCGACTTCGACCGGGCGGTGCGGGCCCGGGTGGACGCGACGAAGGTGCGGCTGGAGTTCCGGGACGCCGTCGGCACCAGGGCGGAGCTGTCCGCGCTGGCGCAGCGCATCACCGAGGAGGGCACCGGCTACTGGAAGGACCGAGGGGTGGAGATCGTCTCGACCCAGGTCTGCAACGACGGTGCCGGCGTGCGGGTGGACGTCGCGCGGCCGGAGAGTGCCCGGGCCGACATCCTCGCCCGGTACGGCTCGCGGGTGGCCGAGGTCGTCCTGACGGGCTGACGGGCGGTTCGGAACGACGGAGGGGCCGCCGGCACGGTGCCGGCGGCCCCTGCGTCGTGCCCGTCGTCAGCCGGTGTTGCGCAGGCCGGCGGCGATGCCGTTGACGGTGAGCAGCAGCGCGCGGGCGCGCAGCGGGTCCTCGGTGCGGCCGGCCGCGACCTCCTCGCGCTGGCGGCGCAGCAGCGCGACCTGGAGGTAGGAGATCGGGTCGAGGTAGGCGTCGCGGACGGTGAAGGTCTGCTTGAGCACCGGGTTGTGCTCCAGCAGCTCGCCCTCGCCGGTGAGCCGGAGCACCTCGCGCAGGGTGAGCTCGTGCTCGGCGACGATCTGGTCGAAGACGTGGTGCAGCTCGGCGGGCACCAGCTGCTCGACGTAGTGGCGGGCGATCCGCAGGTCGGTCTTGGCCAGCGTCATGGCGACGTTGGACAGGAAGTTGCGGAAGAAGTGCCACTGGCCGTACATCTCGTCGAGCACGTCGCCGAGGCCGGCCGCGCGGGCCGCGGCGAGGCCGGAGCCGACGCCGAACCAGCCGGGGACGATCTGGCGGGACTGCGTCCAGCCGAAGACCCACGGGATGGCCCGCAGGCCGTCGAGGCCGGCGCCGGAGTCGGGGCGGCGGGACGGGCGGGAGCCCAGGTGCAGCGAGGCCAGCTGGTCGACCGGGGTGGCCGCGAAGAAGTACTTCGGCAGGTCGTCCTGCTCGACCAGGGTGCGGTAGGCGGTGTGGGCGGCCTCGGATACCTGGTCCATCGCGGCGTCCCAGCGGGCCAGTTCCTCCGGGGCCTGGCGCGGGGCGGTGTGCAGCGCGGAGGCGGAGAGGGTGGCGGAGATGGTCAGCTCCAGGTTCTCCCGGGCGAGGGAGGGGAGCAGGTACTTGTCGGAGATGACCTCGCCCTGCTCGGTGACCTTGATCTCGCCCTCCAGGGTGCCCCAGGGCTGGGCCAGGATGGCCTCGTGCGAGGGGCCGCCGCCGCGGCCGACGGTGCCGCCGCGGCCGTGGAAGAGGCGCAGCCGGATGCCGTAGCGGTGGGCGACGTCGCGCAGCCGGCGCTGGGCGCGGTGGATCTCCCACTGGGAGGTGGTGATGCCGCCGAACTTGGAGGAGTCGGAGTAGCCGAGCATGACCTCCTGGACGTCGCCGCGCAGCGAGACGAGCAGCCGGTAGGAGGGGTCCGACAGCATCTCGTCGAGGATGAGGTCGGCCTTCTGGAGCTCCTCGGTGGTCTCCAGCAGCGGCACGATGCCGATCTTGGCGATGCCGGCGTGCAGGTCGACCAGGCCGGCCTCGCGGGCCAGCACGGTGGCGGCGAAGACGTCGTCGGCGCCCTGGCACATCGAGATGATGTAGCTCTCGACGATCTCGTCGCCGAAGCGCTCGAAGCCCTCGCGGATGGTGTTGAAGACGCCGAGGGTCTTGGTGCCGGCGGCGTCCAGCGGGGCCGGGGTGGGGGCGAGCGGACGGCGCGAGCGGAGCTCCTTGGCGAGCAGCTTCTGCCGGTACTCGCGCGGCATGTCCGCGTAGCGCCAGGCCTCCTCGCCGAGGCGGTCGAAGAGCTGGCCGAGGGCGTGGTGGTGGGCCTCGGCGTGCTCGCGGACGTCCATGGTGGCGAGCTGCAGGCCGAAGGCCTCGATGGTGCGGATCGCGCGGGCGAGCCGGCCGTCGGCGATGAGTTCGCCGCGGTGGGCGCGCAGGGAGTCCTGGATGAGCCGCAGGTCGGTGATGAGTTCGCGGGTGCCGAGGTAGTCGCGGCCCTGGACGTGCGGGGTGCCCTGGGCGAGGCGCTCGCGGGTGTTCTCCAGCTTGAGCCGGACGCAGGTGGCCTTCAGCCGGTAGGGCTCCTCGGCGTTCATGCGCTTGTAGCGGGGGCTGAGTTCGGGGAGCCGGTGCAGGTCGTCGTTGAGCGAGGCGAGCAGTTCGACGGAGGCGCCGGCCAGCCGCTCGGAGGTGGAGAGGGTGCCGCGCAGGTCGTCGACGGCGGCCAGGGCGTCCATGATGCCGTACTCGTGCTGGAGGTTGAGGACGTCCCAGGTGACCTGCGGGGTGACGTTGGGGTTGCCGTCGCGGTCGCCGCCGATCCAGGTGCCGAAGGTGAGCGGGCGTACGCCGTCGGGCAGGGTCAGGCCGACCCGGCCGAGCTCCTCGTGCAGCTCCTCCAGGACCTCCGGGACGGCGTCGCGGTAGAGCTCGTCCAGGTAGTAGACGGCGTTGCGGGCCTCGTCGGTGGGCTCGGGGCGGGCGATGCGGAGCTCGTCGGTCTGCCAGAGCAGGTCGATGACCTCGGCGAGCCGGCGGTCGGCCTGGCGGCGGGCGCTGGTGGTGCGGGCGCGGTCGGCGTGGGAGAGGCCGGCGGCGATCTCCTCGCGGTGGATGCGGTCGAGGAGTTCGCCGATGCGGCGCAGCTTGTTGAGGACGCTGCGGCGGGCGGCCTCGGTGGGGTGCGCGGTGAAGACCGGGCGGACCGCGAGGTGGGCGAGGGTGTCCTCGAGGTGCTTGGGGTCCGCGTCGGCGAGCTGGTCGGCGGTCTGGGCGAGCAGGGAGCCTTCCCGGGCGCGGCGGGTGGCGAACTCGCGGCCGCGGTGCACCTGCTCGGTGACGTTGGCGAGGTGGAAGTACGTGGAGAACGCGCGGACCAGCTTGGCCGCGGTGTCCAGGTCGATGTCGGAGAGCAGTTCGGCGGTGGCCTCGCCGTCGGTGCGGCTGAGCAGGCGGACCTGTTCGACCAGGCCCAGCAGCTGGGGGCCCTCCTGGCGGACCAGCGTCTCGCCGAGCAGGTCGCCGAGGCGGCGGATGTCCGCACGCAGGGCCGAGTTGTCGGCGACTGGGCCGGCGGCGCCGACGGTGGGGCTGTCCGCCGGAGTGGGGACCGGAGCGGTCACGGCTGGCTCCCTGAGGTGGTGGGGTTCGGCAACGGCTCATCGTCAGGAGTCCCGTCCGCGTGGGGCGGGTGTGACGCGTGCGGACCGCGCTGTCCGACGCGACCAGCATAGGTGTCGGGGCGGTCGCTGTCCGCGAGGTGGCCGGATGGCGGACAGTCTCGCCGAAATCGACCTGTGGTCTGGACCACTGAAGGGCTCGGTCGGGTGTCGGGGAGAATCCCGGTGGGGAGGGGACGGGGTTGCCGCTTAGGCTGTCGGCCATGAGCAAGTCGCCTGGGGAGCGCGTGCCGGTCCGGTCGTTCTGGTGGTGGAAGCGGCCGCGCAGCGCCCTCCTGGACATCGGGCTGGCGGTGCTCGCGGCGCTGGAGTGCGCGCTGAGCACGATCGCCTTCCTCTCCGCCCGGGTGCACCTGAGCTCCACGGCCGTGGCCGGCCTCGCACTGCTCGGCGCGCTGGCGGGCGGATCGCTGGTGCTGCGCCGCCGCTGGCCGGCCGTCCCGGTGCTGGTGACCCTGGTGGCGATGCCCGGGATGCTCGGCGTGCTGCTGCTGGTGGTGTCGCTGTACACCCTGGCGGAGACCTGGGAGTGGCCCTCGCGCCGCTGGCGGGTGGTGTCGCTGTCCGCGCTGGCCTTCGCCGAGGCCGTCGCCGTGATGATGGTCTCGATGCTCACACCCGGCGATGCCGTGGTGGAGGAGCCGCCGCTCTGGGGGCAGGTGCTGATAGCCGTCCTGGTCGCCGTCGGCCTGACCGTCCCGCCGGTGGTGACCGGCCTGTACGTGGGCGCGCGGCGGCGGCTGATCGACTCGCTGAAGGACCGCGCGCACGGCCTCGAGGCCGAGCTGGACCTGCTGGCCGAGCAGGCCCAGGAGCGCGCCCGCCGGGCCCGGCTGGAGGAGCGCACCCGGATCGCCCGGGAGATGCACGACGTGGTGGCGCACCGGGTGTCCCTGATGGTGGTGCACGCGGGGGCGCTGGAGCGGATCGCGGCCAAGGACCCGCAGAAGGCGGCGCAGAGCGCCAAGCTGATGGGCGAGGTCGGCCGGCAGGCGCTGAACGAGCTCCGGGAGATCCTCGGCGTGCTGCGGATGGACGACGAGCGGCCGCCGGAGCCGGACTCGCTGGCCGGGCTGCCGCGGCTGGTCGACCAGTCGCGGGCGGCCGGCATGGCGGTGACGTTGACCGTCAGCGGCAGTCGCCAGGAGTTCACCGGCGAGGCCGAGCAGACGGCCTACCGGGTCGTCCAGGAGGGCCTGACCAACGCGCACAAGCACGCCGGCGGCGCCCAGGTGTCGGTGCTCCTCGCCTACGCGCCGAACGGGGTGCGGGTCAGCGTGGTGAACGCCTGCCCGGGCGGTGCCGGGGGCGGGGCGGAGCTGCCCAGCGGCGGCAACGGTCTGGTCGGGATGCGGGAGCGGGTGATCGCGCTGGGCGGCACCTTCTCGTCCGGTCCGGAGGCGGACGGCGGGTTCCGGGTGGAGGCGGTCCTGCCGTCCCGGCTGGCCGTCCGGGCCGAGCCGCTGCGCTGACGGGGGCTCGGACCGCCTCTCCCCGGCGGACGTTGCGCGGAAGGTGCGCCGGACGCGGCCCGGACGGCCGCTAGACCTCGTCGGCGGTGCGCAGTCGTTCCGGGGCGGTGCCGAGCACGAGCGCGGTGATCGCCTGGTCGATGCCGTGGCCGAGGAACCACTCGCCGGTGTGGTCCAGGCTGTAGACCCGGCCCTCCTCGTCGACGGCCAGCAGCGCCTGTCCGTGGGCCTCCTCGCCGAGCGGGGCCAGTTGGGCCCCCAGGGCGCGGCCGAGGTCGAGCAGGGTCCGCGGCTGGTGCAGCCCGCGCAGCGGGTCGATCAGGAACGGGGTGCGGGCCAGCTGGCGGCCCGGGCCGGACAGGTCGAAGGCGAGGCCGCCGAACTCGGCCCAGGCCTCCACCGCCGCCGGGAACACCGCGTGCCGCGGGCCGGCCGGCCCGCCGTGCCCGACCAGGGCGTCGGCCCACTCCTCGGCCTGCTGGATCTGCCAGCGGCCGGGGTGCCAGCCGGCCGCCTTGAGCTCGGCGGCGACGTCGGCGGGGAAGCGCGGGCGGGTCCGCCCGGCGGTTCCCGCGGCGAGGGTGGCCGGCGGGGGCGGGGGCGGGCTGGGCGGGTTCAGGGCGGACTCCTGGGGTCGGGGACAGGGGCGTGCGGGGGCGCGGTCAGGGCGCGGGCGGCCCGACGGCGACGCTCTGCACGGTGAAGTGCTCCAGCATCGGCGTGCAGGAGCGGCACGGCGGGGCGTGCGTGCCGTGCGCCGGATCCCCCTCCTCGCGGATGCGGACGGTCGTCATCCGGGAGCCCTTGAGCGCCTTGCGGGCGTCCTGAAGGCTCATCGGCTTGCGGGCGGCGCGCTTGGAGCGCCGGCCGTCGACCGCGGTCAGGTACTGGGAGAGCAGGACGGCCTCCGGGCAGCGCCCGGTGAACCGCTCGCGCGCCTCGACCGGCAGGGTGTCCAGGAAACCGCCGACCAGGTGGTGCAGTACCGGCCGCCGGTCGGCCTTGTCGCCCGCCAGGGTGTGCACCTCGCCGCCCTTGAGCGAGAGCGCGGCGGCGACGGCGGGCAGCAGGCTGTCGCGGTGGTGGCGCAGCACGGGCGGGCCCGCGGGCTCACCGGTGGTCATGCGTCGTCCTCCTCCTCGTTCCCGCTGGCGTCAGGACCGGTGGGGGCCGGTCCGGGGCAAGCCTGTCAAATGACACCGACATCCGTACAACCGGGGTGCGGGGTCGTCGAACGGGCGTACGGGACGGGCCGGGTGGTCACCCGATCATCGCCGGACCGCGGCCAGATCCGCACGGGACCGTCACGACTTGTCCGCTGATTTCCCGAAACCGCCGTCCGGCCCCGGCGGCGGCCGGTACCGTTCCGGCAGCGGGCCCGGGGGCGCTCGGGCCGGCCCTGCGCCCGGCCGCGTCCGGGGCCGGATCCGCTGCGCGGAAAGGCCGTTGGGGCCGCCCGGGCGGGCCGTCACCCGATCCGCGTCGGCGCGCGGCAGTGCGTGCGAGCGCCCCCGAACAGGATGCCGGGGCGCCGCCGGGCGCGCTCGCGCCGCCGCCCGTGTACCCCGCGGGCCGTCCACCCAGCCGCCCGTGCACCCCGCGGGCCGTGCACCCCGCGGGCCGGTTCGCTCCGTCAGAGCGCTGCCGGAGCTGTCCGGGGCGCGTCGGTCGGTGGAGGGCGCGCCCCGGCCCCCGTGCGCCCGGCCCGCCCCGCCCGGGGAGCCCGGAGGCCCCGGCCTCGCCCGCCAGCGGGGGGTTTGACGGCGGGCCCTAGGCTGGTGCCCAGCAAGCGCACCGAGAATTTGCAGCAGCCAGTGGGGGCTCCCAGATGACGACAGGTCGGCCCGGCGTCACCGCCGCACCGAACGCGGCGTACGCAGGTCAGGTGGTGCAGTTCCCGGACCCGGTCCGGGCCGAGCGGCACCCCGCCGGGGTCAGGGTGGACGAGCACGGCTACCCGGACTTCGGCCCGTACGCGGCCGCCGCGGCCGAGGTCGCCGATCCGCCGGACGGCTTCGGCGTGGACGAGCTGCGGCTGACGGACTACGTGTCGGCGAACGCCGCGCTGTTCACCCAGGGCCACCCGCTCTGGGCCGACCTGGACACCGCCGTCGCCACCCCGCCCGGTTGGACCTGGCACCACGCGGTCGGCCGGGCCACCCCCGGCTGGCGGCGGATGGAGCTCGTCCCGGTCGAGGTCAAGGCGCTGCTGCGGCACCACGGCGGACTGAGCACCTCAGGCGCCGACCACACCCGGCGCGGCACCCGCCCGCTGCAGGAGCGCCGCCCGGTGCACTTCTCGCTGGCCAAGGACGGCGGCGACCCGATCGGCGTCCCCGAGGACCTGGTGCAGAACGCCGAGGAGCGGCTCGGCTACCGGCTGCCCGGCGCCTACCGGACGTTCCTCAAGCTGGCCGGCGGCCACGGCCCGGTCGGCGTCGCGCTGGACACCGAGCTCGGCATGCTGCTCGACCAGCCGTTCCTCACGCTCACCGAGGAGTACGGCACCGAGGACGTCGTGTACGCCAACAAGTGCCTGCGCGACCACCTCACCAAGGACTACCTGGGCATCGCCTACGCGCAGGGCGGCCTGATCGCGCTCAAGGTCCGCGGGGACCGGATCGGCTCGGTCTGGTTCCACCTGTACGACGACGCCCGCGACACCGGCGCCGCGGAGAGCCCGGAGGACCGCTGCGCCCGGCTGCTGCTGCCCTGCGGCGAGGACTTCGACGCCTTCCTGCTGCGGCTGGCCGGCAGCCCGCCGGAGCTGGAGACGGTCGCGGAGCTGATGGTGGACGGCGGGTTCGCCCGGGCCGTCCCGGTGGGCTGACGTGGTCGCGGTGGTGGAACGAGCGGGGACGACGAGGATGGGGACAGGGGTGAACCGGGCGTGGTGACGTACGCGCAGGCGCAGGAGCTCGCCGAGGAGTGGATCAACGGCGGGGTGCCGCGGGCGCAGCAGCGCGAGGTGCGGGTCCGCGAGTTCGACCTGGGCTTCGTCTGCTGGGCGGTGCCGCCCGCGGGGGCGGACGGTCCGTCGGGTGCGGCGGACGGCACGTCCGGCTCGTCCGGTGAGGCGCGGCTGGTGATCGCCCGGGACTCCGGCGCCAGCACGCTCTGGCCGGCGCTGCCCGTCAACGAGGTGGTCCGGCAGTACGAGGAGCTCTACGGGCGGCCGGTCGCGGCCAACCCGGCGGGCGCGGCCAAGCCCGCGCCCGGACCGGTCGAGGCGACGTCCTTCCTGCTCAGCCCGCCGCAGTGGCTGCAGGAGGCGGGGGCCGCGGCGATCGCGGCCGAGGCGGAACGGCTGGGGGCGGCCGGTGCCCCGGCACCTGCCGCCGCGCCGGTGCCCGTACCCGAACCCGCCGTCGTGCCTGCACCCGCACCCGCGCCGGTGCCCGCCCCGGCCACGCCCGCCGGCCCGCCGGCCCAGCCGCCGGCGCCGGCCGTGCTGACCGCGCCGCCGGTCTCCGATCGGCCCGCCGGGGACGCGCCGACCATGCTCGCTCCGCCGCCCGGCCACGACGAGCCCGCCGCCCCGCCGCAGGCCCCCGCGGCCGCCCCGGCGCCCGGCGCCCAGGTGCCGCCGCCCGGTGCCGAGGCGGCCACCGTCCTGATGCCCGAGGGGCTGCGGACCACCGGATCGGACCGGCCGGAGGCCCCCGTGCCGAACGGCGCCGAGGCCGCGACCATGCTGATGCCGCCGGAGGGCGGCTACGGCGTGCCGCCCGTCCCGGCGCCCACGCCCGCCGCGCCGCAGCCGCAGCCGCAGCCGCAGCCGCCGGCGCCCGCGCCCGCCGCCGAGCCGGCTCCGACGCTGCTCGCGTCGCCGGACGCCATGGCGGGCCTGCTGGGCCTGCCCGGTGCCCCGGCCGCCCCGGCCGCGCCCGTGGAGCAGGCGGCGACCATGCTCGCCACGCCCGGCGGCGTGCCCGGCGCCCCGGCCGCGCCCGCCGCACCGGTGGAGCACGCGGCGACCATGCTCGCCACGCCCGGTTCGCTGCCCGGACTCGCCGGTCTGCCCGGTGCCCCGGCCCCCGGCACCCCGGCCGGCGGGACGCCCGCGCCCCCGGCGGGCGGGGTGCCGCAGGGCGGCCGCGGCCCCGGCTCGGCCCCGCCGCCGCCCCCGCCGGCCGCGCTGCGCGGCGGTGCTCCCGGCCAGGGCGGCTCGCACGGCGTCTCGCTCGGCCGCAACCCGGGCTCGGCCCCGCCGCCGCCCCCGCCCGCCGGGCTGCGGCAGACCCCGGGCGCCGGCGCGCCGGCCGCCGCCCCCGGCGGCCGTGGAGCCGCCTCGGCCCCGCCGCCCCCGCCCCCGGCGGGCCTGCGCGGTGCGGAGGCCCCGCCGGCCGCCCCGGCCCCGCAGGGCACCCCCGCGGGCGGCGTGGCGTACGAGGCGACCCAGCTGGCCGGTGCGATCGACCCGGCCCTGCTGGCCGCCGCCCCGGCCGACCCGGGGACCCCGCCGTCCGGCGGTCCCGCCGTCCCGCCGCCGCCCGGCGGCCCGGCGGCCCCCGCCGCGCCCGCGGCCGGCTACGGCTACCCGAACCCGGCCGGGGCCGTCCCGCCGGCGGCGCCGGTGCCCGGCCCGTCCGCGGCCGCCGTGCCGCCCGGGGTTCCGACGGTCGGCCCCGGCTACTTCGCCGCGCTCAGCTACCGGGGCCCGGACGGCTCCGAGCAGAAGCTGCTGCACCGCAGCGAGCCCGGCACGCCGCACCCGGAGTGGAAGATCCTGCAGGACCTGCGGCGGCTGAACGTGCCGCCGGAGCAGGTGCTGGAGCTGTACACCGAGCTGGAGTCCTGCGACCTGCCGGGCGGCTACTGCAACCGCATGATCGCCGCGTCCTGGCCGAACGTGCGGCTCACCCACACCGCCGCGTACGGCCGTGACCACGCCTCCCGGCAGGCCGGCATGGCCGAGCTGCTGGACCACCTGGACGAGCTGCACCAGCTGGCGTCCGGCGCCCAGCGGGTCCGCCCGTCGCGGGTGCCGCTGCCCGCGCCCGGGACGGTCCAGCCGCTGCCGCCGCTCCCGCCGCAGCAGCTCGCCCAGGAACTCGGGACGGCCTTCGGCCAGAACGTGTTCCGCTACGAGCAGCGCGCCGTCTCCCGCCAGGGCGTGCCCGAGCCGGTGTCGCAGTCCCTGATGTGGGCCGGTCTGCCGCGTGACTTCGGGCCGTTCTTCTGGGCCCAGGCGCAGGAGGGCCGGCCGATCCCGACGCTCGCCGAGCTGGCCGCCGAACGCGGCCTGCCCGCGGCCCCGGACTTCGGCGGCTACCTGGTGCTCGGCAACGACTACGGCCGCCAGCTCTGCGTCCAGTACGGCACCGCGCACGTGGTCGCCGTGGACGTCGACGGAACCGGGCAGCCGCCCCGGTTCGTCAACAGTGGTGTACCGGAGTTCGTCCGCTCGATGGCCCTGCTGGGCCGGATGTGGCGGCTGCGGTACGGGCTGACGCCGGACCAGGCAGGTCGTTGGACGACCGACTTCCAGGCCCAGCTCGCCGCGATCGACCCGGCGGCCCTGCAGACCGCGGACACCTGGTGGGCCGTGCTGCTGGAGCAGTTCTGGGACGGCCTGCTGTAGCGGGTCGTCGCCGATCCTCGCAGGTGGGGAGGGGTCGTTCCGGTGTCCGGAACGACCCCTTCGGCATGCCGCCGCGGCTCTGCCTCGTTGGGGTTTCGCCCAGATCTGCGCAAAATAGGTCAAGAGGATGGGTCTACTCGTCCGGTCCTCGACACATTCCGGTCCGCCTGACGACCGGATCCGGACCGGATCGCAGAACCGGTTCCGGATCCGCCCGTTCCGTCCGATCATGGGCTCCGCAGCCCGCGACACGAGGGGAAGAGCCCATGAGCGACGCCGTCCCCCAGCACGGCTTCACCGCTGCCCGGCGCGGCTACGCGCCCGAGCAGGTCGACCGAACGCTGGCCGCGCTGACGGCCCAGCGCGACGAGGCGTGGGAGCGGCTCAGCGTGCTCGGCGCCGGGATCCGGCAGATGGAGGCCCGACTGGCCGACGTCCGCCGGGCCGCCGAGGAGGCTCCGGAACCCGACTACGAGGTGCTCAGCGAGCAGGCCGCCGGACTGGCCGCGATGGCCGGCAACGAGGCGCGCGCCGTCCGGGAGAAGGCCGAGCGCTTCGCCGAGGACCTCCGCGACGAGGTCTACGACGCCGGCCAGGAGCTCGACCGGGTCGCCAAGGAGTACGCCACCACCACCCGCGCCGAGGCCGACCAGGCCGCCCGGCGCACCGACGAGCGCACCCGCGCCGAGGCCGAGGGCATCCGGGCCGAGGCCGACCGGGAGAGCCGCACCGCCCGCGACGCGGCCACCGCCTACGCCGCCAAGGTGCGGGTGGCCGCCGCCGAGGCCGGCGAGCAGGCCGAGGCCAAGCTCGCCGAACTGCGCCGGAAGGCCGACGAGACCTTCGCCCAGGCGCAGGCCAGGGCCGACGCCGAGGACGCCGAGGTCTCCTCGACCGCCGAGCGCCGGGTCAAGGAGGCCGAGCAGCACCGGGAGACGGTGCTCGGCCGGATCAAGCAGCTGGAGACCGACGCCCAGGCCAAGGCCGACCAGCTGGTCGAGCAGGCCCGCCGGGAGGCGGAGCGGATCAACGCGGCGAGCGAGCGCGAGCAGCGCGAGTTCGACAACCGGCTGGAGACCGTCCAGCAGCACCTCGACCACATCAAGGCCACCCTCGCCTCGCTCACCGGCGCGGCGGTCGGCGCCATCGAGCCCGAGCCGCCGGCCGCCGCGCCGACCGGACCGGTGGACGGGGTCGCGGACGCCGTCGCCGACGCGGTGTCCGTCGACCCGGAGGCGGACACCGGCGAGATCGCGGTGGCCGGCCTCCGGAAGGCCGTCGTGCCGGCCGGGCCCTCGCAGACCGGTGCGGAGCGGGCCGGTGCGGAGCAGACCGGGACGGAGCCGGCCGGAGCCGCCGGGCGGGAGAAGGCGACGGCGGTGCTGCGGATGCCGGTGGTCGGCTCCCCCGCGGGTTCCTCGGCGACGGCGTCCTCCGTCGCGTCCTCCGCGGGCCGGGCGCCCGCCGCCGTGGTGACCGGGCCGGTCGAACCGTCCGCGGTGCCGCCGAGGCCGGCCGCGCCGCCGGAGGCCGCCGCCGCGGAGGAGGGCGAGGGCGCCGAAACGGAGCCGCAGGACGAGACCCGGATCATCCCGAAGATCGTCATCGTGGACGACGGCAGCGGCTACGCCACCCCGAACACGGTGAGCTACCGCCGGCGCTGACCCGCCGCACGGCCCGGCCGGCAGGGCGGTCGCGTCGTCCGGCGGCCGTGCGGGCCGCAGGCCGTCCGTTGTCCGCGGCACCGGCACCGGGCGACGGACGTCCGGCGGCCCGGGGCACCGCCGCGGGGGGGCCCGGGAAAGAGTGAGGCCGAGACCCGTGGCGCCCTCCAGGAAAGGGCGCCACGGTTCCCGGCGCTTGGGCGGGCGCCCCCACCCAGGGTCGCCCGGCCTCGCACCTCCGACCCCCATCGGGGGTGCGACAGTGCCGCCACAGCCATCCCCCACGGTTGGGTGCGGCGGGCACGTTCACCATGGTGCGCGATCTCCATGGACGGCCAGTGACAGGAGTATGTCCAGCTCGTGGCGGATCGCGGAGCCGGGCTCCGGCCGGTTCGTCCACCCGCCGGGCGGCCCCCGGGTCCGGTCGTTCGTCCGCGGTCGCACCGGGCTCGCGCCGCGCTCGCCCCCCGGTCGTTCCGCGGGCCGGTGCCGGGCGCCCGCGCGGGCCCCTCCGGCGCCCGGCCTGCGGGCCCTGCCGCGGCCGGGGCGGCGGTTCGTCCCCGCCCGGCCCCGCCCGGGTCGTACACCGCGTGCGTGTCCGTGCCGCGGCGTAGGCTGGAGACCCCCGGCCGCTCGGCGTGCCGGGCCGTTCGCGTTGCCCCGGCAGGCCTCCGCCGCCCGGAGGCAGCACCAGCCACGGGACGAAGAAGAGACCCCAGATGAGTCTGACCGGACTGCTCGATGTCGTCGCGCGGGACGCGGCGCTCGCCGAGGCGATCGAGGCGGCGACCGCCGCCGGAGCCGCGGCCGGCGGCCGCCGCCACCTGGACCTGGTCGGACCGCCCGCGGCCCGGCCGTTCGCCATCGCCGCGCTGGCCCGCGCCCTCGCCGGCCGGGCCGCCGGGGACCGGGGCCGTCCGGTGCTCGCCGTGACCGCGACCGGGCGGGAGGCCGAGGACCTCGCGGCCTCGCTGCGCTCGCTGCTGCCGCCCGACGCCGTCGCCGAGTACCCGGCCTGGGAGACGCTGCCGCACGAGCGGCTGTCGCCCCGCTCGGACACCGTCGGCCGCCGGTTGGCCGTGCTGCGCCGGATCGTGCACCCGCGGGCGGACGACCCGGCGGCCGGGCCGGTGCAGGTGGTGGTCGCGCCCGTCCGCTCGGTGCTCCAGCCGCAGGTGAAGGGGCTGGCCGAGCTGGAGCCGGTGGCCGTCCGGCGCAGTGAGTCGCACGATCTGGAGGAGGTCGCCCGACGGCTCGCCGCGGCCGCCTACGCGCGCGTCGAACTGGTCGAGAAGCGCGGCGAGTTCGCCGTCCGCGGCGGCATCCTGGACGTCTTCCCGCCGACCGAGGAGCACCCGCTGCGGGTGGAGTTCTGGGGCGACGAGGTCGAGGAGGTCCGCTACTTCAAGGTCGCCGACCAGCGCTCGCTGGAGATCGCCGAGCACGGCCTCTGGGCGCCGCCCTGCCGCGAGCTGCTGCTCACCGACGAGGTGCGGGAGCGGGCCGCCGAGCTGTCGGCCGCGCACCCCGGGCTGGCCGAGATCCTGGACAAGATCGCCGAGGGCATCGCGGTCGAGGGCATGGAGTCGCTGGCGCCGGTCCTGGTCGACGACATGGAGCTGCTGCTCGACGTGCTGCCGATCGGCTCGGTCACCGTGGTCTGCGACCCGGAGCGGGTCCGCACCCGGGCCGCCGACCTGGTGGCGACCAGCCAGGAGTTCCTGCACGCCTCCTGGGTCGCCGCCGCGTCCGGCGGGGACCGGCCGATCGACCTGGAGGCGATCGACGTCTCCGCCGCCTCGCTGCGCTCGCTCGCCGAGGTGCGCGAGCACGCCGACGAGATCGGGCTGCCCTGGTGGTCGGTCAGCCCCTTCGCGACCAGCGAGTCGGCGGTCGACGGCATCCTGGAGTTCGACGCCAACACGCTGACCCTCGGCATGCACGCCGTGGAGGCCTACCGCGGCGACACCGCCCGGGCGATCGCCGACGCCAAGGAGCGGCTGGCCGCCGACTGGCGGGTCGTCATGGTGACGGAGGGCCACGGGCCCGCCTCCCGGCTCGCCGAGGTGCTGGGCAACGAGGGCATCCCGGCCCGGCTGGTCGCCGACCTCGCCGAGGCG
The DNA here is from genome assembly GCF_044768035.1 of Kitasatospora sp. NPDC101176. Lineage (NCBI taxonomy): Bacteria > Bacillati > Actinomycetota > Actinomycetes > Kitasatosporales > Streptomycetaceae > Kitasatospora > Kitasatospora sp. NPDC101176. The sequence continues at coordinate 166,775 of NZ_JBIWPA010000017.1, forward strand.
CCGACCCGGGACGTCGTCCACGTCTCCTGCGGCTCGATCGAGCACGGCTTCGTCGACGAGGCCCTCAAGCTCACCGTCATCACCGAGACCGACCTGTCCGGCCAGCGGTCCTCCACCAAGGACATGCGCCGGATGCCCTCCCGCCGCCGCAACGCGATCGACCCGCTGGCCCTGGTGGCCGGCGACTACGTCGTCCACGAGGCGCACGGCGTCGGCCGGTACGTCGAGATGGTGCAGCGGACCGTCCAGGGTGCCACCCGCGAGTACCTGGTGCTGGAGTACGCCCCCGCCAAGCGCGGCCACCCCGGCGACCGGCTGTTCGTGCCGACCGACCAGCTCGACCAGGTCACCAAGTACGTCGGCGGCGAGGCCCCGACGCTGCACCGGCTGGGCGGCGCGGACTGGGCGAAGACCAAGCAGCGGGCGAAGAAGGCGGTCAAGGAGATCGCCGCCGACCTGATCAAGCTCTACTCGGCCCGGATGGCCGCACCCGGCCACACCTTCGGCCCGGACACCCCGTGGCAGCGCGAGCTGGAGGACGCCTTCCCCTACGCGGAGACGCCGGACCAGCTGACCACCATCGCCGAGGTCAAGGCGGACATGGAGAAGTCCGTCCCGATGGACCGGCTGATCTGCGGCGACGTCGGCTACGGCAAGACCGAGATCGCGGTGCGGGCGGCCTTCAAGGCGGTGCAGGACGGCAAGCAGGTGGCGGTGCTGGTGCCGACCACGCTGCTGGTGCAGCAGCACTTCTCGACCTTCGCGGAGCGCTACGCCAACTTCCCCGTGACGGTGCGGGCGCTGTCCCGCTTCCAGACCGACGGCGAGGCCAAGGCCGTGCTGGAGGGGCTGTTCGAGGGCTCGGTGGACGTCGTCATCGGCACCCACCGGCTGTTCTCCTCCGAGACCAGGTTCAAGGACCTCGGCCTGGTCATCGTCGACGAGGAGCAGCGGTTCGGCGTCGAGCACAAGGAGCAGCTGAAGAAGCTGCGGGCCAACGTGGACGTGCTCACGATGTCCGCGACGCCGATCCCGCGCACCCTGGAGATGGCCGTCACCGGCATCCGCGAGATGTCCACCATCACCACCCCGCCGGAGGAGCGGCACCCGGTGCTGACCTTCGTCGGCCCGTACGACGAGAAGCAGATCTCGGCCGCGATCCGGCGCGAACTCCTGCGCGAGGGCCAGGTCTTCTACATCCACAACCGGGTGGAGTCGATCGACAAGGCGGCCGCCCGGCTCAAGGACCTGGTGCCCGAGGCGCGGATCGCCACCGCGCACGGGCAGATGGGGGAGACCCAGCTGGAGAAGGTCGTCGTCGACTTCTGGGAGAAGGAGTTCGACGTCCTGGTGTCGACCACGATCGTGGAGTCCGGCATCGACATCTCCAACGCCAACACCCTGATCGTCGAGCGCGGCGACACCTTCGGCCTCTCCCAGCTGCACCAGCTGCGCGGCCGGGTCGGCCGCGGCCGCGAGCGCGGCTACGCCTACATGCTGTACCCGCCGGAGAAGCCGCTCACCGAGACGGCGCACGAGCGGCTGGCCACCATCGCCCAGCACACCGAGATGGGCGCCGGCATGTACGTCGCGATGAAGGACCTGGAGATCCGCGGCGCCGGCAACCTGCTCGGCGGCGAGCAGTCCGGGCACATCGCGGGCGTCGGCTTCGACCTCTACATGCGGATGGTCGGCGAGGCGGTGGCCGAGTTCCGCGAGTCGCTGGCGAACGGCGGCGAGCCGGAGGAGGAGCCGCTGGAGGTGAAGATCGAGCTGCCGGTCGACGCGCACGTGCCGCACGACTACGCGCCCGGCGAGCGGCTGCGGCTGCAGGCGTACCGCTCGATCGCCGCGGTCAACTCCGAGGAGGACATCCAGCACGTCCGGGACGAACTGACCGACCGCTACGGCAAGCTGCCCGATCCCGTGGAGAACCTGCTGATGGTCGCGGCGCTGCGGCTGTACGCCCGGCGGTGCGGCATCGCGGACATCACCCTGCAGGGTGCCAACGTCCGGTTCGGGCCGGTGGAGCTGCGGGAGTCCCAGCAGCTGCGGCTGAACCGGCTCTACCCGCGCAGCCAGGTCAAGGCGGCCGCCCAGCAGCTGCTGGTGCCGCGGCCGAGCACCGGGCGGATCGGCGGCAAGCCGCTGGTCGGCCGGGAGCTGCTGGGCTGGTGCGGCGAGTTCCTGTCGGCGATGTTCGACGACCTGGCGGGTTCGAGGAAGTAGTGCCCGGCGGCGGGCGACGGCGGTCCCGGGCCCGGCCCGGGACCGCCGTCGCGTGTCCGCGGCGGCCGGCCGGGAGCCGGGCGCAGTTGCCCTTCTCCGGCCCGGGGCGGGGGCGCGGACGGGTAGGTTCGGGGGTGTGACGACGAATGTTCCGGGCGCGAAGTTGATCCTGCTGACCACCACCCACCGGGTGGCCCCCGGGTTGCTGGCGTGGCCGGCGTGGGAGGCCCTGCGGTCGGCCGGCCGGGTGCTGGTGGCGGACGAGGCGCACCCGCAGGTGGCGGCGGTGCGGCAGGCCGGGGTCGTGGTGGAGGTGGTGGCGCCGGGGTCGGCGCCGGCCCTGGCCCGGCTGCTGACCGCGCCCGCGGAGACCGGGGCGACGGTGTGGCTGGGGAGTCCGGACGGGGATCCGGGGCTCACGGACGCCCTGGCCCGGCTGGCCGTGGAGCACGCGGGCGAGGTGCCGGAGATCGAGGTGCTGCCGGGCTCCTACGACCTCCCGGGGGCGCGCCTGCTGGACCTGGTCTCGGTGATGGACCGGCTGCGGTCGCCGGGCGGCTGCCCGTGGGACGCCGAGCAGACGCACGAGAGCCTGGTGAAGTACCTGGTCGAGGAGGCGTACGAGCTCGTCGAGGCGATCGAGGAGGGGGACCGGGAGACGCTCCGCGAGGAGCTGGGGGACGTGCTGCTCCAGGTCTTCTTCCACTCCAGGATCGCCGAGGAGCACCCGTCGGAGGCGTTCTCGATCGACGACGTGGCCGGCGACCTCGTCGACAAGCTGGTCTACCGGCACCCGCACGTCTTCGGTGACGTCACCGCGGAGGGCGCCGCCGAGGTGGAGGCCAACTGGGAGCAGCTGAAGGCGGCCGAGAAGTCGGACCGGGAGTCGGTGCTGGACGGCGTGCCGGCCGGGCTGCCGTCGCTGGCGTACGCGGCGAAGCTGGTGTCGCGGGTGCGCAAGGCCGGTTTCGCGGGCGTGCCGGACGAGCCGTACGAGCTGCCCGGGGGGCTGACGGCGGAGTCGGCGGGCCGGCTGCTGGTGGCGGTCGTGCAGCGGGCGTACGACGCCGGGGTGGACGTGGACGCGGCGCTGCGGTCGGCCGCGCGCGGGTACCGGGACGCGGTGCGCGCGGCCGAGGGCCTCGAACCGGCCGCCGAGTAGCCGGCCGGCCGCCGGGCGGAGGGGCCGGCTCAGGCCGCGGCGGCGGTGCTCCCGACCGGCCCCCGCTGCGGCGGGACGACCTCGCCGATCGCCTCGCCGACGAGCGCGAGCAGCTCGGCGAGGCGTTCCAGGTCGAGGTGGTCGGGCAGGTCGGCGAGGGAGACGATCCGCTCGCCGCCGGGGCCGGCCACGCAGAACAGGTCGATCGGGCCCAGGTGCTTCTCGGCGGTGTCGACGAGGGCGGCGACGTCGCTGGGGCGGCGGATGTCCCCGCCGACGCCGACGACCGGGCAGCCCGGCCGGTCGAGCTCGGTGGCGAGGTCCTCGGCCACGCCGACGTGCTGGTCGGCGATCAGCACACCGGCGGCGCCGGCCGCGGTGAACCGGCGGGCGAGGTCGGCTCCCGACCCGCCGTCGAGTACCGCGATGACGACGACTGCCCCGCTCACCCGCATGGTCTGCTCCTCCCTGTGGGCGACACCGCACCGGCGCCCACGATTTCTGCGGAGGATCGTAGGCACGACCTGACCCTCCGCAACAGGGATTACCCCTCAGGTGACCAGGCTCACGCCCGCCCTACGGTTAAGACCTGTCCAAGGGTCCGTCGCGGAACCCGCGTCCGCGGGGCGGCGGGCCCCGGTGCACCGGATACGGTCGGTCCATGTCAGCGCAGCCCGCCCCCACCGCCCCGCAGCTCTTCACCTGGGAGTTCGCCGCAGATCCGTACCCCGCCTACGCCTGGCTTCGCGAGCACGCCCCGGTGCACCGCACGACGCTGCCCAGCGGGGTGGAGGCCTGGCTGGTGACCCGGTACGCGGACGCGCGGCAGGCGCTCGCGGACGGCCGGCTGTCGAAGAACCCGGCGCACCACAGCGAGCAGGCCCACCGCACGGGCCGGGTCGGCATCCCGGGGGAGCGCCAGGCGGACCTGATGACGCACCTGCTGAACATCGACCCGCCGGACCACACCCGGCTGCGCCGCCTGGTGTCGAAGGCGTTCACGCCGCGCCGGGTCGCGGAGTTCGAGCCGCGGGTGCAGCAGCTCACGGACCGCCTGATCGACGGCTTCGCGCAGCGCGGGTCGGCGGACCTGATCCACGAGTTCGCGTTCCCGCTCCCCATCTACGCGATCTGCGACATGCTGGGCGTGCCGGCCGAGGACCAGGACGACTTCCGCGACTGGGCGGGGATGATGATCCGGCACGGCGGCGGCCAGCGCGGCGGCGTGGGCCGGGCGGTGAAGCGGATGCGGGCGTACCTGCTGGAGCTGATCCACCGCAAGCGGGCGGACCTGGGGGACGACCTGATCTCGGGCCTGATCCGGGCGAGCGACCACGGGGAGCACCTGACCGAGAACGAGGCCGCCGCGATGGCCTTCATCCTGCTGTTCGCGGGCTTCGAGACGACCGTCAACCTGATCGGCAACGGGACGTACGCGCTGCTGCGCAACCCGGAGCAGCGCAGGCTGCTGCAGGAGTCGGTGGCGCGCGGCGAGAGCGCGCTGCTGGAGACCGGGATCGAGGAACTGCTGCGCTACGACGGGCCGGTGGAGCTGGCGACGTGGCGGTTCGCGACCCGGCCGGTGTCGATCGGCGGGGTGGACATCCCGGTGGGGGACCCGGTGCTGGTGGTGCTGGCCGCGGCGGACCGGGATCCGGCCAGGTTCTCGGACGAGAACACCCTGGACCTGGCGCGAACGGACAACCCGCACCTGGGTTTCGGCCATGGGATCCACTACTGCATCGGGGCCCCGCTGGCCCGGTTGGAGGGCCGGAGCGCGCTGGCCACGCTGCTTTCCCGGCTGCCGGATCTGCAGTTGGCGGAAAGGCCGGAGAATCTGCGCTGGCGCGGTGGCCTGATCATGCGGGGACTGCGGGAACTCCCGGTGGAATTCAGCCCGGAGAGCCGTTCCCCGCACGCGCCGCCGGCCGTCCCCCGGGAACCTTCGGACCCTCCGACACGCTGACTGGGTGTCGCCGGCGGCCGTTGGAGCGGTGGCTGAACCTCCATCAATCCGGACATAGCCGCACGGTTGGTGGGCGATCGAGCGCGGGTCGTGATTTCTGTGTGATATCGGTGATATGAGCTTGTGATTGGTCTGAGGATCTGTCTACTCTCCCTGGAGTTCGCAGCTGCGGACCTCGTGCGCGGGACGCCGAATCCTGCCCGCCGCGTCACGGGAAACCGACCAGAACCCTGGGCAGGGGCGGGGGAACCAGGTTTGTTGCCGTTTCCCCACGGCTTGGGGTGAAGCCGCCCGAGCGGAATCGTTTCCGCTGACGGCGGCCGGGCCACCTCCCGGTCCGAACCCGACAGCTCACCTCGCAGGCGTGCGGAGAGGGACCTTCATGCTGTTCGTTGGAACTGGCCGCCACCGTCGTCGTACCCAGGCCGAGAAGGCCATCGCCGTCGCCGGTGTGGCCGGCGTCGGACTCGCGATGCCGATCCTCACCGCCACCGGCGCCTCCGCCGCCCCGGCCTCCGCCTGGGACTCCGTCGCCCAGTGCGAGAGCGGTGGCAACTGGAGCATCAACACCGGCAACGGCTTCTACGGGGGCCTGCAGTTCACCTCCGGCACCTGGAAGGCGTACGGCGGCACCGCGTACGCGCCGCAGGCCAACCAGGCCAGCAAGGGCCAGCAGATCGCCGTCGCCGAGAAGGTCCTCGCCTCGCAGGGGCCGGGCGCCTGGCCGGTCTGCTCGCAGAAGGCCGGCCTGAGCAAGGGCGGCGCGCCGGCGAGCGTCGACACCTCCTCGGACGACAAGCCCGCCGCCGCGAAGCCCGCCGCCAAGCCGGCCCAGCCCGCGGCCAAGCCGGCGCAGCCCGCCGCCAAGCCCGCCCAGCCGGCCGCCCCGAAGCCGGCCGCCCAGCAGCCCGCGCCGCAGCAGGCGCAGCCGCAGGCCCCGGGCTTCTCGGGCAAGGCCGGCTGGGACGCCGACGCGAAGGTGTTCTGGTACCAGAACAACGGCACCTGGTACTGGACCAGCCACCAGAGCGTCTACCAGCAGTTCGCGCCGCAGGCCGCCGCCCAGCAGCACTACGCGCCGCAGGCCGCCCAGCCCGCTCCGGCCGTGCGCACCGCCCCGGCCGCCGCGCAGGGCGGCCACGACTACACCGTCCGGTCCGGCGACACGCTGTCGACCATCGCCGCCGCCCAGGGCGTCACCGGCGGCTGGCGGTCGGTCTACGACGGCAACCGCGGCACCGTCGGCGGCGACCCGAACCTGATCATGCCCGGCCAGGTCCTGCACCTCGGCTGAGCCGCTCCCGCCCGCCGGGCGGAGGGGGCGGGATCCGTCCCCCTCCGCCCGGATTCGGGCCGGTTCGCCCGGGCGGGCGGGTGAACTACCGGTGGGTAGTGCGGCCACACGCTGAGACGGGACCGAGGCCAGCGTGGCCCCGGGGGTCCGGGCGGTTAGGCTCTGGTCGTAACGACTCCGCAATCGTCCCGCCGGCAGCACCAACGTCAGCCGGACCCTGCTTCCGCAAGGAGATGCCTCGTGCCGTCCATCGATGTCGTCGTAGCCCGTGAGATCCTCGACTCGCGTGGCAACCCCACGGTCGAGGTCGAGGTGGGCCTCGACGACGGCAGCACCGGCCGTGCCGCTGTCCCGTCGGGTGCCTCCACCGGAGCCTTCGAGGCCCTGGAGCTTCGCGACGGCGACAAGAACCGCTACTTCGGCAAGGGCGTGGAGAAGGCCGTCCTGGCCGTCATCGAGCAGATCGGCCCGGAGCTGGTCGGCTACGACGCCACCGAGCAGCGCCTGATCGACCAGGCCATGCTCGACCTGGACGCCACCCCGGACAAGTCCTCGCTCGGCGCCAACGCGATCCTCGGCGTCTCGCTGGCCGTGGCGCACGCCGCCTCCGAGGCCAGCGACCTGCCGCTGTTCCGCTACCTGGGCGGCCCGAACGCCCACGTGCTGCCCGTGCCGATGATGAACATCCTCAACGGCGGCTCGCACGCGGACTCCAACGTCGACATCCAGGAGTTCATGATCGCCCCGATCGGCGCGGAGTCCTTCTCCGAGGCCGTCCGCTGGGGCGTCGAGGTCTACCACACCCTCAAGGGCGTGCTGAAGGAGCGCGGCCTGTCCACCGGCCTCGGCGACGAGGGCGGCTTCGCGCCGAACCTGGACAGCAACCGCGAGGCCCTGGACCTCATCACCGAGGCCATCCAGAAGGCCGGCTACGTGCCCGGCCGGGACGTCGCGCTGGCCCTGGACGTGGCCGCCTCCGAGTTCTACAAGGACGGCGCCTACCAGTTCGAGGGCAAGGCCCTCTCCGCCGCCGAGCTCATCGAGTACTACGCCGAGCTGGTCGCCGCCTACCCGCTGGTCTCCATCGAGGACCCGCTGGACGAGTCGGACTGGGACGGCTGGAAGGCCATGACCGTCAAGCTGGGCGACAAGGTCCAGCTGGTCGGCGACGACCTGTTCGTCACCAACCCGGCCCGCCTGGCCAAGGGCATCGAGACCGGCACCGCCAACGCGCTGCTGGTGAAGGTGAACCAGATCGGTTCGCTGACCGAGACCCTGGACGCCGTCGAGCTGGCCCAGCGCAACGGCTACCGCTGCATGATGTCGCACCGCTCCGGCGAGACCGAGGACGTCACCATCGCCGACCTGGCCGTCGCCACCAACTGCGGCCAGATCAAGACCGGTGCCCCGGCCCGCTCCGAGCGCGTCGCCAAGTACAACCAGCTGCTGCGCATCGAGGAGATCCTCGACGACGCCGCCGAGTACGCCGGCCGCGGCGCCTTCCCGCGGTTCAAGCACGAGGGCTGAGACCGCGAGGTCGCGCAAGCCTGACCGGTGCCCCGCCGTTCACCCCGTAGGGTGGACGGCGGGGCACCGTCGCGACCAGGAGGGGATACGGGAGATGGCAGGCTGGAGGATCCCGGGCTTGGCGGCCCGGCCTCGGTTCACGAGCCGGGCGACCGTCCTCGTCCTGGTGCTCTGCTCGCTGGTGGCGATCCTCGCCTACCCGACGCGGCAGTTCATCTCCCAGCGCGCCGAGATCTCCGCCCAACGGGCGAAGGCCGACCACGCGCGCCAGCAGGTCGAGCAGCTGCGCCGGGACAAGGCCCGCTGGCAGGACCCGGAGTACGTCAGGGCGCAGGCCCGCGCCCGGCTGCACTACGCGATGCCGGGGGAGACCCCGTACATCGCGGTGGACCCGGCCGGCCAGGCCGCCGCCCAGCCCTCCGCGTCCGCCGCCGGCCCCGGCCCCTCCGAGGGCTCGGCCACCGGCCCGGTGAAGGCCGCCAAGCCCTGGTACGCCAGCATCTGGGACTCGGTGGACGCTGCCGACACCGCCGCGCTGGCCCCCGCCACCCCCCGTCCGCTCCCACCGTCCCCCGCTGGAGACACCTCCCCCCATGACCACTGAGAACCACCCCAACGTCTCCGACGCCGACGTCGCGGCCATCGCCGCCCAGCTCGGCCGGGTGCCGCGCGGCCTGCGCGGCGTCGCGCACCGCTGCCCCTGCGGCAACCCGGACGTCGTGGAGACGGCACCCCGGCTGCCCGACGGCACGCCGTTCCCGACGCTCTACTACCTGACCTGCCCCAAGGCCGCCTCGCTGATCGGCACCCTGGAGGCGGACGGCGTGATGAAGGACCAGACCGCCCGGCTCGCCGAGGACCCGGAGCTGGCCGCCGCCTACCAGAAGGCGCACGAGGACTACATCGCCCGCCGCGACGCCATCGAGGTGCTGGAAGGTTTCCCGAGCGCCGGCGGCATGCCGGACCGGGTGAAGTGCCTGCACGTGCTGGTCGGCCACTCGCTGGCGGCCGGCGAGGGCGTCAACCCGCTCGGCGACGAGGCGATCGGCATGCTGGAGGACTGGTGGGCCAAGGGCCCCTGCGTCTCCCCGGCCGAGGTCGAGGCCGCGGGCGCGAGGGTCGCCCGCAACCGGGCCAAGGAGCAGGACCACCAGGCCGTCATCGAGGCCAAGCAGCAGCTCACCGCCGAGCGCGCCGCGAAGCGGCTCGCCGCGGAGGAGACGGCCTCCGGCGGGGCCGCCGCCGGTGACGCCGAGGGGGAGTCCGAGTGAGCATGACGCGCGTGGCCGCGATCGACTGCGGCACCAACTCGATCCGCCTGCTGGTCGCCGACCTGGACCCGGAGACCGGGGAGATCACCGATCTCGACCGCCGCATGATCGTCAACCGGCTGGGCCAGGGCGTGGACCAGACCGGCCGGCTGCACCCGGACGCGCTGGCCCGCACCTTCGCGGCCTGCCGCGAGTACCGCGAGGTCATCGCCGGCTTCGGCGTCGGCCCGGAGCGCACCCGCTTCGTCGCCACCAGCGCCTCGCGGGACGCCGAGAACAGCGACGAGTACGTCAAGGGCGTGCGCGACGCCCTGGGCGTGGAGCCCGAGGTGGTGAGCGGCGAGGAGGAGGCGCACCTGTCCTTCACCGGCGCCACCAAGGAGCTGACCGGCGGGCAGTTCCCGGCGCCGTACCTGGTGTTCGACCTCGGCGGCGGCTCGACCGAGTTCGTCCTGGGCGGCACGGACGTGCAGGCCGCCCGCTCGGTGGACATCGGGTGCGTCCGGCTCACCGAGCGGCACTTCGGCGGCGCCGAGCTGCCCTCCGCGGAGCAGGTCGAGACCGCCCGGGCGCACGTGCGGGCCGAGCTCGACAAGGCCGCGGAGGTCGTGCCGCTGACCGGGGCGGCCACCCTGGTCGGCCTGGCCGGGACGGTCACCACGGTGTCCGCCATCGCCCAGGAGCTCCCCGCCTACGACTCGGCGCGGATCCACCACTCGCGGATCAGCCGGGAGCGGGTCGCCGGGATCGCCCGGGAGCTGCTGGCCGCCACCCACGCCGAGCGCGCCGCCATCCCGTCGATGCACCCGGGCCGGGTGGACGTGATCGCGGCCGGCGCGCTCGAACTGCTGGAGATCATGGAGCGGACCGGCGCCGCCGAGGTGGTCGTCAGCGAGCACGACATCCTGGACGGCATCGCCTGGAGTATGGCCTCCTGACGCCCGGTGGGACTTACCGAACCGGCCCCGGCGCCCCCTCGGGGGGCCCGGGGCCGGGGCGCGCCCGGGCCCGGGCGAAAAACTTCGTGAATTTCTTCACGTGACGATCCGGCCTTTCGCCGCGGTCGCCCGCCCGCCATGTCCGAAATGTGGGACTGAAGGCTCGCTCCCCGTGACGACCGCTGGATCGCAGGCCAGGCCTCGGCTGAGGTTTGAAAATCGAAATCATCGGCGGGAACCCAGGCCCTGTACGGATCGTTGCTGCTCAGCAGGGTGGTGCTCCGGCGTGGGCTCACGGGGGTGTGCGCGGGGCCGTGAGCAGGGGGCCCCGGGCCGCTTTTGCGGCCGCGCAGTGTAGCACGGGGTGTCCAGGAGCTTGTGACCGGGCTCACGAAGGCTGCTCCGAACGGTGCTGGATACTTTCCGATATGAGCACCACGGAGCGTCCTCGCATCCTCATTGTCGGCGGTGGTTACGTCGGCCTGTATGCCGCGATGCGCATCCTCAAGAAGATGCGTTACGGCGAAGCGACCGTCACGGTCGTCGACCCGCGGTCGTACATGACGTACCTGCCCTTCCTCCCCGAGGCGGCCGGCGGCAACGTCGCGCCCCGCAACCTCGTCGCGCCCCTGCGCAGCGCCCTCAAGAAGGCGGAGGTGCTCACCGGTGCGGTCACCGGTGTGGACCACGCCCGCAAGGTCGCCACGATCCAGCCCGCGGCCGGCGACAGCTACGAGCTGCCCTTCGAGTACCTGGTCGTCGCGACCGGCTCGGTCTCCCGCACCTTCCCGATCCCGGGTCTGGCGGAGCACGGCATCGGCATGAAGACGGTCGAGGAGGCCATCGGCCTCCGCAACCACGTCATGGCCCAGCTCGACAAGGCCGAGTCCACCGCCGACGAGGAGGTCCGCCGCAAGGCCCTGACCTTCGTCGTCATCGGCGGCGGCTTCGCCGGCATCGAGACGATCGCCGAGATCGAGGACATGGCGCGCGACGCGTCCAAGCTGTACCGGACCGTCAGCCGCGACGACATGCGCTTCGTCGTGGTCGAGGCCGCCAACCGCATCCTCCCCGAGATGGGCCCGGACCTCGGTCTGTGGACCAAGGAGAAGCTCGAGGAGCGGCAGATCGAGGTCTACATCGAGACCTCGATGGACTCCTGCGTCGACGGCCACGTCGTGCTGAAGAACGGCCTGGAGATGGACGCCTCCACGATCGTGTGGACGGCCGGCGTGAAGCCGAACCCGGTGCTGGCCGAGTTCGGCCTGCCGCTGGGCCCGCGCGGCCACGTCGACACCGCGCCGACCCTCCAGGTCCAGGGCTTCGACTACGTCTGGGCCGCGGGCGACAACGCCCAGGTCCCGGACCTCGCCGCCGGCGAGGGCGCCTGGTGCCCGCCGAACGCGCAGCACGCCTGCCGCCAGGCCGTCGTCCTCGGTGACAACGTGATCTCCGGCATGCGCGGCTTCCCGCAGAAGGAGTACAAGCACAAGAACCTGGGTGCGGTCGCCGGTCTCGGCCTGCACAAGGGCGTGGCGATCCTCTTCGGCAAGTACAAGCTGAAGGGCCGTCCGGCCTGGTGGTTCCACCGCCTGTACCACGGTGCGATGGTCCCGACCGTCAACCGCAAGGTCCGCGTCTTCACCGACTGGACCCTGGCGATGTTCCTGAAGCGCGAGATGGTCGGCCTCTCCCAGATGGAGAAGCCGCAGCTCCCGATCCAGGAGGTCACCCCGCCCACGAAGCCCGTGGAGGCCGCCAAGCCGGCCGCCGAGAAGGAACTCGCGAGCAAGTAAGCGACTGAGGCCCCGGTGTGGGAGCACCGGGGTATGAGTCGGAGGCCCTCCGCCCGGCAGTGTCGCCGGACCACGACCTCCGTGGTGCTCAGCCGGCCGTGCGACCGGGCGGAGTACAGAAGTAGCGAAGAGCCCCTGCCGACCCTCTGGCAGGGGCTCCTCGCGTTCCGGTGTCCGGTGTCAGTCGGTCTTGATGCTCTCCAGGATGTCCAGCTTGGAGGCCCGGCGGGCCGGCCAGATCGCGGCCACCAGGCCGACCAGGCCGGCCAGGCCCAGGAACATCGCCAGCTGGCCGTACGGCAGGACGGTGGTCAGACCGGCGAGGCTGGACTTCAGCGTGCCGTTGATCGCCCAGGCGATGAAGCAGCCGAGCAGGATGCCGACGCCCGCGCCGAAGAGCGAGATCACCACGGACTCCAGACGGACCATCCGCTTGATGCCCCGGCGGTCCAGGCCGATCGCCCGCAGCATCCCGATCTCGCGCTTGCGCTCGAAGACCGACATCGCCAGCGTGTTGACCACGCCCAGGATCGCGACCAGCACCGACATCGCCAGCAGGCCGTACATCAGGTTCAGCACGAAGGTGATGGCCTGGCTGAAGCCGTCCCGGACGTCCTGCATGGACTTGACCTGGATCACCGGGTTGGCGCCGGTGGCGTCCTTGATGGACTGCTTGAGCGCGGCGGTGGCACCGTCCTTGCCCTTGACCAGGATGTCCGAGATGTACGGCTTGGCCTCGTGCTTGAGGACCTCGCTGTTGGCCAGGACGACCGGGCCGAGGACGCCGCCCTTCTCGTAGACGCCGCCGACGGTGAGCTGCCCCGTGGAGTCGTCCGGGTAGGTCACGGTCAGCGTCGAGCCGGTGGTGACGTTGAACTTCGTGGCGACGTCCTGGTCGACCAGCAGCTGGCCCTTGCCGAGCGCGCCGGTGGAACCGCTGGTCAGCTTGACCGAGGCGAGCTGGTCGAAGCTGTCGGCGTTCACACCGCTGATCGCCTTGGTGGTGCCGTTCAGCTGCCAGTAGACCTCGGTCAGCGGCGAGGAGGCGGTGACGCCGGGTGCCTTGGCGATCTCGGCGGGCACCTGGTCGGACAGCGGCATGCCGTTGGCGGCCCCGACCAGGTAGTCGGCCTTCATCGAGTTGGTGATGGACCTGTCGATCACGCCGGTGACCGAGGCCCCGATCACGGTGAGGCCGCTGACCAGGGTCAGGCCGATGGTGAGCGCCGCGGCGGTCGCCGCGGTGCGGCGCGGGTTGCGGACGGAGTTCTGCTGGGCCAGCTTCCCCGGGGTGCCCGCCAGCTTGCGGAGCGCCGGACCGATCAGGGCGATGATCGGGCGGGAGAGCAGGGGCAGCAGCACGAACACGCCGATCAGGGCCAGGAAGGCGCCGAGCGCGACCGGTATCCGGCCGGTGTCGTTCCCGGTCGAGGCGCCGTAGCCGATCAGTGCGAGGCCGCCGGCGGCGAGCAGCGAGCCGATCGTGTTGCGGACCACCAGGCTCTTCTGGCTCACCGGCTGGTCGCCGCTGCTCATCGCGGCCACCGGGGCGATCCGGGCGGCGCGCAGGGCCGGCAGGACGGCCGACAGGACCGTCACCAGGACGCCGACCACGAGGGTCACCAGGACGGTGAGCGGCTTGATCACCAGCGAGCCCTGCGGCATGTTCTCGTTGAACACGCGCATCAGGGACTGCATCCCGGCGCCGATCCCGACACCGGCGAGCAGGCCGGCCACGGCCGCGAGGGTGCCGATCACCAGGGCCTCGACCAGCACCGAGCGGGTGACCTGCTTGCGGCTGGCACCGATCGCCCGGAGCAGGGCGAGTTCCTTGGTGCGCTGGGCGATCAGCATGGTGAAGGTGTTGGCGATGATGAAGATGCCGACGAAGAGCGAGATACCGGCGAACGCGAGCAGCACGGTGCGCAGCGCGCTGGTGGCGTCGGTGATCATCTTCTGCTCGTCGGCCTTGAGCTGCTCACCGGTCTCGGCGTCGAAGTGCTTGCCGGCCGACAGCTTGGGCTGGACCTGGGCGAGCAGCGCGTCGTCGGTGACGCCGGGCTTGGCGGTGAGCACCACGCTGCTGTAGCGGCCGGGCTCCAGCAGCAGCTGCTGGGCGGTGGCGCGGTCGAAGAGGGTGAGCGTCCCGCCCGTCCTCACCACCGGGTCGTCGGTGGTGAAGACGCCGGTGAGCTTCGCCTCGATGACCGGGCCGTTGGCGGCGACCCGGACGGTGTCGCCGACCTTGTAGCCCGCCTCGTCGGCGGTCTTGCGGTCGAGCGCGATCTCCTTGGCGTTCTTCGGGCCCTGGCCCTCGGCGATCGGGTACCGGGTGTCCTTGCCGTCCGCGCCGGGGGCGAAGTTGGCGCCCTTGGCGGACCACGCCTGGCCGATCAGGTTGCCGCTCCGGTCGGCGACGCCGGTGAAGCCGCTGACCACGCCGCGCGCGTTGGCGGTGCCGGGCAGGGCGGCCAGCTGCTGGACGGTGGCGTCGGTGAGCGAGGCGGCGCTGCCCTCGCTCTTCTCCCGGGCGCTGGCCTGGGAGCCGGCCGAGCGGTCGACGACCTGGACGGAGACGTCCGAGTAGCTCTTGGAGTTGCTGTCCCGCATGGCCTTGCCGAAGGTGTCGGAGAAGACCATGGTGCCCGCCACGAAGGCGGTGCCGAGCATGACGGCCAGGGCCGTCATGAGGAGTCGGCCCTTGTGGGCCAGCACGTTGCGCAGTGCGGTGCGATACATGGGGCGTCCTGGGGTTCGCGGAGTGGCGGCGGGCCGGCGGGCCCTGACTTGTCGTGGGCTCAGCTGGTGCGGCCCTTGGCGTCGAAGCGGCGCATGCGGTCCAGGACGGTGTCGGCGGTGGGCGTGTGGAGTTCGTCGACGATGCGGCCG